>CAIXQV010000038.1 GCA_903921605.1 uncultured Planctomycetaceae bacterium | reverse complement strand
GACACTTTGGAAACTTCAGGTTCAGCATGGCAGCGGCAGAGATGATCACAATTGACGGGTCACAGGGCGAAGGCGGTGGTCAGATCCTTCGGACGTCTATCGGGTTGTCGGCAGTGTCCGGCAAAGCGATCCGAATTGAACGAATCCGTGCTGGACGCGAGAAGCCCGGCCTGATGCGACAACATCTGACGGCGATGAAAGCGGCCGCCGAAATTTGTAATGCGGAAATGATCGGAGCCGAACTGCGATCTCAAACACTGCAGTTTCAACCCGGTCCAGTGCGTCCCGGGTCTTATGAGTTTCGAGTCGGTACTGCAGGAAGCGCGACGCTGGTTCTCCAGACTGTTCTGCCGGCCTTGATTCAGGCCGAGGCACCCTCAGAGATTGTCATCGAAGGAGGAACTCACAATCAGTGGGCTCCCCCTTTTGATTATCTCCAGCGAGTCTTTCTGCCCCTGCTGAATCGTATGGGACCAGTCGTCGAGGCTAAACTGGAACGCTATGGATTCTTCCCCGCAGGCGGTGGGCGAATTCATGTCACGATCCAACCCGCAAAAATGCTGACAGGATTCAATCTTCTGGAACGCGGTGAAGCAGTCTCGAAGTCCGCAAGAATTCTGATCAGTAATCTGCCGTTGAACATTGCTGAGCGAGAAGCTGAACGTCTGGCTCGTCGACTGAATCTGCAACCCAACGACATCTCAATCGACCCCATAACCGCTCACGGTCCTGGGAATCTTGTATTCGCCGAACTGGCTTATGAGAACGTCACGGAACTGGCGACTGGCTTTGGCCGCGTTGGTACTTCGGCGGAGCATGTGGCCGAAGAGACGGTCCAGCAGATTCGCGAATACCTGAAGTCACCCGCGCCGGTTGGAGAATATCTGGCGGATCAGATTCTGCTTCCACTGGCGATGAGTGCTGCTCAACCTTACACCGTCCGAACAAAGCGAGGCGGCTCATTTCGGACTCACAAATTGTCACGTCACACAACGACGCATATCGACCTGCTGCGAACGCTATTGCCCGTACAGATCGAAGTCGTGGAGCTGGAATCAGATCACCTTGTCACAGTGTCACCGGTCGATGCGATTTAGCTGCGGAACACCGACACTGGTGGTCTGTCAGGCTTTTGAGAGATACTGCTTCCCAGGCCGAACCGATCGCCAGCGAGTTCCGGTGCCTCAGCGACTAGTGGACAAGCAGCTACTCGGCCCGCTCCGTCCAGCCTACATCCATAGGAAGACTGCGGAGAGAGCATGAGCCTGACGATCTTCTTTCGTCAGGTTGATTTTTCTCGCGGAAAGGGACGTTCACCTGGGAGCCTTGCGTAGAATCCTGTCGCAGTCAGGTTAAGCTCCGTCGCTGGAAAACTTCGTACTCGCATCGAGGTCATTCAGCGATGAACGCCACCAGAAGACGCAGCCTAAATCGAACTCTGATCGTCAGTATGCTTTTGCTGTCAGCCGGTCATCAAACAGCGATGGCCCAGAAATCGCCTGGACTGGGGTATGTTTTTCCTCCTGCATTGAAAGCCGGAGAAGCCCACGAGGTCGCTCTGGGCGGTTACGATTTCACCGTCGACATGCAGTGGTTTGTTCTCGATGAACGAATTACGTTGCAGACGGATGGAATTCCAGGCGTCTACCAAATGCCTCCTCCACCTTATTGGTTTGGTCCCAGAAGCGGCCTGCCGGCGATGCCGATCCCCAGAGAAGTCCGCGGCCTGATTAACATTCCGGCGGAGACTCCCGACGGGCTGGTTCGCTGGCAAGTAGCGAGTGCCAATGGTTCGTCGGAGACTGCCGTATTCTACGTAAGCCATGGCGAAGAAATCATCGAACATCGTTCGCGAGATCTTCCTCAACGACTCAAATCTCTGCCGGTCGCTGTCGCGGGCCGACTGAGTCGTCTCACTGAAGTCGACCGATATGAGTTCGTCTCGGAACGCGATCAGATCGTGTCTGTTGATTTGATGGCAAGACGATTGGGCGTTGACATGAATCCTGTCGTGGATGTCCGCGATGAGTCAGGGCAGTTGTTAGCCAACTACACGGACACGCTGGGACAGGATGCTGGATTGTACTTCTCCGCTTCTGCAGGCAAAGCATATACAGTCAGTGTGTTCGATTTGGATTTTCGAGGTGATCGGGCGTTCGTGTATCGCCTCGCGTTAAGCACAGGGCCGAAGATACACGAGACGATCCCGGCTCGCGTGCAGCGTGGAAGTACTCTGGAACTGGAAGCACTCGGACCCGGACTGCAAACCGGCACTGCAAAACTTGAATCGATAAAGAGCACAATTACGATTCCGTCGGACCCGGTGGTCACACATTTTCAGCATAAGTTGCCGACACCAACCGGAGACGTTTCTGTTCAAATCCCGATCTCAGATGTGCCGGAGAAGATTCGTAACGAAGAGGTGACGGCAATCACGGGATCCGAAGCCGTCACGGCATTCATTCGTGGCGACGAAGCCTTTCAACGATACTCGATCGCCGTGATGAGCGGCGAGCAATGGTCTCTTGACGTGGAATCGTCGGGCGTTGGCCCAGTCGCGGATCTGTCGCTGGAAGTTCTTGACGAGACCGGAAAGGTTATCGCCGAGAATGATGATGGGGCTGTCGATTCCGATCCAACGCTTCAGTTCAAAGCCGCGACAACGGGCACCTACACAGCGATTGTAAGAAAGGTGTCGTCAACATTAGACAATCATGTTTACCGACTGCAATGCCTGCGACAGAAACCGGACTTTATTCTTACAGCGCCTCAGACGGTCGCGCTGCCGCTGGCCGGCAAATCCGAGATTGCCGTGCAGGCGCTTCGTTCTGGTGGCTTTGATGGCGAGATCGCTTTAAGTGTCGAAGGGCTCCCGGCAGGAGTGACCGCCACCGGCGACTGGAAGATTCCGGGTGGCAAATCGGACGCAAAAGTGATGCTCGAATCCGCAGCGGACGCGGCCGTAGTCGCAAAGCTGATCACGATTGTGGGCAGTTCGATGGTGGGATCGACAGAGTCACGTCGCATCGCCACAGCCAATGCAGGAGGAAATCTTTGCCCGCGAGAATTCTCTGATCGCCAGGTTAATCAAACACTGCTGGCCATGACGATGGCAGCGCCGATCGAAGTCCTTGTGGTCGACAAAGAACGTCAGCGAGATGTTCATCGAGGCACCACTTATTTGGCGGAACTTGAACTGGTTCGCAAAGATGGCTTTGCGGGAGAGATTCAACTGGAGATGACCGCCAAACAGGATCGCCAGCGTATGGGAACTCGTGGCGGAATTTTAACGGTCCCCCCCGATCAGAACCGCGCGTGGTATCCGTGCTTTCTTCCGGAATGGCTGCCAATGGACCTGACCCGCCGCATCATCGTACATGGCGTTGTGGCGGTGCCCGATCCGAAAGGCAATGTGCGTTATCTCACGAAGCCAGGAAATGCTCGGATCACTATGATTATGGAGGGCGCTTTGTTGAAGCTGTCCACCGAAAATTCCGACGTGGTGACTCCAATCGGGGAGATTCAGGAGATTGCCGTCAATGTCGCCCGGTCTCCCAAACTTCCGCTGCCGGTGAAGGTGGAACTCGTTGTACCAGAAGAGGCGAAAGCGTTCATTTCCGCAACACCGATGTTGATCGAGCCGAACAAAACCAGCGGAGTGCTGCAAATCTTTTCGAAGATCGACGAACAACTGCGAGGCCAATGGAATCTGACCGTGCGTGCAACCGCCCTGCAGGACGGAGAATGGCCGGTCATTTCGGAAACGGAAATCCGTATCGAGTATGTTTCCGTGCCATGATTCCAGTTGACCAGCGGCCTGTTGATTGAATCAATTCCTGAGTGTATTCGTTTAACGGCGAGCCGCAGGCGGAGGCGAGATCAGGCAACGACGCCTGCGGGTTGCCGTTAAACAGTGAAAGCAAGAGACCGCGTAAGTGCCTCTGCTGCAAACTGTAAGAAGAAAAAAGTGTGCAAAAACTCACTGTGGCGGATATCGTGTGATCTGATATAGACTTCGCCACGTTTCAATGTCTTCGCCGGAATATCAATCGTTACAATTCAGCGATGACACCGGTAGACCGGCCGACGTTATTACCATGGAAATCTTTTTGGGGAGCCCGTTCAATGGGGTTGTTTGACAAGCTGCGAAATGAATTGATCGACATCATCGAGTGGGTTGATGATTCCCGACATACGCTGGTCTGGCGGTTTCCTCGTTATCAGAACGAAATCAAGAACGGCGCGCAGCTGATTGTTCGTCCAGGGCAGAAAGCGATCTTCGTTCATCGCGGCCAGATTGCCGACATTTTTGAACCGGGCAATTACGAACTCAAGACAGACAACCTTCCGATTCTGAGCACGATCGCCGGCTGGAAATATGGTTTCAACAGCCCGTTTCGCGCGGAAGTTTATTTTGTCAGTACGAAGCAACTGACGGATCTGAAATGGGGTACTCCGAATCCAATCATGATGCGTGATCCGGAATTCGGACCCATCCGAATTCGCGCGTTTGGCACCTATGCGGTCAAAGCGGTTGAGCCAAAGGCATTGCTGACTGAGCTGGTTGGTACCGACAAAGAATTCGGTGCTGACGCGGTGACCGAACTGCTACGATCGATCATTTCCAGCACGATCGCCGAAATTCTGGCGAAGTCGAATGTGGCTGCTCTGGACCTCGCAACAAAGTATGGAGAATTCGGCGAGTTGCTGCGCAAGGCTGTGCAGGAGAAAATCGACGACGAATACGGTCTCGAAATTCCTCAGTTGATCATCGTCAACATTTCGCTCCCGGAAGCCGTCGAGAAAGCGCTCGATACTCGCACGAGCATCGGCGTTATCGGCGACCTCGGAAAATTCCAGCAGTATCAGATGGGCCAGGCGATGACTGCCGACAATGGCGCCGGTGGTGGTGCAGGGGCTGGACTGGGTCTGGGCATCGGCGTTGCCATGGCCGGACGAATGATGCAGCCGGGAATGTTCCCTGGTGCTGCTCCAGGCGGAGCGGCACCGGGTATGGCACCACCTGCTCCTCCTGCGATGTGGCATGTTGCGATGAACGGACAATCGCAGGGACCTTACGGCGCGGAACAGGTCGCTTCCGCAATTGCTGGGGGACAAATCACACCCGCAACATTGGTCTGGACGGCCGGTATGGCGAGTTGGGCCGCCGCTGGTCAGGTGCCTCAACTGGCTGGTGCTTTTGGGCCGCCAGCCCCTCCTCCGATGCCAGCTCCGTAATTGCAGTACGCGTAGTTTCAGGGACCAATAGTTCAATGCGCCCATCTGGGCACGTAGATATTGGTTCCTGATCCCGTTGAGAGAAAATGCGTCACGGCCCGTTGACGGTGAGACGTTGTCGGGCTGGCTCTTCAATCGTCTGCGCATGTTGCCTTTCGTGCCTCCTGTTTCTTCATCTGAATTATTCAACGGGTCAATCCTTTCATGCCGCTTGAAACAGACTCACAGGATGACTCTGCGGAACTGCCGTCTGAGACCGACCCTAACGGCCCGTTGGATATTCATCGTCGAGACGTGCGGACCGGTGAAGTGGGACGCACGTTTGACTCCGGTGAAGGGCGAGTGTTCCCGTGTGAATCATGCGGGGCCGATCTGGAATTCCATATTGGCGACCAGTCTCTGAAATGCCCGTATTGCGGTCACGTTAAAGAAATTGAGAAATCCGGCGACGAGGTCCTTGGGGAGCAGGATTTCCATGCCATGCTGGAGCAACTCCGGCAATGGCGTGAGGAAGCGCGCGATCGTAAAGTGGACGAAGACCCATCGATCGCCGCAACCGAGAAAACTCATCGCGAACTGCGGTGCGAGTCCTGTGGTGGCAATGTCGAGTTCTATGGAACGTTAACCAGCACGCTCTGCCCCTATTGTGCATCACCGGTGCAGCTTGAGAATGCTCATAAGTGCGAGGAACATCGTATCCCGGTCGACGGTGTCCTGCCGTTTCAGATAGACAAAGACGATGCACGTCGCAATCTCCAGCAGTGGGTGCGCTCCCGCTGGTTCGCCCCAAATCGATTCTCTAAAGACGGAGCGGACGGCAAGTTTAACGGCATCTATCTGTCCTATTACACTTTTGATTCAATGACATCCACCGCGTATTCAGGTCAGCGTGGCGAGCATTATTACGTGACCGTGGGCGACGGAAAGAATCGACGCACCGAACGAAGAACCCGCTGGTATCCCGCCAGCGGATCGTTTCAACGATTCTTTGATGATGTGTTAGTACTTGCCAATACAGGTCTGCGCCGAGATTACATGTTGGCTCTGGAACCATGGCCGCTGCTTAAAGTGGTGCCCTTCAATCAGCAGATGCTGGCCGGCTTGATGGCTCGAACGTACGACATAGAGCTGGATGCGTGCTTTAAAGAAGGTCGACAACGCATAGACGCTGCGATTCTGTCCGAGGTTCATCAACGCATTGGCGGTGACACGCAAATGGTCAGCAGTGTTAAAAGCCAGTACGATGCCATCACGTACAAGCATCTGCTGCTGCCGGTCTGGCTGATGGCCTACCGGTTTAACGGGAAGACATTCCAGGTTTTCATTAATGCAGCAACAGGCGAAGTTCAGGGCGAGCGACCATACAGCGTCTGGAAGATCATGTTTGCCGTGATCCTGGGATTGGCTGCTGCGGCCGGAATTTACGCCGCAACACAGCAGTAGGTCTCTGGCTGACGACCTGTCCTTAAAACATTCACATGGTAAAATCGATATCCAGGTGTTGGTCATTTCTCACACTTGTGGCGATCGTCGCGTTCGTGCTGTGGTGGACACATTGGCCCATGCGAACCGCTTCGCGACTCATCAAAGATCGCGAGACATTCCTTGCTGCCCTGAAAGTCTCTGAACCCTTTACCTATGAATGGTTCTCGCGTGAGTCAGATTCAACGACAGACATAGCTCAATCCGAGTTATACGTTTTCCCGAGAACGTGGGCTGATACCGTGATCTGCAGGCAGTCATTCGGTGTTGGCTCTTTCCTGTTCTCGATCGAAAGAGGCACGATCGTATCTGGACCGAATTTCTATTTCAGATCCGGCGATGTTTGGTACACGCGTTAGACGCCGGAACAGAATTCGAATGTAGACAACACGCTGCGGAATTACCGTCGGCAGTTTCTCAGATGACCACCCATTTACGGACGTGGTCTGAATCTGTTTTTTCCGCGTTGCCTTATCGGTTCGTGGGACACTCTTTACTCGGGTGACACGCTTCGCGGCAGATCCCCATGAAGCTGGAATCGGCTGGCAACACGAGGCGTGCGACAGGTTACGAGCGTGGATTCTGGCATTGTCGAACTGAGTCGGACGGTTTTTATACTTGCCTTTCCGGAGTTTGAATTTCCCTACGGTCCTCCATGAACCCCAAAAAGGCTGCATTTTCCAGAAGCAGACCTTTGTGTTTGGTAAGAACTTCCCAGTGCGGTGAATTGTCCGAAAAAACGACATGGATAGATTGGGAATTCTGCGGCAACAATGAGAAGATGCGCAGTTGTATGGATTTTCATTGTTGGTCTGCAAATTCACAATCTGCCAAATGTTCTCGACGATACAGGATGTGTGTCGTCAGCAGATTGCCATTGCAGGCAAGTTGTAAAAGGAAAGTGATCATGTTCTTGGGACTGCACAAACGATCGATTCAGCGAGCGTTGGGCGTTCTATCGCTGGCTGCCGCGATGCTGACCATCTCCGCGTCATCGCCGACTGCACTTCAGGCGACTCAGGAAGAAACGCAGGCGGTTACCGAAACTGCCCTGGCGATTCCGGATGACCTCTCTGCAGAGTCGTTGGAAGCGATTGATGCGGAACTCGCCAAGTCGTTGAATCCGAAGCTGGCGATTCTTTTCGATGCGTCGCAGCCTGCAGATGCTCGTAAGGTTGCTGCAACTGAACTGACGGAAGCAGCCGGCAAAATCGATGGAAGCACACTTCCGCTTGAAACGACGAAGCGGCATTTGCTGCGTCGCACTGCTTTGATGCAGGCCGCGTTACTGGCTGGTGAAGCAGGCGATCTGACCGCATCTCAGGATGCCACGGCCGACAAGCTGACGGAAGCTGTTGTTGCTGCAGAGTCAATGCTCACGGCAATGACAAACGGTACGGGTTGGGTCACCTACCTGCATCTGGCAGAACTCAAGGCCGGAAGCGCGGATGACGCGATGAAGAAACAAGTACATGCTAATTTGTCTCCCGGTGACACCCTCAACAGTGATCAACTCCTGTTTTTGACTCGTCCAGCACTGCAGAAACTAAAAGCTGCTCTTGAGACCTCATTGGCTGCAAGCTCAGTCACTGGCGATGAAGCAGCCGTCCGCGCAGCTCTGAATGCACAGATCAATGTGCTGTTGACTTCGATTTTTGCGTGGGAGAAGAACGCACTTGCAAAGGATGCCGAGAGTACTCGCACCGCATGGCGTTCCCTGCGCAGCCGCTTTCCAGCAGCGTCCGAAATCATTCGCCCTGTCGTGAATGAAAACTACTTCAATCACAATGTCCACTTTACAGTTTCAGAAGATCTGCTGTCTCGTTTGATCTCAGACTACCGCACCGAGAGTGGCTGTATTGCAGACTGTATCATGGGCGCGTGGGTCACAGGGTCACAGACGACCACTGTCGACGTACGAGCCGACATCCGACCGTCGCAGAACACGGCCGCTTTTGATCTGAATGTCAATGGGAACACTCTGTCCAATACGAAGGCTCAGAAGAGTCCTGCAACTGTCTGGACGAACGGCAACCATCATTTCTGGATGAATCGATCAGTGCATTTCGATGGTCGACACGTCAACGCCACAGGAGCCAGCTTTAATGTTGACACGAACAGCCGCACTGTCGGTTTGGCGACGGATTACGATGGAATCCCGATCATTCGCGGCATCGTACGGAAGATGGCTGCTCAGAAGATCGCCGAAAGCAAGCCACAAAGCGAAGCTCTCACAGCAAGCCGTCTGCGAGATGAAGCGTTGCCAAAGTTCCAGTCTGAAACAGATAAGCAGTTTTCGACTGGCAACGAAACTCTGACGAAGATGCTCGATTCTCTGGAACGCCGTGGCGTTGCTCCGGACAGCATCAGTGCTCGTTCCAGCAACACTCACATTGCAGTCAGCTCTCGCACAATTGGTGTGGCTCGACTGGGTGGTTCAGTTCAGCCGCCAGCGGCACTGGTTGCCAAGGGTGCTGCCGCTCAGATTCATCAGTCGGCACTTAACAATGCCATCGACGCTCTGGGATTCCAGGGACGTGCAGTTCCAGAGAAGGATTTCGTGACTGAACTGGAAGCCGCTATGAGCGATCTCTTCCAACGTGAAATCAAATTGACCAATGGTGAGCCTACTCCACCGGCCGAAGGCGAAGAAGCTGAACCGCCGACGATCTTCCTGTTCAGCAAGACGGACCCGATTCGAGTTCGCTTCGATAATGGTCAGATCATTCTGTCTCTGCGAACTGGAATCCGTCAGGAAGGCAAAGAAGAAATTCCTGAAGAGACCGTAACGATTCCAATCGCGATGTCTCTCCAGAACGGCAAAGTTGTTATCGAACCAGGCAACATTGCAGTGACCGGACGCCCAACGCGATCGGTTCAGATCAAGCGAGTTCTTGCTCGACGAATTGTCCGCAAGGAACTTAGCCCAACCGTCGACCTTCAGGCCGCAGGGGATAAAACTCTTCCGGTCACGATTACAAACATCCAACTGGCCGACGGCTGGTTGACGGCTGAGATGGAGTAATTGATGATCGGACTCCGCTGAGTCTGTCAGTACGATAAGCTTCGAGTAAAAGAAAAGCCTGGGCTCATAAAGAGTTCAGGCTTTTTCTTTTGAATTGCATTTGGACATGTGCCCATCGGGTTGTGCAGGACATCTGTGGCATTGAGCCCCTGAAGGCGATTAGGCCACCTTCAGTTTGAGTGCTGTTCAGGGCGGTGGCAGAAATCCCTCGCCAGGACGCTGAATCTTTACTTCTGGTAACGGGTACAGAGACCAGACTCCTGAACGACCTCGCTGATAACCACTCGGCCGACGCTGGAACAGCACCGGCTCGGGATGCTGCGGCTCATTCTAAAGATAGCATTGCGATCGGAGCGACACGCATTCGAATCCGTTGTATCGCACATTGCAGATTTCAGCGTTTCTTCTTCGCTGGCTTTTCCCAGAATGTGGCTTCATCTGATAGCGGGCCGGCCAGAGGTGGCGTTTCAAAATAGACGCCGTCGTCGATCATGCGAGGATCCCCGGTCCGTTTCAACTCTGCGAGAAGTTGCATCTCCAGAGCGGCCTTCACGTCAGCATACTCGGGGTCTTCCGCAACGTTCTTCGTTTCATGAGGATCCTTGCGGCGATCGTAGAGTTCATACTTCGGACGCTTGCCATAAACCCAGTCGTAGTGCGACTTCCACTCCGGTGAATTTCTGACTCCGACGAGCCACGCCTTAGTCGGACCTGCGTCTTCATCAGGATGAGTCACTCGAGTTGAATTTGTGATCTCTTCTGCTGTAGGAACATCATCTCCATCCAGCCGATAAGTATCCCCCAGCGGCCAGCGCTCAGGACGAAAATTGACGATCAGCAGATGGTCGGCCGTATGAATCGCTCGTTGTGGATAAGGACTGTAATCCGCGCGAGCAATTTCGACATGCCGTTCACGGCCAGTCACAACCCACGTGCGTTCAGGATCGACGAGACCGCTTGCCTCCGACTTTAATACAGGCCACAAACTGCGTCCGGTCATGACCTCCGGAACCGGCACGTTCCCTGCTTCCAGAAACGTGGGAGCCAGATCCGTCAGATTAACAAAGTCATCGACTACTCGTCCGCCATTCACACCCGGACCACTGATGGCCAGTGAAACGCCAGTCCCAAAGCCGTAGAGATTGCATTTGCCATGAGGAAACCCGGGGGCACCATGGTCGCCACTGATCACAATCAAGGTGTTTTCAAGTTCGCCCGATTCTTCCAGTTGCTTCAAAAGGACTCCAATGCCGGCATCCCACGCGGCAATCTCTCCGAAGTAATCGGCCAGGTCTTCTCGTACCTCAGGAACATCCGGCAGATAAGCCGGCATCTTGCCTTTCAGCTGATCGGGATCAATGCCCCACAGATTCTTACCGCTGCCTTTCGTCCACGAACGATGCACGTTAGTAGGACCAAACCAATAACAAAACGGTTGATCGGCTGGACAAGCTTCCAGAAAGGCAGCAAAGTTGCCCCGAATCTCACTATAGAGTTCTTCTTTGGCATCGTCAGGTTTCACTCCCTGACCAATGAGCTTCGTCACGTTCTGAGAAAACTGATTGAAGCGACCACCGGATTTCTGGTAAGAAAACTTCTGCCCTCCGTATGGTGCGTCAGCGGGCGAGCCTGGACTCCAAACCTTATACGTTTTTCCGATGTGATAGCCGGCATCTTTCAGAAGCAACGGATAAGCCGGAATCGTTTCATCCCACACCGCTCCTCGCAGAATCGCCCCGCGACCTGTTCGCCAGAAATACTGACCGGACAACAAAGAACTGCGACAAGGCGTGCACGACGGAGCATTCACGTGAGCATTGCGGAAGAGCACACCACACCTTGCGATGCGATCAAAGTTCGGAGTTCTCACCACATCGTTGATACCTCCGGGGCCGTTCGCATCAGCATAAATACTGGCGTAGCGTCCCCAGTCGTCGGCGAAAAAGAACAGAATGTTCGGCCGCTTCGGTTCTGCAGCGGACAACTCCTGAATGAAAGGGAGTGCCACGCCAGGCATCATCAACGTCATCACGGCCGCAACGAGCGAAGTTCTTTGAAATCTGTTACAAACGAACACAGCGCTAATCCCCCGGCTGACGGAAACGATTCGACACGGGGAACACTTTAGCGATCAAGTTGGCTGTGACACAATCGTTGCCTCGTTCCGCGATCAGCAGCCGTGCTGTCGCGAATTCTGCTGAGTTCGTCTCCTGGGTTGTTGGCGAACTCTACGCCGCAGAAGTCACAGCCATTCCGAATTCGCCTGCCCTGCTACTCACCGCCTATGCATCTTCTGTGCAACGATAGCGAGCAACAATCTTCTTTGCAGCACGCAAACCATCGACGGCGGCGGTCACAATTCCGCCAGCGTAGCCGGCTCCTTCGCCAATTGGATAAACTCCGGGCATTGCCGGAATCTCCATCGTCTGGTGATCTCGATCAATGCGTACCGGCGAACTACCGCGCATCTCCGGCCCGGCGAGCACTGCGTCTTTGAGGTACTGACCTTTCCACTGATGATCCATGAGCGGTAAGCCGGCCATCATGGCCTTCATGATTGGCGGTGGCAACACGGCAGACAGATTTCTCGCGGAGGTTCCTCGTTCATAAGACGACGGCAAGTGTTCGTTCGGTGACGGTGTGCGGTTCGCAAGGAAATCACTGGCTCGTTGCACCGGGGCCTTGTAATCGCCTCCGGTCAGTTGGAAGGCGAGGGATTCATATTGCCGCTGCACATGCACCCCGGCCAGCGGATGCGAACTGCCGAATTCATGAGGTTCCAGGGTGACGACGAGACCACTGTTGGCAAACGTCGAATCGTGACGGGAGTTGCTCATGCCATTTGAACAATACATGTTCGGCTCAGACACGCTGGGAATCACAACCCCGCCCGCGCACATGCAGAACGTGAAAAGATCCTTCTGGCCTTTCGCGACAATCGAATAATCCGCCGCACCAAGCAGAGTCAAATATTCATCGCGACCATACTTCCTGGCGTTGACAACTTCCTGCGGCTGCTCAATACGCAATCCAAGCTGAAATGCTTTTTGCTGCAACGGTAAGCCCGTCTCCAGCAGCATTTCGTAGGTGTCGCGAGCACTATGGCCGATCGCCAGCACGCAGACTGAGGTGGGAATAAATCCCGACGAGGTTTCAATTCCGGCCAAATGGCCGTCTTCGAACCTCATCCCCTCCATTCGACAGCCAAAGCGATACTCGCCGCCGAGTTCCTCGATCTTCCGTCGATAGTTGCGACAGATCATGGGCAGCTTGTTACTGCCGAGATGGGGACGGTGCTCATAAATGAGCGACGATCGACCGCCGCAATCAACAAAGCTCTGCAACACCCAGTCAACATCCGGACCAGTAATGCGGCAGGTTAGTTTTCCATCGCTGAAGCAACCTGCTCCACCTTCGCCGAACAGATAGTTGTTTTCGTTATCGTGTTCGCCACCCGAATCGAATTTTCGAATCGCAGGCACGCGTTCCTTAACCGCCTGACCTCGTTCGATAATCAGAGGTCGGTAACCCTCCAGAGCCAGGAAGTATCCCGCCAGCAAACCGGCCGGACCGGAGCCGACAATGACCGGGCGATGCGGCAGCGGCTGATCTCCGGGAACCGGCTGTTCGAAT
>CAIXQV010000037.1 GCA_903921605.1 uncultured Planctomycetaceae bacterium | reverse complement strand
TGGCCGAGATCACTGGGGAAATGTCCAGTCGATTTTCCTGGCTGGTGGCGGCGTCCAGGGCGGGCGAATTGTCGGGGCGACTGACTCGATCGGTGCGTACGCCGAATACGACCCGCAGACTCCGGAAAACTTCGCCGCGACCATCTATCAATCGCTTGGGCTGCCTCAAACCGTGGCTTGGCATGATGAAGTCAATCGTCCGCATCAGGTTTACCACGGCGAACCGATCCCGGGGCTGACGTAGGCAGTGATGCCGGTCGCGAGGCCAAAGTTCCAGCGGTGCAATGCGATGTTTTAGAGCAGATCCGCTTGTCACACCCTACAAATCGATGCGGATTTGAATCGCTTGATTTTTGTGGCAATCCCCTGACATTCGCCTTCCCGGACCGGAATTCCGGGCGTCGATTCATTCCGCATACTGAAACCGTGAGTATGATAATGAGCATTCAAGCTCACTCACTTCACGCTTTTAGTTCGGTAAACCCACGATGCGCAAAATACTGACAGCAGCCCTCTGTGGCCTTTTGCTTTTTGCTCGATTGGAAACAGCAACTGCTCAGACGATCGATGAGATGCAGCAGAAGGGTCTGCAGTTTCTGGAGGTTACTCAAGCGGCCGATGGATCATGGACGAATTCCGACGCTGTCGGTATCACAGGCCTTGTAACAACATCGCTGTTGATGTCCGGCAAAGGTGTCGACGATGCTGTGGTGAAGAAGGGGCTTGACTTCATCGTTTCGAAGCAGCAGGCCTCGGGCGGAATTCACACGTCCGAAAGTCGCCATCAGAACTATGAAACTTGCATTGCGATTCTGGCACTCTCCGAAGCCAATGCGGACGGTCGATTTACGGATGTGATCAAGAAGGCGGAAAACTTTCTGCGAGGTCTCCAGTGGGACGAAGGTGAAGGCATCGAAACGACAGACGGAGCATTCGGCGGGGGCGGCTATGACAGCAAGCAGCGTCCGGACATGTCGAATACTCAATTCCTGATCGAAGCACTCAAAAAGGCTGGCGTCGCGAACGATGATCCTGCGATGCAGCGAGCATTGATCTTCGTTTCTCGCGCGCAGAATCTGGAGTCACAGCACAATCAACTGCCTTACGCCGGCAAAGTGAACGACGGTGGATTCATTTACACGCCGGCCAAAGGTGGTGAATCCAAAGCTGGCACCACTGAAAATGGCGGCCATAAATCTTACGGCAGTATCACGTATGCCGGCCTGAAGAGCATGATCTATGCGGGCCTGACGAAAGACGATCAACGTGTGAAAGCCGCAACTGCCTGGCTGAAGAAACATTACACGCTCGAAGAAAACCCAAACATGGGCCAGCAGGGTCTGTACTATTACTACCAGACGATGGCCAAGACCATGTCGGCTCTCGGTGAGGAAGAGTTCGTCGACGACAAAGGCACAAATCATCTCTGGAAGCAGGAATTGTCCGGCAAGCTTGCGTCACTCCAGCAGAAGAATGGCAGTTGGCTGAACGAAGCCGATCGCTGGTATGAAGGCGACCCCAATCTCGTCACGGCATACTGCCTGATTGCTCTGGCTCATTGTGAAGAACCTGCTGCGGCGGCCGCCGATGTTGAGCCGCCAGCTGGCATGAAACTCGTTTACGAACACAACTTTGAAGACAAATCAACCGATCGTTATGAGCCCACGGACAAGTCCGCCTGGAGTCTTCTGGAGCAGAACGGCAATCAGGTGATTGCTCTCACCAAACGAAACAGCGACTTCAAGCCACCGTTTCGCTCACCTCTGAATCGCAATCTGATTCGCGATCTTAAGGTTTCCAGCTTTGTGATGGACATTCGATTTCAGTCGACCATTCCAACTTATGATCATCAGTCGCTGTGCCTGTTCTTCGGCTATCAGGATGACTCTCATCTTTATTACGTGCACTTCGGCAAGAAGGCGGATGATCACGCGAATCAGATCTTTATCGTGAACAACGAAGCTCGCAAGAAAATCTCCACAAAGACCACAGCGGGAACACCGTGGACTGACGGCTGGCATCGTGCTCGCATTGTTCGTAATGCTGACAGCGGAGAAATAACGGTCTATTTCGACGACCTGGAAACGCCCATCATGACGGCGACCGACAAGACCTTCAGCGAAGGCCGAGTTGGCTTCGGTTCTTTCGATGACATCGGCAACTTCGACGACATCCGGATTTATGTGCCGGAGTAGTCTTTAACGAGAGAGTACTGCGCTGCAAACAACGTTGATTTTTTCCTGAATCTATGTAGCCATTTCGCTCCGCCGAGATGAGCCTTTCGTCCTGCATATGGCGCTGTGAAAAACTGGTGCGGTCCGCACCTTGCCTGGATAAATGTTTTTGATTTTTTGGTGTCGGGCAAGGTGTTCCGTGGGCCTGCTGCAAGGCCTCGTCTCGGCGGAGCGAGACGGCTACTTTGAATTGCTCGGGAACGCGCGCTGAATACTTCGGATTGAGTAGAGAATCACCGCAGTCGTTCATCCGTTTAGAGCGACTTTGATGGCAGGACAATGTCGCCATCTCGCCACGCATCTCTCCAGTCTAAACACTCCGCCGAGATGAGCCTTGCTTCTTGCACATGGCACCAACAAAGCAGGCTCACACCGCACTTCGCATTGACGAATGCTTTCTGAATTTTGGATCCGGGTGCACTA
>CAIXQV010000036.1 GCA_903921605.1 uncultured Planctomycetaceae bacterium | reverse complement strand
ATGCAGAAGGATCCGCGAGTTGTCTCGGCGGTGCCTCTGGCTTTTGGCGACGTGACCAAAGAAGGATCATTCCCCATCGTTGGCACAACGACGCAGTATTTCGAAAATGAATACATGCCTCGCCGGAAATTTCGCATCCGCGGCAGTCGTATCAACGGCCTGTTCGACACGATCATCGGCTCTGAGGTCGCTCGTGAAAACGGGTGGGATCAAGGCTCACAGTTTACGATCGTCCACGGTGGTGCCGACAGCGGCCACGTGCATGATGAAAAGTTTACCGTCGTCGCAGTTCTCGCTCCAACGGGCACCGCTAACGACCGTACGGTCTTTCTGAATCTCGATGGCTTTTACGCCATTGCTGGACATGGGAAGCCTGTTAACGAGATTGAAAAACGACTGAAGGACTTCTACGCAGCCGATCCCGAGCGACTGGCTGCAGCCTTGAAGCAACTGGAAGGCGTCAAGGCAGAAGAAGCTGCCGGATCGCACGATCACCATAATCATGCTCACGCAACACCAGACGCCATGAAAGAGATCTCAGCGATTCTCATCAAGACTGATCCGGACAAACCGTATCTCGGTGTGAGTCTGATGAGTGATCTGCAGACCGGTTATCAGGCCATGGCTGCTAATCCCGTGCGGACAATTCAAAGATTGATGAACGGGCTGATTGGCAATATCCAAAAGGCTCTCGTCGCGTTGACGGCTATCATCATTCTGGTCTCCGGAGTTGGCATCTTTGTGAGCATTTACAATTCCATGTCGGATCGACGCCGCGAGATCGGCATCATGCGAGCTCTGGGTGCTCAACGAATGCATGTCTTCGGAATCATTCTGGCCGAATCAGCATTGCTCTGCATCGGCGGCGGCTTGCTTGGCTGGCTGACGGGGCATGGCATTGCCGTTGTCGCCTCACCCTGGATCGTGAATCAGACAGGCTTGCTGATTAATCCGTGGGCACTTAACGTCTGGGAAGCGGTTTTGTTTCCAGTGCTAGTCGGACTGGCTGTGCTCGTTGGATTCCTGCCCGCAATGACGGCTTATCGTACCAACGTGGCCGATGCGTTAAGCAGCTGACAGAGTTCCATTAATAGGTCAATGTTGCTCGCACGTTCGACGGCAAACACCCTCGGAGTGCGAGCAACTTCTTTCCGCAACTCTTCTGTATCAGCCGCGCAATTTTCTTCGCGCGGCGACAACCAGATCTTCAGCGGCCTTTGCAGTCGCCGCCGTGGCCGTCAGATGGCCCATCTTGCGACCGGTGCGAGCTTCCGCTTTGCCATACATATGGACATGCACATTCGGCATTGCGAATACTGCACTCCAGCACTCCGGCGTGGCGTCAAACAAATGATCGCCCAGCAGATTTGCCATTGCGGCCGGTGATCGCATTTCGACGTTGCCGGAGGCGAGACCACTGACAGCTCGAAACTGCTGTTCGAATTGACTGCTGCGACAGGCATCAATCGTCAAGTGGCCGCTGTTGTGAGGTCGAGGAGCGATCTCATTGACGACCAGTTTGCCGTCCGTCGTCGCAAACAGCTCCACGCACAGCACGCCAATCACATCAAAGTGCTCCAGAATCGCGCGAGCAATCTGAATGGCATCGGCAGTCAACTGAGGCGAAATGTTGTCGGCTGGACTGACCGACACGTCCAGAATATGGCTCACATGATCGTTACGAACCGGCGGATAAAACGCACAGGTACCATCACCAAAGCGTGAGGCCACAATCGACAGTTCAAATGAGAAGTCCACGATCTGTTCGACGATCGCTTCTTCGACAGCAAACTTCTTCCACACGGCGTCCAGATCATCCGTGCTGCGAACTCGAGCCTGGCCTTTGCCATCGTATCCCAGCGTCACCGTTTTCAGGATGGCATCGCCACCAAAATTCGCAACAGCAGCTTTCAGTTCTTCCGCACTATGCACTCCCGCAAAGTTGGCGGTCGGAATTCCAATCTTTCGCAGCGAAGTCTTTTCCAGCAAACGATGCTGAGAAGCTCGCAGCAGTTCAGGTCCCGGAAAAACAGGAACGTGTTGCAGGAGCAGTTCAACGGTCGGAACCGGAATATTCTCCTGTTCATAAGTCACGACATCGACCTGGGCCGCGAACTTGCGAAGTGCGTCTTCGTCTGAAAACTTCGCGGGAATACTGAGATCGCTCACCTGGCCCGCCGGTGAATCAGACGGATCACCGAACGTGATGATCCGGTATCCGCATTGCCGCGCGGCGATGGCAAACATCCGGCCGAGCTGGCCTCCGCCAAGCATGCCTAGTGTTGAACCCGGTGGAAGTGATCGCGGTGATTGTTTCATTGTGGTGAAGAGAATTATCGAGTGTTCAGATTACTGACCGGGAAGACTTAGCTCAGAATCGTTAAGTACGGCATCGGTCTGCTGTTGATGAAATTGATGCAGTTGCTGATTCAACGACGCATCATTAATGGCCAGAATTCTGACAGCCAGCAAGCCCGCATTGCGAGCCCCGGCACTGCCAATTGCCAAAGTTCCCACAGGCACTCCGCCGGGCATCTGAACAATCGACAACAGCGAGTCCAACCCGTTCAAAGCTTTGCTCTGCACGGGAACTCCCAACACGGGCAACACCGTCTGCGCGGCGATCATCCCCGGCAGATGAGCCGCCCCGCCAGCCCCGGCAATGATGATCCGGATTCCTCGCGATTCCGCCGTCGTCGCATACTCTGCCATCCACGCCGGAGTCCGATGCGCCGAGACGACGCGACATTCGTACGGAACCCCAAACTGTCGCAAAATCTCTGCCGCAGGGGCCATTGTCTCCCAATCGGACCGACTGCCCATCACGACACCAACAACAGGCGATGTATTACTCATAAAGGCCCTTTTTTATATCACCAGCCGGAACGCGTTAGCGGGATGTTGATTTAATCCCCCCTGAGCCTGCCTCAGGGGCCTGCGGGCTTTTGCACCACTGAAGATTATCTGATCTTTACTGGTGCAAAAGCCGTTAAACCCCCGACGCAGGGTCGGGGGCGAGTCAATCAACACGCCGTATCGCCCGGCGGCTGATGAAGCGACTAAATCAACAACTCGACGAAGCAGAAAACTGCAATGAGAATTCTGGCGGGGCCTCATATTAGCAGCCCAATGACGACCTTTGGACTTCGCCCCACTGCAAATTCCGGGGTTTGATTCCAATGTCCAGAACGGAGCAGCCAAAGACGGGAAAAACGGAACTCCCTGCGCCGCGTATCAATAATCAACGTCGGCCAGTTTTCTTTGACGCAGATTACGAATACGCTTGCCTTCATTGAACAATAGATACACCCAAATACAACGCCTGCTGACTATGAACGCGAATGAATAATCGCCATCAGCCAGTCCGTTCCGCAGCTCAATCAGGACCATTCTGCCACCATGAAAAAACCGACCGTCACTCTGATTTCTGGACTTCCGGGCTCAGGCAAAACCAGCCTGCTCAATCATCTGCTGAGAAATCGCGGTGAAAAAAACATGGGCGTCATCCAGAATTCACTGAACGACTCGGACCACGAGGATTCTCGGGAAGTTGTCGAACACGAGCAGATCGCAGAACAGCCCGGGGAATCTTTTGTTGAATTGACCGATGGCTGTATCTGTTGCTCCCTTCGCGAAGATCTGCTCGCTGATGTCTGGCAACTTGCCCAGCAAGGTCTCCACGACAGCATTTTGATCGAAGCGGCCGGTGTCGCGGAACCAACTTCCGTAGCGGAAGTGTTTTTGTATGTCGATGAAAATGGTGACTCACTGGCCAATGTCGCAACGCTCGACACTCTGGTCACCATCGTTAACGCAGAAACGTTTCTGAACGACTACAACTCAACGGATGAACTTTGTGAGCTGGGTATCGGACTGGACGAAGACGACAATAGGGATCTCGTCCGGCTAATGGTGGATCAGATTGAGTTCGCGAATGTTGTGGTGCTGAACAAATCAGACCTTGTCTCTCCTGAGGACAAAGGTTTGATCATGAACTTATTAAGACATCTCAACCCGGAAGCCAAAGTCGTCCTCGCAATTCATGGCGAAGTCCCGATTGAAGAAGTCGTCAGCACAGGCCGCTTCCCGGATGCTTCAAACGGCGGATCATCGGAGGAATCAAAAAGAGAGCTGGATGCAGATTCATCCAGCTCTGACATCTCCAGCTTTTATTATCGAGCCAATCGGCCGTTTCACCCGCAGCGACTCTGGGACTTCTGGATGGACCATGAGCTTGCCCCCAGTATCCTGCGATCTCGGGGAAATCTCTGGCTGGCGACGCGAAATGCAATGTCCGGATTCTGGTCTCAGGCCGGCCAGGTGATGGCTGCGGAACCCGCTGGCAAATGGTGGGCCGAGACTGATCGCAGCGAATGGCCTCAGGATGATCCGGATTTCACCGCAGAACTGGAATCTGTCTGGAACGTGCAATGGGGCGATCGCCGCCAGGAGCTTCTGATCATCTCTCAGATTGATCCCACAGAAATCGAAGCCGCAATCAATGAGTGCTTGCTGACCGATGCGGAAATGCAGGGCGGGCCAGAATTCTGGAGTTCGCTCGAAGACCCCTTCAGCCCATGGGAGACCTGCCTGCACGACCATGATCATGACCACGATT
>CAIXQV010000035.1 GCA_903921605.1 uncultured Planctomycetaceae bacterium | reverse complement strand
TCTCTGCGGACCAAAATAATTCGGCAGACCGCTCTCCACCAATTGATTCAGTCTCGCCTCAACTGACTGCTGTTCCACAGTCGTAAACGAACCCGTCGCAGATCGAAGTACGAGTCGAAATCGATTTCCCTTGAGATGTCCAGTTTTCAATTTGTTCTGATGAAACGTCGAACTGATGACTGTGACTTCATCGGAATTCAGTCGCTCGACATTAATCGCCAGACGCTTCGGGATCGAACAATACTGCCGAGTGATCGCATATCGATCCTTCTGCCCGGCCAAGCTCACATCCTTCGAAGGGATACCGAGCGTCCTGATGATTCGACTCACCAACTCCGGCGATGAGACACCACGTTTTTCGATCCAAAGATAAGCATGCTCACCCGCACCGGACAGTTGATAGGCGGGAATCTCTTCAACCTGAAAGTCTTCGATCGTCGTTCGAATTCGACACGGCCCGATCACTGGTTGATGAAGCGAGGGAGGATGAATAATCTGGGACAACGTCTCCGCGGGGAGTGCCATTGAATGCTAGCTTTGATTTTGAGTAACGTGGTGGGAAAACAGTTCGACAAATACTGTAACCGATTCGCTCCCCCGGAGCGCTGAGGAAAAAGCGGAGCAGGGCAGGGGACCGGCTTTTTTCAGGTTTGGGCGAGCTGATCTTCGAATCGCCTGACTTCGGAGTGGCCGGATTCGTTAGAATTCGGAGGCATTCCGGTCGGCGCTGCGAATTCTCACGAATCCGGCTACGAGGAAAGATGGCGACTCCGTCCGAGAAAGTATTGGTCAGGGACTTTCGCCGAGTTTGCAGATTGGAACGCTCTTCGACGTCAGCTGCCTCGGAAATCGTTCAAGAAAATCGGCACATACAAATGCAGTGTTCAAATGCCGACTAAATGCACAACTCGTAGGCAGCAATGCGGAGAAAGTGTTGAACGAGCGATCAAGCGGGGCGGTATCACAGAAACGCGGACATCATCCGAACGAAAAACAACTCCACGAAACACGGCAATTCTGCGACAGCATCTTTTGGAATGGTTCTTGGTTTCTTTTGGCACGCCTCTTGCTTTGCCATGGATCAGGAGGCAGTCAACGGTGTGGTGGGACTCGTTGGTTGCATAAACTCCGCAGGGGTTTGAAGGAGGGGAAGGTCAGGAAACTCGCCTGTTCCCGCTCACATGGGTGCGTGGCCCGAGCGGGAAGCTCCTGCCGAGAGAATTGCTTCGGTGGTTCTCGCGGTGGAAAAGGGGATGGATTCGTCCATCCCCTTTTCTGTTGCGCTATGCTTTTTTTGCGAGCTATCACGCAACATGAAGATGTTGTGTCTATCGAGCCGTTGCATTCGCAAATGCAGGCGAGTTTCGGAGATCACATCATCAGTGACGATCACCTCAGCATGACGCTTTGAAGGTGCCATTTGCCAGTTATTTCAATATGAATCTGGCTCCTGCCGGACCGCCGCCATTGCCCCGTATTGCAGATAGATCTCGCTGCGGCTTCACTGCATGACGCCCGGAAATTGCTCGAATGCAATTCGATAAAAACAGGCTTCCTGGATCTGCAGCCTCTGCGAACTCAATTCCTCGGCGGAAAAACGGCCGGATTTTCGCCGAAAACAAGGGATAGCCCTGAAATCTCACCTGTGCCATGATACGGTAGATTTCATTGATCAGCATGGATGTTGAGGATTCTCGGAACATGAAACCGTTCGCCATGAAGTCGGGTGGTCGAGTGCAATTGCACTGGTGGGTTGTCGCAGGGATCGCGGCGGCGTTCTTTGTATGGAGCTTCGACCTCATTCCGCGAGTTCACACGGCCTCCAGTGGATCGCTGGCCACATCGGACACAGAGAGTGGCGCTACTCCGTCACAGGACGAAGCCTTCGACGATGACTGGTCTCCTCAAGTTAAAGGCGCCGGCGTTTCGGAGCCAGCAGAATCAGAACTGGAACTGCAGGACCCTTTCCGCCAAACCAGTAGTTCATCAGTCCGACCAGCACATCACGAGCTGACGGAACCTGAAGAGGTCGCTGCAGAAACAAGACTCGCGGACAGCGTGCAGTCGAACAAACAGACTCTACGTGATCCCAATGTCACGGGTGCTGCCTATGAAGGCGCGGAACCACCGGCTCCAGGCCTTTCCTCCGCAGACTCCCCTCCTAAAGTATTGCCTGCAGAGGTTGCTGCCAAACTCCGAACGATCGACGACTGCCTGAAGGATGATCTTATTCTCGATGCCCATGCTGAGCTTTCTGAGATCTACTGGAAGCACCCTGAACTTCGCAGCACCATTGATGATCGCATTCGTGAGACAGCCAGTTTGATCTTCACCAGCAACGAGCGTCAGTTTGGAACGCCTCATCTCGTGGAATATGGAGAGACTCTGCAGGCGATTGCCAAACAGTACGATGTCCCATGGCAGTATCTGGCACTCCTGAATCGAGTGACACCAGAGAAACTGCAGGCCGGGCAGGAACTGAAAGTCGTCCGCGGCCCCTTCGGTGCCGTTGTCGATCTCAGTGCGTTCACATTAACTGTCCATGCGCATGGTTGGTATGTGAATAAGTACCGCATCGGTACAGGTCGAGATCACAAGACGCCTCTGGGTGAGTTCGTCGTTGAGGACAAACTTGAGAACCCGACCTGGTACAACCCCGATGGCGGCATTGTGGAACCCGATGATCCGGAGAATCCGCTGGGAGAATACTGGCTGGGGCTCGGAGACCACATCGGCATTCACGGCACGAATGACCCATCAACGATCGGTCGCGCCGCATCAAGGGGCTGCATTCATCTCGGCGATTCGGAGATTGAAGAAGTTTTCAGCCTGTTAAGTACAGGGTCGAAAGTTCTCATCCGCAAATAGCTCAGTGATTACTCCATCACGGAGAAGTAGTTCAGGACGGCCGCGTCAAACGCTTCCGGACTGAGCCGAAGAGGAACGGAATGATACTGGCAGTAGTTGCGAACCTGCAGCAACAAGTCACGCGGCTGACACAGTCGAAACGGACGCCCAATGCTCTTGTAATGAGTATCAACCAGGTAGCTGATGGTTGCCGGATCGTGTGCAAAGTTCATCTTCTCACACATGATGCGAAACAGATCTCGAAACTCGGTTTCCGATGGATCCGGAACTTCAATCTTGTACGGAATTCGTCGCAGGAACGCCCCGTCAACAAGATCTTTCGGCTCAAGGTTTGTTGAGAACACGATCAACTGGTCGAATGGAATTTGAATCTTCTTGCCATTCGGCATGTTCAGAAAGTCATAGCGTTTTTCGAGCGGCACGATCCAGCGATTCAACAACATATCGACCGGCATTTTCTGACGGCCAAAGTCGTCAATCACCAGTGTGCCGCAGTTGCTCTTTACCTGCAGAGGGGATTCGCAGATTCTTGATGTTGGATTGAGCGATATCTCCAATTCGTTCATCGTCAATTCGCCACCCGCAATGACGGTTGGGCGTTTAACCTGAACCCAGCGTCGATCAATGTCCTGCGAATCCATCAGCCCTGAATTGGCACTTGGATCTTCGACGGCCTCGTGCACGGCCGGGTCGAAGATTCGCATGATCTCACCCTCAATCGCAATCGCTCGAGGAATCCAGACGGTGGTCCCGAAGGCTTCGGTGACTCTCTCTGCAATACTCGTCTTGCCGTTACCCGGCTCGCCGAACAAAAACATCCCGCGACCGGAATTGATGGCTGGTCCAAGACGATTCATCATCGCCTCGTTGATAATCAGTCCCTTGAACGCGCGGCGAAGATCATCTTTCGTCACGACCTGTCCGGCAATCGATTGGGCAGAAACCGACGCCACATAATCTTCCAGCGTAACGGGTGCGGCTCCGAAGTAAGTGCATTCTTTAACATAGCGGCGAGCACGCTCGCGGCCGGACTCTGTGATCACGTACTCCGAATCGCCCGTTGATGTTGTTCCCGCCAGATCAATGTGCTTGTCCTGCCGCAGTTGCCTGAGCATCGGCTCGATGACTTTGTACGGCAGCTTGACTTGATTCGCGATTTTTCGACTGGTCTCAATCCCTACTTGAAAAAGGAAACGCATGATGATCTTTTCGACCATCACAGGCGGAATCCCGGCCTCGCGCATCGTCCGTGGCTGACGCGGAACGAATCCATCGGACGACGACTTGCTCGCCTCGCGGCGCTCCGCCGGCGGCTCGCCGAGCAGCATGTTGACGCGGTTAAAGAGTTCGTCGAGGCCATCTGTGGCAGAGTCTTTTCGGGCGGACTGCAGATTCGACACGCGACAGGCTCCTTCAATAGTGCGCAGATCCAGTGGGTAGTATTCTGGATGTAGGTCACCGTTGATGAATCGTCAAACCTTGTTGCAAGTCATCCACATTTGAACAGAATGCGGGGATGCGAGCGGTTCGGTTGTGAGACTTCTGAGTCACATAGTCAGGAATTCGATACGATCTGATTCTTCCGGACTACCGGAATACCTGACATCTTCCCACCCGATAGCCACTCGCCGGACAAGAGCCGGTTCAAAGAACACTGACTCTTTTCACAACTCATAGCCATCAACACTGTTCCTTATCGAGGACGCCAGAATGAAATTTGCAATCTGCCACGAGCTTTATGAAAACGTCGACTGGGCCACACAATGCCGGCTCATGGCTGAGGCCGGATACAAGGGGATCGAAGTTGCGCCGTTCACGATCTCTCTCGACCTGCCTTCCGTCCCGATGTCAGTTTATGAAGGCATGCGAGAAGAGGCAGCAAGACATGGATTGGAAGTCATCGGCCTCCACTGGATGCTGGCCAAAACCACAGGTCTCTATCTGACCAGCCCTGACAGTGAAGTCCGCAAAAAGACAGCGGAATACCTGCGATTGCTGGCCAGAGTTTGTCGGGCGCTGGGAGGTACCGTAATGGTCTTCGGTTCACCGTTTCAGCGAAACCTTTTGCCCGGGGTTACATCACAACAAGCGGCAGATTTTGCCGTTGAGGTCTTCGCCTCCGTGACTGACACCTTCGCCGAGCAGCAGGTGGTGCTTTGCCTGGAACCACTCACCAGGAAAGAGACCGACTTCATCAACACGTGTGATGACGCCATGGAGATCATTCAACGAGTTGATCATCCGACTGTAATGTTGCACCAGGATGTCAAAGCGATGTTGGGCGCAGAGACCGAATCGATCCCCTCATTGATCCATCGTCACAAACATTTTTGTAAACATTTTCATGTCAACGACACCAATCTACTCGGTCCGGGCATGGGAGAAACGGACTATCATCCGATCCTGAAGGCCCTTCTTGAGTCACGTTATGAGGGTTGGGTTTCGGTCGAAGTGTTCGACTACAAACCCGGCGCGCAGCACATCGCAGTGCAAAGTATCGAGTACATGAAACGTGTTCTGAATGACCTGCAGCGAGATGCCATTTCTGGCTGATCGACTATTATCACAGTGCCTCAACACGTTACAAAAACACGATAAAAAACAGGTTTTTTTGTAACAACGGCAGCGACGAAGTGGTTCATGACTCAACCATTACTCAACGACCAGGGCAACTCGTTTTCATGTCCTGTCATGCAGACTCATCAGCGATGCGCGAGTCGAATTCATGAGGTCACACAGTGACCTTCAATGATCGAAAATGGTGCTCGTCATTGAGCCCATCATGATGCTCATCATCACTCTGCGCGAGCCTCGCAAAGTGTGATGATGAGTGCTCAAAAAAATGTTCTCACGAGCACGGGAAACCCGCGCATCAGTCTTGCGTTATTCAAACGATCACCTACGATTCCGATCACCAACAGCAGATTCTGTTGTTTGTTAATCGGATGCACGTAGCGAAGGAATCGCCTCACAGCGGACTTCAAGACGGTCATCAGCAAAGAAAGGAATCTGCATCATCTTTGTCATGGGGACATAGATGATCTGATGTTTTGGTCTGTGGTTGTTCCTGCTTGTTTTTAAGCCCGGTAAGCTTCGGCAGGACGGCCGCTCAAGTTCAATTTTTTTTGGAGGAACGTACAGTGGCAAAGAAAGCTGCAAAGAAGGCCGCAAAGAAGGCTGCAACCGCGAAACCAGCTGCTAAGAAGGCTGCAAAGAAGGCTGCAAAGAAGAAGTAGTCTTAATGACTCCTTCTGAGATCTTGCGACGGCTGGTAGTGCAAACTACCAGCCGTTTTTTGTTGCGCTGTTCAGCAATCACGGGCCGCCAATTCATCCTCTTCGCATGACATGGTTGAGCAATCCACTCCCCGATGTCCCGATGTCTGCATTCGCCTGAGCCATCATTGCCTCCTCACCATGATGCATGACGAGTGATGCCGCAACCAACTCGATGCCTGCTGAGATCACACAGACAAGCGCAGCGCCGTCGATAGCGACTCTTACCACCAGACTCAGTCTTCGATCCGCCTTCATCTGAAGATTGCTGATCTCACAAACGAACTCTGCGTGTATCGCGCAACATACTCACCAACTCTCTGTTTTGCTTGATGAGTTACCGAGTGACCGTCAGCAGGATCAGCACGAGTTACGGCATGGTGTTTCACTGAAGGCCCGATTTCTGTACATCTCAACATCACGCTTCCGCCTCGAGAGAGTGGTCCGCGAATGCTCGACAGAACGCCGGCGAGGTGGTGAGGGCGAAAGCGAAAGAGGAATTCGAGGAAGTCGTGCCCTGTTTGACTTTGGTTTCTGCAAACAATGTTTAGCATGCGCTTTTCCCGCCTCGTCTGCTGAATGACATTCATCCCGCCCCAATGGGTTTTCGTCAATGACTCGAAAAACCGATCCGCTCGTGTATTCCTCAATTCGCGAAGCCATTCTGGTGACCGGCATCTGGCTGGCCGCTGCGATTTGGTCAATCTCCGTGTGCTACACCATGGGATATCACCGCGCGACAGATGACCTGAAACTTGTCCTTGGCTTTCCGGACTGGGTCTTCTGGGGAATCGTGATCCCGTGGACGACATGCACTGTCGTGTCCATCGTCTTTGGTCTGATCTTCGTCCGCGACGGAGATCTTGGCAAAGATATTGAAGACGCCGATGATCTTGGACTGGGAGGCTGATCTCGATGAATGCTCTGACTCAATTTGTAACCGCATCAAACATACTCGCTGCCGATGCCGCTGCTCCACCAAGTGTAGGCTGGGGCGCGATGACGATGCTGATCCTCTTCATTGCGGGCTCAATGTGCATCGGCGTCTTCGCCAACATGACCACACAGAAGGGTGGTTTCATGAAAGGCTTCTTCCTCGGCAACCGAGGACTGGGAGCCTGGGCTTTGGCACTCACCGCAACCATTCAGAGCGGCGGAACCTTTATGGGATTTCCGTCGCTCGTCTATTCCCACGGCTGGATTGTCGCGCTGTGGATAGGCAGTTACATGGTGGTCCCGATTACTGGGTTTGGCATTCTCGGAAAGCGATTGGCTCAACTCAGTCGACGAACGGGAGCGATCACTGTCCCTGATCTGTTTCGAACCCGCTTCAACAGCCCCGCCCTGGGTTTCACCTGTACTCTCTTCATCCTGCTCTATCTGTCATTCATGATGTTCGCACAGTTTAAAGCCGGGGCGATCGTGATTCAGCTTGCATGGCCGAACGGCGGAGAGCTGTCGTTGTCAGAAGACGCGGTCTCTGTTTCGGAAACTCGCTATCACATCGGCCTCATAGTTTTTGCTGTCACGGTAGTTGGCTATACGCTGATGGGTGGATTCCTTGCAGCGGTCTGGACAGACCTGTTTCAAAGCCTGCTGATGTTTGTCGGAGTTGTCATTCTGCTGATCGCGTCCCTGAATGCTGCAGGAGGACTGGAAAATGCAACACGAGTATCGGTGGCAAACACCGGGCCGGGATTTGCCGCAGGGCCAGGGTTCATTGCTGATGGATCGACTCATGAGTTTCTGCCGTTATCTCTCGCGATCTCCTTCTTCGTCGTCTGGATCTGGGGAGGCGTCGGAGCGCCTGCCGGACTTGTCCGTCTGATGGCCAGCCAGAATACGAGCGTGATTCGTCGTTCAATCTATCTGCTCAGCATTTACAACATGGGTATTTATGTGCCGCTGATTGTCATCTGCGTTTGCGGACGCGCGTTGATCCCTTCACTGGATGGCAAGACGGACCAGATCATTCCCCGGATGGCGATCATGACCACAAGCCATTGGCCGGGAGGATCATTTGTCGCGGGATTGATTCTTGCCGCTCCCTTTGGCGCCGTTATGGCCACAGTCAGTTCTTATCTTGTGGTTCTGTCCTCAGGTGTTGTGCGAGATATCTATCAGCGATTCATTGCTCCGAACGCAGATCGCAATCAACTGCGTCGCGCCGCGTGGGGAACCATGATTGTTGCGGGACTCATTTCGGTTGCCGTCAGTTGGTACCCAGTCACCTATCTTCAGGCATTCATCGTCTTCAGTACATCCGGAGCCGCAGCCACATTTCTGGTCCCGGCCCTGATGGCCTGTTATTGGCGTCGCGCGACAACAGCCGGAATTTTTGCGAGCATGATCAGCGGGGCGATGACTGTTCTCGTGCTTTACCTGATTGGGATTCTGAATTTGCTTCCTCACCAGGCGATCGGCGCGGCAACCGGCTTTCGGCCCTGGTATCTTTGGGGCTTCGACCCGCTGATCTGGGGCATACTGGTTTCCGGAACATCCGGAATCCTGATAAGTCTCATGACAATGCCGATGGATGAAGAACTCATCTCAAGAATGTTTGATGAGCAACCTGAAGCACCATGACCGCTGACCGAAACTCTTCGTGCAAGACAAGTGTCGTGGTGCTGATTTGACATTCAAAGAATGGCATCGCATCTCACGACTGGGTGCTGATTCATCGCTTACCGCCAAGCCGCAGGAGACGGCACTCGTGGAGTCCATTTCCAGCGGTTCGGAGCTATGCGACGAATGTCACCCGACGCGAGAGCATCTCACTGCATCAGCGATGATTCGCTCTACGGCATCCGTAAATGAAAGGCCGGCCTGTTGCAGAGCGGCCGCGAAACCTGCGTCGGGAGACAGGCAGGGGTTAGCGTTGACTTCAAGAATCCACGGCTGCCCGTCGTTGTCGACTCGAAAATCAACACGAGCATAACCGTGCAGATCGAAGGCGGTCCAGCATCGACGTGCCAGGGCTTCAAGTTCATCTAACAGCGCGCGGTCGGATAACGGAAACTCGAAACGACGCGGCGTATTGATGTACTCCATTGTCGACTCATCCCACTTGGCATCGTGCCCGACAATTCGAGGCTTCCCGGCGGCAAAGTTAATGAACTCAATCTCCGCTGGTGGCAAAACATCCGGACCATCTGTTCCGGCTAGCAGACTAAGATTAAACTCTCGCCCGTCAATAAACTGCTCCGCAAAGTGTGGAGTGCCAAACTGTTCAGCACGAGCAGCAATCAAGGATCGCAGTTTCTCCGTTGAGTGACGACCGCATTCGAGAACGCTGTCATCTGCCAGACCCAACGACGCGTGCTCGGCAATCGCTTTAACGATCGCTCTGTCGGGATTCCAACTTCGTTCATGAGCACCTCGCCAACAGTCGTCGCCACGCAGAGTGAGCCAGGCCGGTGTCGAGATCTCCTGATCCAGCAGGCGTTGCTTCGCCACAAGCTTGCTGGTCGTCGTCAACATTGCAAGACTTGAGGCGCCGGTGAAAGGAAGCCCCAGTGCCTCCAGAAAAACAGCAACAACCGGCATGAGACGATCCGTACCGTCCAGAGATTCAGCCAGATTGAAAACAACATCGGGTTTAAGTCGGAGCAGAGCATCTCGGACTGGACCAAGATTCAACGAACAACTGAGCCGAAGTGCCTCGTGGCCAAGTTGACGCAAAGATTCCTCAACGGCAACGCACTGCTTCAGCACATCAAGATCACCACTTGAGTCAGTCGCTGCAACCTGATTGTAAAGAACGACGATGCGCATAGGGACAAACTTCTCTGATTTCCGCAGACCGATTGCGTCCTGATTCAGATCAACGAGGAAACAGGATTCACTCATCCTGATTTGTTATCTGAAGAATCAAGCAAGACGATCATCGGGATTTATTTGGAGAGTTCAAATGACTTCGGTTTCGGTTCGAATCCGGAATGTAGGCAATTCGTTAAAACACTGCTAATTTTGTATGCTGACGCTCAAACCGGACCATAAATCGTCAGTGAAGCCGGCTAAACCGTTCAAATCAGAGGGCCGATTCACCCCGTGTCGTCAGTTTTAGGGCGGATTCGTTTCACGAAGCCCGGGAGTCGGACGTAAAATCGCGAGGAGACGACATTGCGCCTGGAGAACGGACCGATGACTGAACAAACACTTGATTGCCCTACCTTGAACATCACCGAGACGCCGGAAAACCCCTCTCTGGCTGAGACGTCACATTCGACGAACTCGCCTCGCTCATCAGATGGTGATGAGTTGGGTTCAGCCTCGCTCGAGAAACCCTCCATTGGTGCTTGGGGAGAATCTTCGGAAGGTGAAGATTTTGACTACATCCCCATCTCTCCATGGGCTCCAATTGCGTTGTCTTTGGGACTGCTCGGGCTGACGGGATTCATTGGCATCTTTGGATTGTACGTTGCCTTCTTCGGGATATTTATCGGGATTGCCGCGATCACCCGTATCCGAGCATCAGCCGGCTCCGTCAAAGGGACGGGGATGGCGGCAATTGGACTGGTGTTGTCTATTGCCAGTTTTGCACTTGGTTCAGCAAAAATGGCTCATGCTTATTCGACGGAAGTTCCTGAAGGCTTTGCCCGCGTAACTTTTCCCAAGGATATCGCTGATAAGCAGTTTGTTTTTGTCAACGGACATCGCAAACTGCACCCGGATGTGGCAACTCTTGTGGGCCAAAAGGTTTACCTGAAGGGATTCATGTGGGCGACTCAGGAAACTGAAGGACTTACTCGATTCATTCTCCTGAAAGATAACGGGGAATGTTGCATGGGAGGAAAGCCGAAATCTCATGACTTCATTTTCGTGACACTGAAATCCTTTAATGACGGTGAACGTCCTCCGTTGTCTTATCGCGGTGCGGACCTCGCGGTGAAGGAACTCACGGCGGAGGAACAGGAGAAACTTAGCGTCACCAACAAGCTGCAGCTTACAACTCCGGCGTATATTGGTATGGTTGCTGTAGCTGGAGTTCTTAAGGCCGATGTGAAGGCGGGCGAAGGCTCACCATCAGAAGATTATGATTTTGCGCCAGTGTATTCCATGGAAGCGGAACTGGTAGAAGAAGCGTGGACACGATTTTAGGCCACGCGTTGACAGGATGCAGATAGCCATGATGAATCGACGTTCCACCTCCGCGCTGATTTTCAGTCTTGTCGCGGCCTCGGCAGGTTGCGGAGAATCCGAAGAGGGTTACGTCGATTTCGAAAACACAAAGCTAGCGCCAACCCAGCAACAGCCCGACGCACCGTCGCAGAATTCTCAACCTGCCACAACCGAGACGACTGAGGCGCCAGCTGTCACACCTGTCAGTGCGGCATCAGAGGCAGAGAGTTCTCGTGTCCAACAGGCCATCTCGGAGTCTGCAACTCAGCCTGCGGTACCGGTAACTCCGCCCATACTGACATCAGCTCACACTGGACTCCAGGGACCTGCTGATGTGCCAGTTGTTGAGAACTCCGTTGCTGGCGAAACGCGAAAGATTGAGCTGCTGATTCCGGAGAAACGCCTGCGGAAAGAGCGCGGAACCTCGGCCGTTCGAGTTTCGTTTGATGACATTGATCTGCTCAAGGTCCTCAACATGGAACCTGTTCCGGTGAATGCCGTGGAGTATTTTCCAGAATGGCTGAAGGCCCTGGACGGCAAGCCGGTTCGGATTCGTGGCTACATGTATCCAACCTTTGAGTCGACCGGTCTCAAATCATTTGCATTCGTTCGCGATACAGGTATCTGCTGTTTTCAGCGCAAGCCAAAGATTTACGACATCATTGGGATCACGATGGCCGAGGGCGTCACGGCGGACTACATGGAACTGCGGCCGTTTGATGTGGAAGGCATTTTTCATATCGATCCGCAGGTCGACGCCAACGATCTGTCGCGCCTGTACCACATTGACAATGCACGGGTGCTGGAATAAACGAACAACTTCCAGGGGCCGATGGTGACTTCCCGTCGAAAATCAGCGATGAGATCATGAAGACCATTGTGACTCAAATCTGTGCTGACATGTTTCGGCATTTGCAGTCTCGCCAAGTATCATTCCGGAGTTTTGAGATTTGCTCTCAAGATCGGTTCCCGGCTGCTCCGACCGGTTGCAACTGTTGATTTCCGGATTTGGTCGGTATGATGGAAGTGAATGCTGACCGCTGCTGAACATGTCGTCGCAGCGTTTCACGATCCCGCCGGAAAGTCCCTCCCATGCGAATGCTTCCTCTGCTGGCTGTGCTGTTGATGGCGCTCGTTTCTGCATCTGCAGAAGCCGCTTTCTGTCCGTTCTGCGATGCCCCGACCCTGGTGATGGCTGAACAAATTCAGCAATGCGATCATCTGGTCCTCGGTAAATGGATAGGTGGAGAGAAAGCAACGGCAGTGAAGGGAGGCACCTCGAAATTTGAAGTCGTTGAGATTGGCTTTTCAACCGGCGACAAATTCAAGGTCGGTCAGGTTCTTGAGATGCCGCTGTATGTGGCTGGCACTGAGACAGCTCGATATACACTGATGGGACCAGAAGAACGTCTGGAAGACTGGCATGCCCCGGCCGAAGTTTCGACAGACGCCTGGCTGTATCTTTCGAAGATGCCGGCACCTGTTACGGATCCCAAAGCCCAGACCGAACGTCTGATGTACTTTCTGCCGTACTTCGAACACCCGGATCTGCTGGTGTCGAACGACGCCTTTGCGGAGTTTGCAGCCGCGCCCTACGACGTGATTGTGCCGGTGAAAGACAAGCTACCTCGGGACAAGATTCTGCAGTGGCTGGTCGACCCCAAAACTCCTGTGACTCGAATCGGCTTCTATGGCCTGATGGCTGGCTTGTGCGGTCAGCCTGAAGACGCTGCCGTACTGGAAAAGAAAATCCTGATTCTTGATGCGGACTTCCGGCTCGGGATTGAGGGCGTGATGGCTGGGTATCTGCTGATCCGTGGCGAAGAAGGCCTGAAGGTTCTGGAAGATGCCAAGATGCGAACCAAAGTCGCAACCGACGCCAAAGGAAAAGAGATTCCGCTTCCGTTCAGCGAAACCTACGCCGTCATGCAGACACTGCGATTTATGTGGACTTATGAACCAGACCGAATTCCGAAAGATCGACTGAAGCAGTCGATGCATATTCTTCTTGATCGTCCTGAACTGGCCGACCTTGTGATTACGGACCTCGCGCGATGGAAAGACTGGAGTATTCAGGATCGCCTGATTGCTCTGTACGATGACAAGAATTTCGAGATTCCTGCGATCCGTCGGGCAATCGTGCGTTACGTCATTCAGTGTAGTCGTGACGTTGGTGAGCCAGCGGCAGATGGCACGGCTGCGGCTCTTCCGGAACACGCGGTCAAAGCACTGGCCAATCTGAAAGTGCTTGAAGAGAAGGACCCCAAAACCGTTGGGGACGCAAAACGCTATTTGATCAAGTAGTGATGTAAGCTTGATCAACGCGACCTCTCGGGCCGAGTTTCAGAATTTTGCGGTCAGGTCAGAATTCCTGAATAAATCCTGCCGCATGGTGCGTGTAATTCGAGTCGAGCGCTAAATCAAACGTCCGGAACCCATCGTTAAATGGTCGAAAGACTATTTCGCAGTGAACTTCTGAACGCAGTTTGGTGATTTGCGAAGCAGTGACCGTGAAAACTCATGCATGGAAAGCGTCTTGCGCACTGAACTTGAGCAGCTTTACCGAAAGCATCGTCAGTCACTGTTTTCAGTGGCGTTGACCGTGACGGGCTGCTCCAGCATGGCAGAGGACGCAGTGCATGAGGCGTTTGTGCGGCTGTGTCAGAAGTCAGAACCTCCTGAGGGCAGCCTTGCTTCATACGTATTTGCGGCGGTGCGAAATGCGGCGATTGACTGTCGACGTCGGCAACAGCACCAGCGATCCATCACAGAATCGATTTTTGCCTCGGCTGGATCTGATTCACTTTTATCCAATAGTTCAACGACTGCGAATCAAAACGATGAAACGGAGTCACTGAAAAGTGCAATTGACCTACTGGACGAGTTGAGTCGTCAGATTGTGGTCATGAAGATTTTCTCCGAGCTGACGTTCGAAGAAATCGCCGGAGTGCTGGAAATACCGTCGGCAACAGCAGCCACTCGATACCGTCGAGCCATCATGAAGCTGGAAGAAGAATTGAGGAGAAGCTCATGAGTGAACTGGAACTGAAAATTCGGGCTTTGTCTTTGCGTACGCCCGATCATTCTTTGGATGATCGAATCCTTGCTGCCCTTCGGCAGTCCGATGTGACTGAACCCACGGAGTTATCCCCTGCGGAGAAGGCAGTCACTCCTGACAACGTTGGGTTTTCTCCAGCGTTGCATACGAATCGTCGCGGTACCGTCGTCACCTCCGGCTGGATCGTGGCGTCTGTTTCCATGCTGATTGGAACCGTAGTGGGAAATGCCCTGCCGTCGATAAGTTCACTACAAGCACAGCGAGACATGTCCATGAATCCGGACCAAACGGCGAGGATCGCTGGGGATGGTCGCAGGGAATCGTCCAATGGATCTGTGGAACCGCGATTGTCCGAACCGGGTGATTCGACCGTGACTGGGAACGTTCGAGTCGGTTCCGGCTCGGTTGCTTCTCAGATCGTGGAATCGATCTGGATCTCCCCAACCGCCGCCGCTGTGGCGTGGGAGCAACAAACCGGCCAAATCTTCAATGTCGCTAATCATGTCAGCGACCGCCGTTTTGATATGTGCCGTGAGTGCCATCGCGTTGGCGGTTGATTTTGGAAGAACCGCTGAACTCCGTGAAATTCGTGTCTCACTCGCCTAGAATAGGGAGTTCAATGAGTCTGGCAGTTTGCCGTTGCCGGGTATTAATAGGCAACTGTTTGTATGGGTTTCGCTCCGGGCGGTGCGGATACCCTTCACAGAACATCCGGACATTTTTTTTCTTCGACCTGACCTGAATAACGCCCGTCACTGATTGCTCCTTTTTAACTCCCGCCTCGCCCCACCTTCGATTTGATTCATGAATAAGCTGCCCCTGTACATCACACTTCTCCTCCTTACTCTTTCCGGTTGCGGCAGCAGTTCGGACATCCGTGAATATGAGGTCGCACGGGAAGACGAAAAAGTTCTCACATCGGATCTTCTTCGTGATCAGTTTGACGCGGTTCCATTTCGCTGGGAAGTCCCGAAGGCCTGGGTTGCGGCTCAAAACGATCAGTTCAGTGCGTTTGCCTGGACTGCGGGGCCGTCGGATGCGTCCGCTCGAATTACGGTCAGCGATCTGCCCGGAACTGCTGGAGTCGAGCCGCAGTTCGTGCGATGGCGAGGACAGTTGCAGCTTCCGGAAACTGATCCTGCGGAGATGATGAAGGATGTCGAGACGCTGACGTTGAAGGGACTAACCGGCCAATGGATAGAGATCAAGAGTGATACAGAAACGATCCTTGGCATGATTGCCAGTTACAAAGACAAGTTATGGGTCTTTAAGTATCGAAGTTCGAATTCCACGGCAGAAGTTCAACGAGCCGCCTTTCGAAGTTTTTGTGAATCGCTCAACGTTGAATAATCGGCTCGGACCAAAGATGGAAGAGAGTCTCAACTCCGGCCATTAACGACACATACGAGTAACTCGTGCCCCAAACACGATAATGAATCAGAGGAAACCGTCATGTCTTCAACCACATTGCCTGGTGATCTTTCGTCTGGTCGAAAAGACGGCGAAGCATTACCGCAAGAACTTGAAAACTCCTTGATGACCGCGATACGAGCGTTGGCTTCTTTGAAGCTGACGTGCGTGCTGTTCATCCTTGCAATGTTCATTGTATTCGTCGGCAGCCTGGCACAGGCTCGTCGAGACGTCTGGCAAGTCATGGCAGAGTACTTCCGGACGTACATCGCGTGGATTCAGATTCGAGATCTTTTCCCTCCATCGATGTTTGGTGACCAGGGAGACAAGATTGCGGAGAGCCTCGGTGTCTTCGGAAAGATTCCTTTCCCCGGAGGCTGGACGATCGGCTGGATCATGCTTGCGAATCTCACGACAGCTCACGCACTAAAGTTTCGCGTTCGCGCGGAAGGTCTGAGATTGGCAGCCGGGATCGGCCTTGTAGTTGTCGGCCTGATCCTGACGGCTGGTGTCGTCATCACGGGCAATATGCAGACAGGGGTCGAGTACGGTGACACGGTGTTGGGACCCGGACAAATTTGGTATCTCCTCCTGAGTGTGCTTGGTATCTCGGGACTCGCAGCTCTGGCCACAGCGATCCTTGCCAAAGCCAGTTCAAAGCTGACTCGAGGCGTCATGCTGCTGATCGCGGTGTCATTGATCGGAGTCCTGCTTTACTTCGTGCTCGGCGGTGAAAAAGCACGGCTTAACCTGTCTTCAATGAGAATTCTGTGGCAGCTTCTCAAGGGCGCCGCGTGTTCGCTGGTTCTGCTGTTGGGGTCTAACCTGCTGTTCGACAAACGCGGAGGCATCGCATTGCTGCATTTTGGTGTGGCGATGCTCATGATCAGTGAACTTCAGGTCGGCCTGCTGGCCAAGGAGAACATGCTGTCGTTAGTGGAAGGAGAGACATCGGGGTTCATCCGAGATATCCGCGAACGTGAACTGGCTATCATCACGCAGAAAACGGATGGCAAAGATCAGGTCCTTGTGATTCCCGAAGAGCGATTGCTGAAGGCAGCGACAGCAGCTCCGGAGAAATCAGACGAAGCGGCTATTTCACCGCCAGCCCCCGGTCAAGTTATCAGCCTTCCCTCCTTGCCGTTTGATGTCGTTGTCCGTGAGTTTCAGCGCAACAGTCGATTGCGAGGCTTGATTCCTGGTGACAAATTGCGAACCGATGCCGGCTTGGGATCGTTTGCTGCTCCCGAACGACTAGAGCCCGTCACAGGGATGGATGACTCACACGATCAAAGCGCCATTTATATCGACGTGGTGAGCCGCGATGGTGGAAAAGTCCTGCAGACGATGCTGGTGGCTCAGAACGTCAGCGAACTGCGCGGCGCGCCGCTCGCGGAGAAAGCCACTGTTGATGGCAAGGACTACTTTTTCTACCTGCGATTTCAGCGCAACTATAAACCTTACGAGGTCAAACTGGTTGATGTCAGCCGCACGAATTACGTTGGGACTGCGACCCCGCGTGACTATCGGTCAGAGATTGAAATCACCAATCCGAATGATGGATCCACTGACAAGTTTACGTTGTGGATGAACAATCCTCTGCGCTATAAGGGTGAGACATTTTATCAGTCTGGATTTCAGGCTCTTGAAGACGGAAAGGAAGCGTCGACGATATCGGTCGTGAACAACACTGGCTGGATGTTGCCCTACATCGCCTGCATGATTGTGTCCTTTGGCATGTTTGCTCAGTTCGGACAGACTCTATTCAGGTTCCTTGATAAAACAGAACGGACAGCAAAGAAAGTTGCTCCAGAAGCACAGACGTTAAGCGTTGGCTCCTCAAGTCTTCTCGGTCGTCCGGGATTTGCACCAGCAAAGGTTGCAGATGCTGCATTGCTGACGAATCTGGAGAAGCCTTCTCTGATTGAATCGCTCTGGATTCCTCTGGTTATCGCATTGATTTTTGCGGCGTGGCTGGGAAGCAAGGCTCGCCCTCCAAAAGAAGATCCGAGCACCATGAATCTGTATGGCTTCGCGCAATTGCCGATCGCATGGAGCGGCCGCGCTCAGCCGATCGATTCAGTTGCTCGAACACAACTGCTCGTAAATTCTCACAAGTCTGGATTTGAAGGGGAGCTTGAATCGGCGGAGCTGAGTGAGCCGAAACAACGGAAGAAAATCCTGACGGCCTTCAGTAAAGCATGGCCCAATGCACCGGTGGCAGAACTGGAGAAGTTCGAGGGTTCATATACCGAGTGGATCGAAAAGATGGCCACGGTCAGTTCCTCTGGAAAAGACGCAGTGGAATCAAGAATGCGTTCCCTGATGGTACGTCGTCGGCCCGCTGTACAATGGTTGCTGGATGTCGTCAGCCGACCGGAAGTGGCCGCTCGTCATCGAATCATCAAGATTGATGATGATCAGGTTTTGTCATTGCTGGGTCTGGAAAAACGCGGTGGGCTCACCTATTCGATGGTTGAGATCCAGAAGAACATTAAAGAGCTGGATTCAATTCTGCAGAAGGCTCGCCAGAAGCAACGTGACAAGCAGGAAAACTCACTGACCACATTGGAGCGTCGAGTCTCGGGATTGTTCGAAACAGTCAGTCGGATTGATCAGCTTTCGCAGATGTTCCTGATGCGGAACTCTGACAGTTTACTGGGCTCATACATCGACTGCTGGAGAATACTTCGTCTGCTGGGCAACGAGCCCGCTGTGATGGCCGTTCCCACCGGATCAAGTGATGAACAACGATCGTGGGAAACGCTGGTTGGCGCCAATGCTGTGCGTCAACTGAATGAGCAGATGAAGCAAAATCAGCTCTCAACGTGGGACGAGTTTAATGCCTACATGCAGGACAAGTTGCCTCAGGAGCTGGTCACAAAATCAGTGATTGGCAGTTACAAAATCCTGGGGGGCGGCAGCGGAGAAACTCAGCAGGAAACAACAGATGGAAAGGTCATTCAACAACGAGCTGCTGAAGCTATTGCACGCGTCGATGACACGTTTCTGAGACAAATTCTCGGGCTGATCTCTGCTGCCGAATCGGGCAGCAGCGCAGAACAAATTGCCACCGCCGTTCCTCCGGAAAAGGCTCGCGAAATCGCATCAGAACGTATTTCTTCAGAGTTATTTGAAGTCTTTTCTGTCATCTCAGAATCAGATCCACAGGACAAACGTCTGCTGGAGATTCGCACAAAGTTGCAGAAGCTGGGTTCGGATGATGCTCCGGCTCTGGCAAATGCGATGAATGTCGAGTTGGCAAAACTTGTATGGGACGATCTCCACAAGAGAGCAGCCCACCTGTTGCCCGGCGGAGAGTGTTCAGACACCTTCGATAAGACTTCAGGCTACGTCGCGACGCTGCTGAAGACATGGCAGGATGGCGACGTTGAGGGATTCAATACCGCAGTCAGCAGCTACCGCGAAATGCTCGACTCCGGAACTGTGCCTCATGTGAACATGGCAACCGTTCGAAAAGAAGCCTGGTTCAATTTCTTTGAACCCTTCATGCAGGCCACATATCCGTATGTCATGGTGATCGTGTTCTCGTTTATGGGCTGGTTGTTCTTTGGCACAACACTTCGTCGAACGAGTCTGTTCCTGCTGGTTCTGGCCTTCGCTCTGCATTCCTTGGCATTGTTCATGCGTATGCAGATTTCGGGACGCCCGCCGGTCACCAATCTGTATTCGTCTGCCATCTTTATCGGATGGGCAGTTGTGATTGCCTCGTTCGTTGTAGAGCTCGTCATGAAGAACGGTATTGGCAATATTCTGGGAGCGTCTGTTGGTGCAGGCTCACTGGTCATCGCCCATTATCTGGCGCGCGATGAAGGGGATACTCTGGGCGTGATGCAGGCGGTTCTGGATACGACATTCTGGTTAGCGACTCATGTGGTCTGTATCACACTGGGATATGCGGCAACGTTCCTCGCGGGATTCATAGGGCTCTTCTACTGCGTCCAGGCGATTCTCGGGCGATCACTCGCTCCCGGCGGGAATGCATCGACATTTTCGGCGGAACTCAAGGACTGCGGAAAGCTGGTCTATGGGACTTTGTGTTTTGCGTTGTTCTTCAGTCTGGTTGGTACCGTTCTTGGCGGACTTTGGGCTGACGATTCCTGGGGACGATTCTGGGGCTGGGATCCTAAGGAAAACGGAGCCATGCTGATCGTCCTCTGGAATGCCGTGATCCTGCATGCTCGCTGGGACAAAATGGTCAACGATTATGGCACGGCCGTGTTGGCTATGATCGGCAATATTGTGACAGCATGGTCATGGTTTGGTGTTAACGAGCTGAAGGCCGGACTTCATACCTATGGATTTACCGAAGGCCGGTTGCTCGCACTTGGGGTCTTTGCTGGCGTGCAGTTGGCGTTGGTCATCGGGTTTGCCATGTCGTCCAAACTGGCCCAGCGTCGAATGTTAACCACTAAGTAACTGGCTTTACTTTCAACGAGGAACCAAACGAAGAGTGTCCTCTCCTCCATCGCGGCGAGGGTGACTTCCCCTGTTCAACCTCGCAGAAACAGTGGAGATCTATTGAAGGATCGGTTGATTCATGTCTGAACCGCTTGCCTGGATCAACGGACTTCTGCAACCATTTTCTCAGACAGGCCTTCCTGTCTGGGATCTTGGCGTTGTGGCCGGCGCGGCAGTAACGGAGATGGCTCGCACCTATCATCATCGACCGTTTCGACTGGATCAGCATATCAGCCGGCTGACAAATTCACTCATCGCGTTGGGGTTTCCTCGGCGTTGGAGCAGTGAGGAACTAGCCACGGCGGCGCAAGAGATAATTCGACACAATGCCTCACTGATTTCGAAGAACCAGGACCTCGGTATCGTGCTGTTTTCGACAGCCGGTTCGAACCCTACTTATCTGGCTGGTCTTGCTAATCAGTCGACAACGGTGATCCACACATTTGTGCTGCCATTCCACTTGTGGCACTCCGGTCTTCAGCATGGTGTGCGGCTGCGAATTCCCGATGTTCGACAGATTCCTGATGACTGCTTTCCAGTAGAACACAAGGTTCGGAACCGACTGCATTGGTGGCTGGCCGACCAGCAGGCTGCCAGGCTTGAACCGGGAAGTAAGGCATTGCTGCTTGATCATGCCGGATTCATCACCGAGACCAGTACATCGTGTTTCTACCTCGTCCGTGACGGAAAAATCTCAACTCCCGATCGAGGAATCCTGAGGAGTCTTAGCTCAGAGGTTGTTGAGGAGCTGGCGTCTGTTCTGCAGATCCCTTTTTTCCGTCGGCAGATTTCTGTCGATGAGTTATCGTCGGCCGACGAAGCATTTCTGTCATCAACTCCGGTCGGCCTGCTGCCCGTGAGCCATATCGACGGCCGACGATTTGAGATCTCGCAGCCAACGTCTGTTTTTTCGAGATTAATGGCGAAGTGGGAAACGCTGACCGGACTGAATCCGGCTCAGCAGATATTGGATGCAGAGACCTGACAGGAAAAGTCGTATTCTACAAACCGGACGTTAACGCGTTCCGGCTAACCGCAGCCCTTGAATTGCTCATTGCATTAGCGAAAATTCCGGGACTTCGAATCGATCTGGGCCAGCATCTTGCTGACATCATCCAGTCGCTCGCAAACCACATGGATGACATCGCCTTCTCGTTGCAAACGACCTGTCGCAAGAATAACTGAAGCAAAACGCGCGGCCTGACGGAAGTGCTGCCAAACGGATGGGTACACAACCAGATTGGCGATCCCCGTCTCGTCTTCAAGCGTGACAAATGTGATGCCACTGGCAGTAGACGGACGTTGACGCATCAATACCAAACCGGCCACTTTGACTCGACGATCCGGCTCCATTTCACTCAGCTGCTCCGACGTGACGGCCTTCAGCAGGATAAGCTGCTCACGAAGAAAACTCACGGGATGTTTTCGCAGCGTCAGGCCAGCCGACGAATAATCTTCCACCACTTCATCCTGAGCCGACATCACTGGCAGTTCCGGAGTTGCCTCGTCAACGGCGGGAATTCGTTCGTCGTCAAACAAGGGAAGACGATCGCGTGAGGGTAGGGATTTCCAGTAGGCACTTCTTCGATCAATCTCAATTGAAGCAAAGGCATCAGCACGGGCCAGCAATTGCAGGACAGAACGACTGAGCTGTGTGCGCCGCGCAAATTCCTCCAGGGACTGAAATCGCCCGCCGAGTCGCCGCGCGTCTTCGATCGTCCTCGCATACTCTTCTGAGAAACCTCGCAGCAGACGAAACCCAAGCCGCAGGGCATGAGACTGATCACGATGCGAAAATGGGGATTTGCCAGGATCTGCAGGTTCCTTCTGAGCTTCCAAAGTGCAGTCCCAGTCACTGGCATTTACGTCAGCCGGAAGGAGCATGACTCCATGTTCTCGCGCGTCGCGAACGAGCTGGGCGGGAGCATAAAACCCCATAGGTTGACTATTGATCAACGCAGCGGCAAAGACAGCCGGGTAGTAGCGTTTTATCCAAGAGGACACATAAACCAGCAACGCAAAACTGGCGGCATGAGATTCCGGAAAGCCATACTCTCCGAAACCGCTGATCTGCTTGAAGACACGTTCGGCGAATTCACCGTCGTATCCTCGTTCGATCATTCCCTGCACCAGCTTTTCATGAAATTTCGCAATAACACCCGTCTTCCGCCACGCCCCCATCGCGCGGCGAAGCTGATCGGCTTCTCCCGGAGTAAACCCGGCCGCCACAATCGCCAGACGCATCGCCTGTTCCTGAAATATCGGCACTCCCAAAGTCTTGTGGAGCACTGATCGCACGGCCGCGTTAGGATACTCAACCGGCTCTTCTCCAGCACGACGCCGCAGATAAGGATGAACCATGTCCCCTTGAATCGGTCCCGGACGCACGATCGCGACTTCGATCACAAGATCGTAGAAGCAATGAGGCTTCAATCGCGGCAACATGCTCATCTGCGCGCGACTTTCGATCTGAAACACGCCAACCGTATCGGCCGCGCTGACCATGTCGTAAACCTGAGGATCCTCGGACGGCACATTCGCCAACGTTAATGTGCGACCGTGATGTTTCTGAATCAGATCGAACGCTCGTCGAATGCAGCTCAGCATTCCCAGCGACAGACAATCAACTTTCAGCAACCCCAGTGCATCGAGATCATCCTTGTCCCATTGAATAACCGTTCGCCCCGGCATGGACGCATTCTCAATGGGGACCAGTTCGCTCAGAAGTCCGCGTGACATCACCATGCCACCAGAATGCTGCGAAAGATGTCGAGGGAATGTCAGCAATGAGTTCAGCAGCTCCAGCAGGCGACGTCCCAGTTTTGATTCGGGATCCATTCCTCCTTCGCGCATTCGCTCCGGAAACAATTCCGCGCGATCGACATGTTCCATCTGTCCGGCCAGCTTGTCGATTCGATCGTTCGACAGAGCAAGCGCTCTGCCGATATCACGGATGGCCGAGCGAGGCCGATACGTGATCACAGCCCCAGTCATTCCCGCCCGATCGCGACCATAGCGATCGAAAAGATACTGAAGCACTTCTTCTCGACGCTCGTGCTCAAAATCCACATCGATATCCGGCGCTTCATTGCGTTCTCGACTGACGAATCGCTCGAATAGAACATCAATCCGGCTGGGATCGACTGAGGTAACTCCGAGACAAAAACAGACCACAGAATTCGCCGCTGAACCACGGCCCTGACACAAAATCCCGCGTTCACGAGCAAATCGGACCAGATCGTAAACCGTCAGAAAATAGGCTTCGTAATGAAGCTCTTCGATCAAAGTGAGTTCATGCTGGATCAGATCGCGAATCTTTGGTGGGACACCTTCGGAATATCTCTTCGCCGCGCCAGCCCATGTGAGTCCGGCCAGATGTTCGATTGGAGAAACACCTGTTGGAATCAATTCTTCAGGGTACTCATAACGCAACTCATCGAGTGAAAATCGGCAACGGTCGGCGACTTCAAGAGTTCGCTCGATCAGATCCGTCCGGCCACCGAACAATTCGCTAAGTTCACTGCCGGACTTCAGATGGCGCTCGCCGTTTTGAAACAATTCATGCCCCAGCGACTGAAGCGACTGTGAACAGCGAATGGCGGTAACAACGTCATGTAGTGCGCGACGCCGGGCGACATGATAATGCACATCATTCGCAGCCACGATCGGGATACGACATCTCATTCCTTGCTGCAACCAACGCTGCAACAGGATCTCGTCCGCCGGACCGCTATGAAGTTCCGCTAGACCGTAACAGCGATCAGAAAAGATTTCTCGAAGCTTGAGGAGATCATGGTCTGCAACGGTGCAGGGCCCCTCCGACTGAAAGCGGCGTTCGAATCGCAAGCGAGTTTCTGTACTCAGAGGAACACAACAGATGAGCCCGTCAGCATGTTCTGCAACGTCGTTCACAGTCAGCCGACATTCTCCTTTGGGTGCGCGACGGCGGCCAACGGTGATCAATCTCGAAAGCCGACCATAGGCTGCTCGGTCTGATGCAAGGAAGACCAGAGCAGGGCCGTCCGACGGAACGATTTCCGCACCGATCAGCAGCCGCAGCCCCGCTTCTTTTGCCGCCACATGAGCCCGGACTACTCCCGCGAGGGAATTTCGATCCGTGACCGCCAATGAGTGAAGTCCCAGTTCTTTCGCTCGCGCGGCAAGTTCGTCAGCGTGGGAAGCCCCCTCAAGAAACGAGTAATTTGTACGGCAATGCAGTTCCGCATAAGGCACGGAAGGTTCCAGTTCCGCTTCCAAAACGCTGTCGTCGGAATGTGTCGCAGCAGAGAAACCGTCTGCAGGATGACTGGACGTCAGGCGTTGTCGACGTTTTGACGGTGGAGGATCTGGCATCTGCGAAGTGTAAGAGACAGGGACGGCGTTGTGGAAGATCCCGCGATAACCGGTATACTTCTCGGTTCTGATGATGATTCGCCGGCTCCGAAAAGGGTACGGTGCGAGAAATGTTTGATTAATGGTTCTTCAGGAACAAAGTCATGGCGATCCCTCAAGTTGTACCCGGGAAAACTCGGATTGGCTGGATTGGAACCGGGGTTATGGGATCCAGCATGTGCGGGCATCTCATGAATGCGGGTTTTTCTGCAACCGTCTATTCTCGAACTAAGCAGAAGGCCGAAGCCCTGATTTCTCGGGGAGCGACATGGGCCGCGACTCCGAAAGAGGTTGCTCAGAATTCAGACGTGATCTTCTCCATCGTGGGATTTCCGGCGGACGTGCGAGAAGTCATGCTGGGAGAGCAGGGGGCTCTGGCAGGGGCAAAGCCGGGAACTGTTTTGGTTGACATGACAACCAGTCAGCCATCGCTCGCCATTGAGATCCACGAAGCCGCAAAGCTTGCGGGTGTGCATAGCGTGGATGCTCCAGTTTCTGGTGGAGACATCGGTGCTCGCAATGCCGCTCTTTCGATCATGATTGGTGGAGACGCAGACGTCGTAAGTTCTTTACAGCCGATGTGGGAAGCCATGGGCAAGACCATCGTGCATCAGGGACCGGCGGGTTCGGGACAACACACGAAGACCGTCAACCAGATCCTGATTGCAACAGGCATGATCGGTGTTTGTGAAGCGCTGCTTTACGGATACAAGTCCGGGCTGGATCTGCCAACCGTTTTGAAGTCGGTCTCCAGCGGTGCTGCGGGAAGCTGGTCGCTGTCAAATCTTGGACCTCGCATCATCGACAACAACTTCGATCCCGGTTTCTTCGTCGAGCATTTCATTAAAGATATGGGGATTGCTCTGGAGGAATCACGACGCATGGGGCTTTCCCTGCCGGGTCTGGCCCTTGGTCAACAACTTTACCTGGCGGTGAAAGCGCAGGGATTTGGCCGGAATGGGACTCATGCGTTAATGCTGGCACTTGCAAGTCTTTCCGGGATCGACTGGCGAAAACGGGGCTGATTCGTTTGCAGGTTGCAATCGAAGGCCGTAGAAACATCGGCTGAATGTATTTTCAGGTGAGTCCTCACCAGCACACGCAGTGTCAAAGCGATTGCTGGTATTGATGCGGGTCAGGTTGGAGCCGCAATAAGAAGTCAATTAAGTTTTCTCTCAGAGTTTTTCGCACAAAGAATTGAGTCATGGCAAGACGTGGTGAATTGTTTTCGGGACTAACAGTGGCCCTTGTGACGCCGATGAACAGCGACGGCTCGCTGAACGAGAGCATGCTGAAAGCTCTTGTGGACTTTCACGTTGAAGCCGGAACAGATGGGCTGGTTCCGGTCGGCACAACCGGCGAAAGTCCGACGCTGTCTCATGACGAACATGAGCGAGTGATTGCGATCACCTGTGATCACGCAGCCGGACGAATCAAAGTCATGGCGGGCACAGGATCGAACAGCACAGCAGAAGCCATCCGCCTGACCGCTTCGGCGAAGCGTGCCGGTGCCACTGGCGCGTTGATGGTCGCACCTTATTATAACAAGCCGACGCAGGAAGGCTTCTTTCAGCACTATCGCGCGGTTGCCGAGCATGTTGATCTTCCGATCGTGCTTTATAACATTCCGGGGCGAACGGCCAAGAACATGGAGCCTGAAACAATCTGCCGGATTGCAGATACCTGCCCAAGTGTCGTGGCGATCAAGGAATCAACAGGATCGATGGACCAGGCGTCTCAGATTCTGGCCGCTTCTGATCTGACGGTGCTTTCGGGAGACGACAGCCTGACGTTGCCATTGCTGGCGCTTGGCGGCAGCGGGGTTGTTTCTGTGGCAGGAAACATCGTTCCTCAGGACGTTAAGGCGATGGTAACCGCATTTCAGACCGGCAACATTGCTAAAGCACAAGAGTTGCACCACAAGCTATTCCCGCTTTGCCGCGACATGCTTGGGCTTTCAACGAACCCAATTCCTGTGAAGGCAGCCATGAAACTTTTGGGGCGTGATTGCGGTGAAGTTCGCCTGCCGCTGACTCCGCTGACAGATTCTCAGCTTGCAGCACTTCGTACAACACTGCAACGCTACGGACTGCTCAACGTCTGACGACGACAGAAGCCGCTCGAACTCTGGTTTCGGGCGGCTTTTTAAGTTTCCTGAGATGCGGAGCAGAGAACGTCGCGAGTTGTCCGCTCCGACTACGTGTGGATACAATCCATAGAATGCTGAAGCAACTGAGCCAGGAGGTGTTGAGGCACCGCAGTGGTCACAAGGCAAGACGGCCAGTTTTCTGCTCGAGGTCATTTCCCGATTTTCAGTTGTTGCCGAGGGATGGGGTATGAGCGGTTTTTCGTTCGAGAATCACTCTTCGTATTGCCACCTTGAGTTTACGGACGAACTCCTCAATATGCCCTGGGAGCAGATCGAAGGAGCGACTAATCGCGTTCTGGGACTCATCCAGAAATCAAACATCGGCAGTGTCGTCGTGATTGCCCCGACGCTAACTCGGCTACCGGACGGGCTTCTTGCGAGTCTGCTTCGAATTTGGAAATCATTGGACTCGCGAACCCGGAATTTGATTTTCGTCACTGAGAGCGATGCAGTGAAGGAATCTCTGCAGATCAGTGGACTGCTTGAACACTGGCGCATCATGCCGTCTCGTGCGGCGGCACTGGCATTTTTGAAATTGGAAGACACCGGCGAGCTGGATTTGGTGAAGCCCGGGGAGAAGACTTCAAAGAACTTGTCGACCGACATTAAGCAATCCGTGTCGACAGAGCCGTTCCCCTTCGAAGCTCACAAGAGATACAACGGGATTCAATGCGACCCACTGCTTTCGAAACTGTCGTGGGCTGACCTTGAAGCTGCCGTGTCGGCCGCCATATCAAGCTTTGAACTGGCTGCGGCACCCAATCTGTTACTGGATCTTTCACGCCTGACGTACATCAACAGCGGCGTCGTGGCGGGACTTGTTCGGCTCTGGAAAGCTACTCAGAAACGTCAGGGGCAGTTCTCAGTCGTGAGCCCCCATGAGGACGTCACATCGGTGCTGAAGACTTCCGGACTTGCTCGCGTCTGGACAATCACAGATACCAGAGAAGAAGCGGCTTACGCGTTGGGTGTGTCAGAGTCGGCTCTTGTGGAAAAGCGAGAGAGAACTTTACTCGTCTCCGTCTCGGTCCCATTCTCGATTGTTGCTGCTTTGGCACTGATTCCGATGTTCCTGAAGCGTGAGACGGTACTGGGGGTTAACTCACAGTTGGCCGCATTGCTGTTAGGATCTGCCGCGTTGACGACTGGACTGATCGCCCTGATTAAAGAGGACGGTATACGGCGAAAGCTGTCAGCCGGAGCCGTGTTAATGAGCATCATGGTTCTGTCGACGCTGGTGTTTCGAGGTAACCCGATCAGTATTTTTCGATCACTTCAGGATTTTGTACCAAAACAAGAAAAAGCGAGCACCGTTAAGCCAGTCTCAGCAAAGTAGTTCGAATCCTCTTATTGTGGCCGTTCCCCATGAATACCGAAGATGTGTCACCAGGATCGTCCGGTTCTCAACTTGAGTCACGCACTCCTCTTCCTGCATCACGCAAAGAAACGCGTCTTGGGAATTCTGCCTTAGCTGCAGAACTCTCAGAACTACTCAGCGTTGTCGAGCCATCGTCACTCGTTAACGTCATTCTGCAGCGAGGCTTTGCTCATCGATCGACAGATATTCACCTTGATCCTGCCGAAGAGGGAACTCGAATTCGCTTTCGAATTGATGGTGCACTTCAGGATATTGTTCAGGTTCCAGCGGCGAAGGCTCTTCACATCCTCAGTCGGATAAAAGTTCTCGCCGGGATGGATATCACCGACAGGCGACTTCCTCAGGATGGGCACATTTCAGCGGCTCAACTTGCTGGACTTCCAAGAGATGTGCGCGTGGGCAGCAGCCCGACAATTCATGGGGAAAGACTTGTATTGCGCCTGATGCCCGATGCCACAGAGTTCGTCGCGCCGGAGTCCCTGGGTTTCACGGCAGAGCAGATGAATGATGTCCACTCATTGCTCGGGGCTCCCTATGGCTTGCTGCTCGTTGTAGGCCCCGTTGGAGCCGGGAAAACAACGACCGTGTATAGCCTGCTCTCTAGTCTGAATCAGCCGGACAGAAGTATCGTAACTATTGAGGATCCCGTTGAGCGACGAATCCCGGGAGCAAATCAGATTCAGGTTGACCCCAAGACAGGCTTGTTATTCACAAATGCCCTGCGAGGCGTTTTGAGACAGGATCCGAATATTATTTCTATTGGTGAAATTCGCGATGCTGAGACGGCTCAGATTGCCTGCAGAGCTGCCACAACCGGTGTGCTGGTTCTTTCAACGCTGCATGCCAACAACACGGCGTCGGCGATCGATGTGCTCCGCAACTTTGGCATCTCATCAATGACCATTGCCGATTGTTTGCGAGGCGTAATTGCTCAACGACTTGTCAGAACGGTCTCTGCAGATTCGCGAGAGGAGTATGCTGCATCCCCTGAGGAATGCTGCTCACTTGGCGTGCCACCGGAATCACCACCACAGCTGATCCGAGGTATCCCAACGGAACTGAATTTCTATACGGGATTTCGAGGACGCACGGCGGTGTTTGAGACCATGCTGATCACTCCCAGTCTCAGAAATGCCATCAACGAAGGTCTGCCTGCCTACAGACTTCGGGAGCAAGCCATAACAGAAGGACTCACCACACTGGAAGCATCAGCCAGGACTCTGGTTCTGGAAAAACGCACAGCAGTCTCAGAACTTCGTCGTTTGATTCACGACATGTCAGTCCAGACACCTCAGCAAACAAACGCAAATGCCTGAACAGAGAATGATCGCGACAGAGAATACCATTGTCAGATGCATTTCTCAGTCTCATGACGATGTCAAAAGATCACACATGGGTTATCGCGGAAAGTCGTCAACATCGACGGATACCAGAGATCAGGCTTTGACTGGATTGTTCCGGAAACAGGAAATTGCAGACTTGCCGATGGACCGTTAACAGCTTTCAGGGACGATCCAAGCAAGATTTGCTCGGATTATTGGCAGATCTGAAGCATGGTCAGCAATAATTTCCGGGGAAATTCTTAGACCTCGCGGGTGTTTTTGAGGTCTCCGCTATAATCAGGGGCACAACCCACGGTTTCTGAAAGGACGATCGAAACCGCGGTCTGAGATTTAAAGAAGAATTTGATACAGAGCACGAGGCTGCATCTTTCCAGGCTAGTAGCCGTATTCTGTCTCGTAACGAGTACAGATTGCTGTTTTCCCATAGAAGCTGAATTCAGTCAGGAACCGAGGATTTCATGTCGATTGCAACTACTGCTCCGGCTGCATCATCTCCCGTCAGCGCTGTGCCGGATGAGCGTGGTCGTTTTGGTGAGTATGGACGACGCTATGTCCCCGAAACACTCATGTATGCCCTTGATGAACTTTCTCAGGCATATGAAGATGCAAAACTTGATCCGGAGTTTGATCGACAACTGAAAGACCTGCTGCGTCATTTTGTTGGCCGCCCGAATCCGCTCTATTTCGCCGAACGTCTGACGGAGAAGTGCGGTGGAGCAAGAATCTACTTCAAGCGAGAAGATCTGAACCACACCGGCGCCCACAAGATTAACAACACTATGGGTCAGGTGTTGCTGACCAAAAGAATGGGAAAGACGCGTGTCATCGCAGAGACCGGAGCAGGACAACACGGTGTTGCAACGGCTACAGCGTGTGCTCGCTTCGGACTTCCCTGTGTCGTCTACATGGGTGAAGAAGATGTGCGACGACAGAAGCTCAATGTCTTCATCATGCGAACGATGGGCGCGGAAGTTCGCCCTGTGACGACAGGCTCAAGAACTCTGAGAGATGCCATCAACGAAGCGATGCGTGACTGGATGGCTTCGGTGCGAGACACACACTACATCATCGGTAGTGTTGTTGGCCCGCATCCGTTTCCAATGATGGTTCGCGACTTTCAGGCGATTATCGGCCGCGAGGCTCGGGAGCAATGTCTGAATCAGATCGGTCGACTTCCTGACGAGGTCGTGGCCTGTGTTGGAGGTGGCTCGAACTCCGCAGGCATGTTCTATCCGTTTGTCGATGACAAAGCCGTGGCGTTGACGGGAGTTGAGGCGGGTGGTCGAGGCGGAAAGCCTGGCGATCATGCCAGCACGCTGACTCATGGCAAACCGGGAATCCTGCACGGCAGCTACAGCTACGTACTGCAGAACGATGACGGCCAGACTTCAGACGTGCATTCGATTTCTGCGGGCCTTGACTATCCGGGTGTTGGGCCGGAACACAGTTACTGGAAAGACTGTGGTCGAGTCAATTACGTTAACATACTGGACGACGAAGCGCTCGCTGCTTTCAGTACGATGGCTAAAACGGAAGGCATTCTCCCTGCGATTGAAACCTCACACGCCATTGCCTATGTCATGAAAGCGGCTGTGCAGCGAAGCAAGGATGACGTAATCGTGGTTTGTTTGTCCGGCCGCGGTGATAAAGATGTGAACGAAGTCGCTCGTCTGACAGGGCAGGAAATGTAAGCCGCTTTGTTATCGAATCACTGTAGTCGCACAATCACTGGTAGTTCTCCTCGTTCTGTCATCTGTTGACTGCAACCTGTTACTCTACGATCCGCAAACACTCCTTTTGACGCCTCAAGCCTTTAAACCGATGCGACTTTCTCAACTGTTTCAAGACCAGCAATTTGTCATGTCGATTGAGATCTTCCCTCCGAAGACGGCGGAAGGTGATGCGGCACTGAAGAAAAATCTCCAGACACTGATCGAGTACGATCCGGCGTTTGTGTCATGCACCTATGGAGCTGGCGGGTCCACTCAGGATCGTACTGAATTCTGGTGTCATGAGATTCAGCAGACATTTCATCGAACAGCAATGGCTCATTTCACATGTGTTGGAGCGACACGTGAGGAACTGAAAGATTGGTTGGATAAAGCAGCAGCCTCCGGCATTTGTAACATCATGGCTCTGCGAGGAGACCCGCCTGTCGGTCAGGAAGCGTTTAAGGCCGTTGAAGGTGGCCTTAAGAATGCGAATCAGCTTGTGGAATTGATCCGCGAGACTCACCCGGAAATGGGGATTGGTGTTGCCGGGTATCCCGAAAAGCACATAGAAGCCTCTGATCTGGAAGCCGACCTGCTGAACCTGAAACGCAAGGTCGATGCTGGTGCTGACGCCGTCTTCACACAGCTATTCTTTGTCAACGATAATTTCTTCACCTTCCGCGATCGATGTAACAAGCTTGGAATTCAGATCCCGATTGTGCCTGGTATCATGCCAATCACGGACTTCGCACGGATCAAGCGAATCACATCTATGTGTGGAACTGTGTTCCCGGCAGATCTGGCGGCAAAGCTTGAAGCTGTCCAGGATGATGCCTCAGCTCAGTTCGAAATTGGCGTGGAACACGCAATTCAGCAATGCAGGCAACTCATTGCTGAAGGCATTCCCGGCATTCATTTTTACGCGTTGAATAAGTCTGATGCGTGCCAAAGAATTCTGGATGCTCTTCAGTTTCCAGTCTCGAAGCGATAGACTTTCTCACAGTGTTGATTTAGGTCTGGCAGGAAGTATTCTGAAGGTTTTCGCTTTCGGCGATAGTGAATGAGAAGTCTGGTAACCAATAGATGGTTCTCTGGCCATTTGCCAAACGGGTGCGAGAGTAATGATCGTTTGATTATCTTGATAAGGGCAGGAGGCTCAGATGAATTCGCTCGATCAACTCAAGCGGCATACCATCATTGTTGCGGACACGGGTGACATTGATTCCATTGCTCGCAACAAGCCGCAGGACGCAACGACAAATCCGTCACTAATCGCGAAAGCGGCTCAGATGCCGCAGTACGCGGATCTGGTCAGGGAAGCAATTGCCACCGGCCGTCATGACATGGAGGGAAAATCAGGCCAAGCAGAACTCCATTTGCTGAATGCGATTCTTGACCGCCTGTCGGTAATTTTTGGCCTTCGAATCCTAAGAATCGTTCCCGGGCGAGTCTCAGTCGAAGTCGATGCGCGGCTGAGTTTCGATGAACATGCAACGGTTGAGAAAGGACGACACCTTATCAGCCTCTTCGAAGAACAGGGCATTCCGAAAGAACGGATCCTGATCAAGATCGCCAGTACATGGGAAGGCATTCGCGCGGCCGAGCGACTTGAGCAGGAAGGCATTCATTGCAACCTGACTCTACTGTTTGGCTTTGGCCAGGCGATTGCCTGCGCCGACGCGGGCGTCACGTTGATCAGCCCCTTTGTCGGCCGCATCCTCGACTGGTTCAAGAAAGCCAAAGGAGCCAGCAGTTATTCGATGGAAGATGATCCCGGTGTGCTTTCAGTTCATCGAATCTTCAACTACTACAAGCGACACGGTTATAGAACTCAAGTCATGGGAGCCAGTTTTCGATCGGCTGAGCAGGTCACCGCACTTTGTGGCTGTGATCTGCTGACTGTGGCGCCAGCTTTGCTGACGGAACTTTCCAGTTCTGAAGCAGAGGTTCCAAAACGACTGGACGCCGACGAAGCCAGAGCCATGAATATCGAACGCCTGGAGATCGATGAGCTTTCTTTTCGCTGGATGCTGAATCAGGATGCAATGGCCACAGAAAAGCTTGCTGAAGGCGTGCGAGGATTTGCAGACGATCTGGAATCCCTGAGCCGTTATATGGCAAATCTGTTGAACTCATAGCCCTGTTTTATGCCCGCAGCAAAAATTTGTTCGGAACAACAGGCAGTCATGTAAACTGCGAACCCCATGACACGCTATCGCAAGAAGCCCCCACAAGACCACCAACTTCAATAAATTATTCATTGTTCCCCGGAGTGAACTGAAGATGTCCATCGGACAGACATTACTGCAGCAGCTTGCCTGGCGTTATGCCACAAAAGTTTTTGATGCAACAAGAAAGATTTCTGCCGACGATTGGAAAACGCTGGAGACGGCGATGATCCACGCTCCCAGCAGTTTTGGACTTCAGCCATGGAAATTCGTAGTCGTGACGACACAGTCGGTCAAGGATCGACTCCCCGAGGCAGCCTGGGGCCAGAGTCAGCCGCGAGACTGTTCGCACTTTGTGGTTATTGCCGCCCTGAAAACGACTAATCCTGACTACGTCCAAAAGTTTATTGACACCAGCGCCACCGTTCAGGGCGTGCCTGTCTCGGCGTTGGACGGATACAAACAGGCGATCCTCGGAAAGACAACCGGGATGAAGAACGGTCACCTCGAATGGAACTCCAGGCAGTGTTACATCGCTCTGGGATTTCTTCTCGAGACCGCCGCAATGATGGGCATAGATGCATGCCCGATGGAAGGAATCGTTCGAGATAAAGTCGATGAACTGCTCGGACTTAGTGGTGGGGAATACACATCAACTGTCGCGTGTGCACTTGGCTATCGCTCAAACCAGGACAAGTATGCAGCGGCTCGCAAAGTCCGCTATTCTTCATCGGACGTGGTTCAGTATATTTAGAATCCAGCCCCTCTTCCGGAACACGTGGTTCCATTGACGCCGGGGAATCAGGATTCGAAGTAAAAACAATTTCGAAATGCTGGTCTTTCACATGGCGAATCCGAATGTCTGACAAATGGACATTTGAATCAGCCGTATCTTCTAGTTTAAGGAACTCGTTTTATGGCAAATCGCTTTTGGATAAAGGCGGCCTTACTCTTCACACTTGCGGCAGCCATCAGTGGTTCGCCAATTCCGGCGTTGTTACTCGCAGCAGATGAAGAAAAGAAGGAATCTGAAGAAGAAACTGACGGACCAATGCTGACCATCGGGTCGAAGGCTCCTTCGATTGATGTTGAACACTGGGTCAGCGATGGCAATGGAAAGTTCAAGCCTGTAACAGAATTTGAAGACGACAAAGTTTATGTGGTCGAATTTTGGGCAACGTGGTGCGGTCCCTGTATTGCCAGCATGCCGCATCTCGCAGAAACTCAAAATAAGTTCCTCGGCAAGGGCGTGCAGATTATCAGCATCAGCGACGAAGATCTGGAAACTGTCAACGAGTTTCTGGAGAGTCCTGTGCGAGGCGCCAAAAAGCCAGCCGTAGACGCAACAGAGGATGACAAGAAAGAAGAAGCGCCAAAGAAGAAGTCCGAAGCCGTTACGTATGGTGAACTCACGAGCGTCTACTGTCTGACGACTGACCCGGATGGATCTGTAAAGACAGACTATATGGAAGCTGCGGGGCAGAACGGCATTCCAACCAGCTTCATTGTTGGCAAGACTGGACTGATCGAATGGATCGGCCATCCAATGTCCATGGACGAGCCTCTGGCAGAAGTTGTTGCGGGCAAGTGGGATCGAGAAGCCTTTCTGGAGGAGTTTCGCAAAGAACAGGAACGCGACCTGTTGATGGCAAAACTCAGCCAGAAAATGCGCAAAGGCGATACGGAAGGCGCTCTCACTTTGCTTGATGATGCGATTGCAAATGCAGAAGATGACGAGGAAACCGTCTCGGCTTATCAGCAGCTGAAGTTCCGCGTGAAGGTTTCTTCTGCAGCAACAAAAATCCAGGGCGATGAAGTTGAAGAGGGGCTGGCAGAACTTGATGAAATCAGCAAAGACTCGACTGATCAGGAAAAGGCCCAGATCAGCATGCTGCGAGTCAGCTTGCTGCTCAGCAAAGGTCTTCATGAAGATGTTGTTGAGACTGTCACGGCAATGATTGAAGCAGAGATGCCGGATTCTTCAATGCTGAATCAGCTGTCGTGGCAGATCTACGAAGCTGCGGTGGAGGATAAACAAATTCCTAAGGAAGTCGTCGCAGCAGCCACAACGGCCGCTGAAAAAGCCGTTGAGAGCGACCCGGAAAACGGAACGATTCTTGACACTCTGGCCCATCTGCTGCATCTGCAGGGTGATCTGGATCGGGCCATTGAACTTCAGACAAAGGCTGTTGACAATGCTGGCGATGCACCGGAAAGTGCGGTCGAGGAAATGTCAGCATTTCTGAAGAAGCTTAAGAAGGAGAAAGCAGCTCAGTAACTGACTGAGGTTGCTCATTAGAACAGGCGACAAACAGCCCCCGAGACGTCAAACTCTGCGGGGGCTGTTGCCTTCAATAAGTTCATTCTACCCAAAATCCGGTTGAGATTGTCGCGGAGGCCAATTCATGTCCAGTCAGGACCTGCCGGATTCATCAGAACAGCCGGCCACAGACCTCAGCAATCTTCAGATTGGAGAGTTTCTTCTGCTGCGACGCCTGGGAAGTGGCGGCATGGCTGACGTGTATCTGGCCGAACAGAAATCTCTCGGTCGACAGGTTGCCGTCAAAGTCCTGAAGAATTCCGTCTCCGGCAGCACCGAGGTCCTTCTGAAACGCTTTGAACAGGAAGCTCGAGCGGCAGGCGGCCTTAGTCATCCAAATCTCGTGCAGATTATTACGACCGGTCGCGAAGGTAACATCAGCTATATCGTGCAGGAGTACGTCCCGGGCCTGAATCTGGCCCAGTGGATGAAAAAACACGGCCATCCGGATTATGGCACCGGGCTCAAATGGATGCAGCAGATCGCTTCCGCATTAAGAGCAGCTTCCGAGGCGGGCATTGTTCATCGAGACGTCAAACCCGAGAATATCATGGTCACAAGATCCGGAGTGGCAAAGGTCACGGACTTCGGACTTGCTCAACTGAATCAACCCTCAAGCCCGCGGATGAATCTGACACAGGTAGGCACGACCATGGGAACACCATGGTACATGAGCCCGGAACAAATCCAGGGCGAAAAACTGGACTACCGGAGTGATCAGTATTCACTCGGAGTCACTTGCTACCACATGTTCGCGGGGCAGCCACCGTTTCCGGGCAAGAATGCAGTGACGGTGGCAGTTCAACACCTGAAGGAAGAGCCAAAGTCACTGCGATCACTACGAGCCGATCTCCCGATCGAGATCTGCAAGGTGATCCATCAGATGATGAAGAAAAAGCCTGTCGAAAGATTTCAGTCTCCCGACGAACTGGAAGCGGCCCTTCAGAAACTGAATTCCATCCCGGTCAATACTCGACTCTTGAGCGAATCCAATTTTTTGACCCGGCTACTGCTTTCAAGTCCCGACCTGCGAAAGCTGGGATTGGCCACGTGTGCTCTCCTCGCCATTTCGTTTGTCGCGGGGCGCCGCATGGAACGGCCGATCACGATTCCAAAATCAGACAAGTCTTCAGAAGAAACTGTTCCCACAGAATCTTCGGCAATCCGACAGTATGCCGTTGCCATGTTACAGCCCCATCGGAGTGCAGCCTGGGAAGCGGTCATTGCAAATTTCCCGGATACTCCGGAAGCAGATCTTGCCGAGTTGCGGCTGGGGCTGACACTGATGTCCGGTCTCGTACCTGACAATGAAGCCGCATTGAAAGTGTTTACTGAAGTTCGAGACAAAAGCAGTCTGATTCCGGAGAAGCAATATCTCGTACTTCTGGGAATGCTGGGCCGCGCTTACGCATTAAAGGAACTGGAACGCAGTGAAGACTATGCCGCTGCGGTCACTGAGATTCGTGACACACTTCCGCGTAATCAGCAGACGTTTGAACTCGATGAAAGCAAACTTGAGCTGGATCTCGATCGTGCGCCCGAGGAACTTCGGCGGTTCTGCCATCGCATTCTGGACGAATAGACCTGATGCATATTCATCGGATTACAGCTTTCCAGGTTCCCATTGCACTTCGTAAGCCAGTACGTCACGCGTCTCACGAACGCTTTGCCAACGACACGCTGATTATTCGCTGCGTGATGAATGATGGCAGCGTCGGCTGGGGAGAAGGCCTGCCTCGTACTTATGTCACCGGCGAATCCATTGAATCCGCATGGCGGCACCTCGAAGCCACGGACTTCAGTCCATTCCGTGAACAGCAGTTTTCCGATACAGGACAACTCGCTGTAGCCATCGATCAGTTCAAACTCGCTGATGTAGAACCAGACCACGGAATTCGTATCCGCGAATGTTTCGGGAACTCAGTTCGCTGCGCTCTTGAGCTGGCAATTCTGGACGCAGCCTGTCGTGTCGAGAACTGCTCAATCGGGCAGTTGATCGCGAAGCTTCCCGGGACGGATGGGATTCTCACTGCTCGCGATGACGTGTTCTACAGCGGTGCAATCACCTCAATGTCGTCCGGCAAACAGATCGTTTCCGCGCTGAAGATGCGGCTCTTTGCATTCCGCACGGTTAAAGTGAAAGTCGGCGCGGCCGGTATTGATGACAAAGCCTGCCTGCGACGAGTCCGACGGATCCTTGGCCCAAACGTTGACCTTCGACTGGATGCCAATGAATCCTGGCGGTGCGAAGATGTTTGCCTAAAAATGCAGCCTCTTCTGAAGTACAACGTGACCAGTCTTGAGCAACCGGTACCCCATTCTGATGTCGCCGGACTCCGACAAGTACGCTCGGAGCTGAACCTGCCCGTCATGCTCGATGAATCACTTTGTTGTCGCGAGGATGCAGAACGAGCGATCGCTGGCGGCTGGTGCGATCTGTTCAATATTCGCCTTTCCAAATGTGGCGGCCTTTTAAGATCAGTTCGATTAGCAGCAATCGCCCGGCAACAGGGTCTTGGCTTTCAACTGGGATGCCAGGTTGGAGAGACAGGCATTCTTTCTGCAGCTGGCCGGCACTTCGCCTGCAACGTTGATAATCTTCGGTATCTGGAAGGCAGTTTCGATCGTTTTCTGGTACGCGATTCACTGACGGAACAGGACCTGACGTTTCAGTACGGAGGACGAGGCAAACGATTATCAGGCCCCGGACTTGGCGTCGATATCAACGAATGTCGAATCCGCCAATTGGCGGTACGAACTTCCGAACTGATTACTCCGCAGTCGCGTTAATCGCCAATGCAATACAGCCGAGTAAATGTCCTAAGAAACAAGTGCCCTTCTGCTGCAGACGGCGATGCTCTCATTCCCTCGCTCAGATGATTCTTCGAGATCAGCTTGAAGGAATCGGTGGCCTCCACAACGTAGCAATCACCTTCCTCGTTGCAGAAGTAGATCCGACCATCACCGGCAATTGGCGATGCAGTAAATGTTCCTTCAATGCGGTCTTTCCAGACTTCCTCACCGGTCTTCACGTTCACGCAATTCACGACACCGTTATTCAGAACACTGAAGATGCGATCCCCGATCAGAATTGGAGCACTCAGGTCGGAGTTACCCTTATCGCGATTCCAAACGACGTGAGATACGGAAACATCGCCCCGCGTGGTATCGTCAAGTCGCACACTCAAAAGATTCGACCCTCGGGAACCCGTGTTGAGGATCGCGTGGCCCTCAAAGAACATCGGAGGCGATGACGCATTGAAGTCGTCATGGCGGATCGTCCATAACTCTTCACCCGTCAGGGCGTTGTAAGCAAACCCTGCTCTGGAACCAATTGAAATCAGATGTGTTTTCCCGTTCACGTCGACATAGCCAGGAGTGCTGTACGCTTTGCGAAGATCACCTTCCAGTTTCGGCTGGCCATTCTCGTCAAGGTCTCCATAGTCCGTTGTTCGATCCGTTCGCCAAACAGTCTTTCCCGTGTTCTTGTCTAATGCCATAACGAACTGAGCATCGATCCCGTCAAACGTGAGGATCAAATGATTGTTCCAGATGATAGGCGAAGAACCCGGACCTCGAAAATGCCGACACTTGATATCCTTTCGTTCCCAAACCACTTCGGCAGTTTCGGGATTCAAGCGTGCTGTACCATAGGTGCCGAAGTGAACGTAAACCGCATCCTTATCCAGCGCACATGAGGGCGACGCGTAGGTATTGACTTCGTTCTTGAGAGGTTCTGGTTCGGCGTTCTCGTACATCAACTTGTGATGCAGCACTTTACCAGTGGACTGTTCAATGCAGTAAATGAATTGTTGCTTCCCATCCTTCGTTGCTGCCGTCAGCCAAACCTTTCCAAATCCAACGACAGGGACTGAATGCCCGAACCCTTCAAGATCAAGCTTCCACGCGATATTTTTTGCGGGCTCTTCCGACCACTCCGTCGGCAAACCTACAGCATCTTCGGCTGGAATCAGGGAGTCTAAACCTGGACCGGTGCGTGCAGGCCAGTTGAGGCGATCAGAGGCTTCTGCGGTCATCGAGACAAGGATCAACAGCATCCCGGACAGAAGAATCGAAGAGGAAGAACAACTTTTGCCATTTGACAGGGCTGCAGATGTCATCGCAGAGAACTCACAGGGAGGAATCGAAAAGTCGAAAAGGCGGGCTGATCTGCGCCAAAGGCTAGTGGTCTTGCGCTTTCGATTCAATCAGCGAACAAAAAAGTCGCGGGGAGATTGGCAGCCTGCCAAAAAAAAGACCAACCCAGGAGAGGTCGGTCTTCAGAATTTTATTCCTCACGGTCTTCGGAAGGAAACGCATAGCTTCTGGATGGGGCAGGGGAAAAGGACCCATCTTTCTTCTGGTCCCGCTTCTTACGTTTCTCATCAGCTCGCTGTCGCTTTTCCTGCTCCCGCTGACGCTTGGCGAAGGTATTCTGGTTTTTTGCGATTTTAAACTCCGAGTGAAAACGTCTGAACCCGCTCGCCTCACAATCGCAGAGTCTCACAGACTCCACATGATCATCGCCAGCGGCAGACACGTGGATGATACCCGAATGGCAGCCCAAGTGATACAGGCATGATGAAATCTGACTTCCGACGCCGCCATTCCGTGCGCGGCCACGATTGAGGTAATGATCTTGATCACAAATCCCGCGAACACCCGGCCTCAATTTGTACCGCTCGAAAAGTAACATTCATACGGAAGGTCAAAAACAAGAAGAGCCCGCATTTCTGTCAAAATGCGGGCTCCGAAGACAGCCTTCAGCAGTGTTCAAAGCATGCTACTTCTTGGCATCAGGCTTTTTTACTTCCTTTTTGACTTTCTTGTTCTTCTTATCGTTCTTCTTGCTGTTGTCACCTTTGCCCATGGGATTCTCCTTCTTATCTGTTGGCCTGCATGAATTCAATCACCTGACGTGTCGCCAGGAATTGACTTCGGGGCTTCTTTTCAACGTCCCCGGTCTGTGAAGAATATCACATGAGAGTCTCGGAGAAACCCCTGAGTCGCTCAGAATTTGAGCATCGAACGCATCTCCAGTTATTCAAGCCATGGAATTCAGCACGAACTGCAAATCGGCCTGAAGCTTGCAGTCACCCCGGAAACAGTTAGACCACGTCCTCTGCGTTCCATAATTCCCGCCCCAAAACTCGCCTTGGAGAAACTCGTGATACTCACTCGAATCGTGACCGTTGCTGCCTTGTGCTTTCTTCTGAATCCCGCTGTTTCAGCGCAGGAAACATGGAAGGCCGGAGTGGCCAAAGCCAATATCACGCCGCCACAACCCATGTGGATGTCCGGTTACGCATCGCGCAGTAAACCGGCTGAAGGCAAAAGCCACGACCTTTGGGCCAAAGCCATCGTTCTGGAAGATCCTTCGGGGAAGCGAGTGATTCTGGTCACCCTGGATCTCGTCGGCATTGATCGAGAAACATCGCAGCAGATATGTGGTCGGCTGCAAAAAGAACACAACATTGATCGCTCTCAGATTGCTCTTTCCACTTCACATACTCACTCAGGGCCCGTTGTGGGAACAAATCTCCTCGCGATGTTCGCACTGGATGAGCCAAATCTGCAACTGATTCGAGACTACACTGTCTTCCTTTCTGATTCCGTCGCCAAAGCAACCAGCGATGCCATTGCATCAATGGCTCCCGCTTCAATCAGCACCGGGGAGTCTCAAGCTTCATTCGCTGTCAATCGACGCAATAATCGCGAGCCTGATGTTCCGATGCTCCGAGAAAAAGGACTGCTCGTCGGGCCGGTCGACCACGATGTTCCTGTACTCTCGGTAAGAAATCCCGAAGGAAAACTCCGAGCCGTCGTGTTTGGTTATGCATGTCACTCGACTGTCCTTAGCCTGATGGACTGGTCCGGCGACTGGCCCGGCTTTGCTCAACTGGAAGTTGAGAAGCGGCATCCTGATACAATCGCCATGTTCTGGGCCGGCTGTGGAGCCGACCAAAACCCACTGCCTCGCCGCACAGTCGAATTGGCTGCCGAATACGGTCGACAAACGGCGGACGCCGTAGATCGAGCCCTGCAAAGCCCAATGACTCCTGTCGCTGGTTCACTCAAATCCGTTTATCGCGAAATCGATTTGGCGTTTGCCCATATCCCGACGGCGGAGGAAATTCAGAAAGATATGAAGGCATCCGATGTCTACATTGCCCGCCGGGCAATGACGCTCGAAAAGGTGATGGCTCGCGACGGAAAGCTTTCGCCGACCTATCCGTATCCCATTCAGATGTGGGGGATCGGTGATCATGTGAAGATGACTTTTCTGGGCGGTGAAGTCGTTGTTGACTATGCTGTGCGTCTGAAGGCTGAGTTACCGGGCCGGTCGAACTGGATCTCCGGATACAGCAACGATGTGATGGGGTACATTCCTTCCGGTCGCGTCCTGATGGAGGGTGGGTACGAAGGTGAATCCTCAATGATCTACTATGGACAACCGTCCAAATGGGCTCCCGGAATCGAAGAGAACATCGTGAGTACAGTGCAGGAGATCAGCAAAGAAATCTCTTCTGGAACAAAGTGAGTCATGGACTTGAAGAATCATGCCCCCAATTGGTCTCTGCGAGACAGGCTTCGAAGCTTTGCGTTCGCCTTCTCCGGACTGAAGATTCTCCTGAAGACTCAGCACAACTCCTGGATTCACCTGGCCCTGACAGGAGTTGTGCTCGCAGCAGGCGTCTTACTACGTATCAGTCCCATCGAATGGTGCCTGCTGACACTGGCGATGGCCAGCGTCTGGATCACCGAGACTCTGAATACTGCGATTGAATTCCTAACGGATCTGGTTTCTCCTGAGTTCCATCCGATAGCCGGACAAGTCAAAGATCTTGCCGCAGCCGCTGTTCTTATTGCTGCCGTCGGAGCGGCTGTTGTCGGAGTGATCGTCTTCCTTCCATTAGTGTTTCAGCGGCTGTGAGCAGTTGGTTGCTCCCTGAGTAATTTGAGCACATGCATTTCAAGTAATCAGCTCTCATAACAGAGTTGCGACATCAACCAATCCGGCAACCCTTACTACTTCAGCGAGTTTAAGTAGGCCAGCAGATCAGCCGCCTGCTGGGGCGTCATATCTCGAAGCAGAAGTTCAGGCATTATTGATTTCTGTTGCGAAGTCATCGACTCCACGTCGGACATCGCAATCCGAATCTCTTTGTTCTGCACAGACTTCAGCACAATCTCTGTCTCTGATCTTTCGACCAGCAAGCCAGTGTGGACAAGACCGTCGACCGTCTCAACCACCTGAGGGATGTATTTTACATCAATAAATCGAGAGGGTTCCAGCAGATGTGTCAGCATTTCTGTTGGCGTGTATTTTTTTGCGATCTGACTCAGATCGGGGCCAAGTGTTTCCCCAGTCTCTTTGATTTTGTGGCAGTTTCGGCATGACGTTGAACCCTCTCGCAGGAACAACTGACGTCCTCGTTCTGAATCGGCCTCCATGGCCAGCAGTTCGGAAGAGTTTACGGCCGTCCCCAGTCTCTTCGCACGCTTCGATGCTGGAATAAATCTTTCAAAGAGATCTCTCACTTCAGGCTGATTGCTCTGACTGGCCAAGGCGACAACTTCCTGCCGAAGTTCATTGGTTGCTTCTGAATGCTGCACCCACAACATTAACTCTATCGCGCCTCGGGTTGTTGATGTCAATTGTTGAATTGCAGATTGACGCGTCTCAGACGACGAAGTTAAAAGCGATGCCAACAAAGCGGAGTTGTCTGAGTTCACAGTTGGAGTCGGCATCTCCGTCGCGGGCATCTCGCGAATCCACTCGCGGATCATTGAAACAGCAGTTTCATCAATCTCTTCTGAACCAATCCGCGGCATACGTCCGCTGCCGGTTTTCGCAAGACGGTAATGCAACACTGATCCAGACGGATCCCCCGGACGAATCAACGCAGCGTCTGAAATCCCAAAGGCCCCCTGACCGGGCTTCGCATTCACCAGCTTTGTATCTTCCAATTTCACGTCATAAGCCAGATCAATGATTGCGCTTCCCCCGGCATGTGGCTGATGACAATGCGCGCAGTTCACGTGCAGATATGAACGAACTCGATCATTCAGTGAGGCTGTCGTCTCGTAGGGATCAGAAAATCGTGGCGATTCCTCCGGAGCGGTCGGGATCTTTCCGCTAAGCCAGCCGGCCTTTTGCAAAGACACGAGCTGGTTCTCAGAATCACTTCCGTCGGATTGACGATTCAACTGCATCAGTGACAACCCCAACGGCGACGCGGTCTGAATGCCTACACTTGTCGTCTTCATCTCGACCCATGGATTGTGACACATCTGACATTCGCTACGAGCCGCGAATCGATAGGTCTGCTCGCGAAGCCCTTCTGGTGCCGACGCATCCTGAACATTGAGCAATCTGCTGAACCCCGATGACGGCACCAGTTCGGCATCAGTCTGATCATCGTTCCATGCGTAGGTATAAGGTCGCCAGCTATCGGCTTCTCGATGCAATATTTGTGTTTCCAATCGACGAAGAGTTGCGGGGGCGCCTTTGGTCATTTCAATACTGACAGTTTTCGCCAGCACAGCACCATTGGGGATCATCCACTTTAAATCAGATTCAATCTGAACCGGCTCTGTCCCGGGAATCGCCATCCAACGTTCCGACTGAGTGTGATCGGCCCAATGGTGTGCATTGATTTCATATTGCAGAACACCAGACGCAGGAGTTTGACTGACCACATCGGTAAACAGTCCGGTTTCACTCAGCTTTCGAGGAAACGTCGCATGCTGTCCATCATCAGGGTTCGGGATAAGGCGATAAATCTGTTGAGTTCGCTGATAGTCGACGAGATAGATTTCACCAGAATTGTCCTCGCCAAAGGAAACAAGTTGCAGCGGTGTCTGCGCGAGCTCCTTCTGCCACGTTACCTGACGCCCGTCATGCTTCAGGCCCCACACCTTTCCAGACTGAAAATCTCCGTACACATACACACCCTTCAATTCCGGTAGTCGACTTCCATGGTAAACAAAACCTCCGGTCATCGAAGCCGCTTCGGAATGTGCATGAAACACGACCGGAGGCGAAATTGGCGCCGGTCCACGTTTCGACTCAGGAAGTGCCGGTTGCGGACCTTCCATAATCGGCCATCCATAATTTGCGCCACGTTCCACTCGATAAATCATCTCCCACAACTGCCAGCCCACATCACCAACCCATAGATCGCCTTTCACACGGTCGAAGCTCATTCTCCACGGGTTACGAAAGCCAAAAGCCCAGATTTCCGGACGGGCATTTTCCATCTCCACGAAAGGATTGTCGGCTGGAATCCCATAGGGGCGATCCGCAGAAGGATGATCCACATCAATCCTCAGGATGTTCGACAACAAATTGCTGACGTCTTGCCCCGCCATCAGCGGATCCGGTGGAGAAGGGGCACCACCATCTCCTGTCGAAATATAGAGATAGCCATCCGGACCGAACTTCAAACTGCAACCGTTATGGCCGCCGGACCACCAGCGAATGATGACTCTTTCAGAAGCCGGAGCAATCGTTGGCGGCTTAGCAGTCGTTCCATCAGCACTCGCTGCAACGTCACCCACGATTGTAAACTCGGACACAAACGTTCCATCAGCCTTGTCATTGCCCTGAATGTAGCAGATGTAGACTTTGCGATTGGCTTCAAAGCTCGGGTGAAATGTGATCGAGTACACAGCAGACAAATCCGGGTGCGATTCTTTCAAATCCACTACAAGGTCGGCGGTACAAATCTCCTGACGGTTCGGAAACGAAAAAATCCTGCCTGCCTGTTCTGCCACGAACAAGCGATCGGAACCCGGAGCAGGCGACAGATCGAGCGGCTGCACGAACTTCAGGTTCGGAAACGCCAACTCGGTCCGATAGGGCGGTGCAGGATCCGGTGAGCCCGAAATCTTCGAAGTCGACCAGGCTTCTCGAACCGCGGTCTTCTCCTCCTGCGCTGAAGCTGGAACGGCAAGTTCGAGTAATGTTGCGAGAATCACTAACGGCAAAAACAACATTCGACAATTCCGAGAATCATTCGACATTACTCAGGACTCCAGCATAACCCGGGACTATCAGAATCTGAACAGGACAGCAAAGTCTAGACCGGGGCAGGGGATCAAAAAAGCGATCGGGCATGACGACTTGCTCCGCGCTCAGTTCGTCTGTAGTCCGCTCCACCGCAGGACTGCGGATCCGGGGGGCAAATCCGAACTCAAACGGTGGGCACTATCAATGGAAAAACACCGCAGTTCACAAACTCTGAAAACAGAGCACGCGAACTGCGGTGGATAATTGTCGTCATCAAGTGGAATGATTTGGCTCGTCTGTTTCTTATCGAGTATTGAACGTGTTGCGAGCATCTTCGGCGGTGCGGAAGTCTTCACGATCGGTTAACTGCACGATTTTCTCGGTCTTCAGTCGAGCACGATAGACTTCCATGGTGACAGAAGAGCCAATATCTGACAGGCTCACCAGATTGATAAGGTGATTCTCGTCGACCACCTCGACCCCGTTGTAAGAGAGAATCACATCGTCCGGTTTCAGACCTGCAAGAACAGCAGGGCTGCTGCGGTGAGAGTAGACTCGGGTGATTCTAGCCCCGCGAGCACGGGACATGCCCAGTCGCTGAGCAGCCTCATCCGAAAAACTATTATCCAGCTCAACACCAAGATAAGCGCGGCGAACTTTCCCGTAGGCAACCATCTGTTCGAAGACTCGACGAACAAGATTGCTGGGAATGCTGAACCCAATGCCTTCGTTGCCACCACTGTTGGAGGCAATCGCGGTGTTGATCCCTACCACGTTACCGTTAACATCAATCAGCGGACCGCCACTGTTGCCGGGATTAATGGCCGCATCGGTCTGGATAAAGTCCTGATTCGTAACTGACTGATCTGCTGTGAGAGAAAGATCACGACGGCCTTTGGCACTTACGATTCCCATCGTCACTGACTTGCTCAGCCCGAATGGACTTCCGACCGCGAGGACAAAATGTCCCATCTCGACCGTGCTGCTGTCGCCCCAACGTGCCGTTGGCTGACCACCGTCCGGAATCTGCATAATTGCGATGTCGCTCTCGGTGTCGCGATAAACCCGCAACGGATGGACGGTCGCTCCATCGGACAACACAACGTCGATCGCCGGCATCTCCGCCCCACGGACAACATGATTATTAGTGATCACGAAGAGCCCTTTGACGGCCTCGCTTCTCATGATCACACCTGAACCAGTTTCCTCAACCTTGCGTTCATTCTCGACTCGTATAGCTTGAATATGCACAGCCGACGGCATAATGTCGGCAGCGATTTGTGAGATATGATTGCCGCTGTCGACCAGAGCCATGGCCCGCGCAGGGAGCACCGTTCCTCCGGTTCCTTCAGCAGGAACCGCATTCGCTGAGGCGGTCAGCCTCATCGAATCAAGGTGCCCTCCAATCGCAAGTCCGATCGAAAGCATGGCTACATAAGCTGCTATTGAACTACGTCGCGCCATCAACGGACTCTCCAACGGAAAGTTTCACATCCTGTGGCGCGGCTCCTTCCGCATTCGAAATCATTCAGATCGCTGAATCCAAAGAGACAGGTCAAATTCATGGAATCATGACAGCCTGCTTCGGATCCGGTTCTCCGAGCACACTCATCCATCGAGCGGCTCTGGAATCGTCCTGATGTCGTATCGAACTGCCGATTCGGCTAAGGCAAATCGAATTCGGTGGAATCTGCCGAAACGCTGCGCCACTGAACAGGCACGGACTCCAACCGAAATAACCGTTAGAGTCCTGGAGATATCCGTTCACTTAATTTCCTGGCACTACTCCAGCGATCAACCACTCCGATCTGCGCATCGCTTGTAATCGTTTCCGAAACGATTACCCTCGCCGCGAACATTCGTCTCTCGGAGGGCCTCCTTATGTTTCGCGCTAAATGTGTACTTGGGATCTTCGGAACACTGATCGTCTCGTCTGTGCTGAACGCCGATCAGCCTTTGTTTCGTCACCGTGTTATCAACGCCGACTCCACCAACTGTGCCTGTGCGGTTCTGGATGTGAATGCCGATGGCCAGTTGGATATCGTTGCAGGAAACTTCTGGTATCTGGCCCCGAACTGGGAGAAACATCCGGTCCGCGAGGTCGAACAGATCCGAGGACGCGCTGATGACTATTCCAATCTTCCCTTGGATGTAAACAAGGATGGTCATACCGATTTGATAAGCTGTAACTATCGCAGCCAGTCGTTGTACTGGATTCAAAACCCCGGTCCATCGGCACCTGCTGGTCAAACGTGGGTCAAGCATGAGATCGAAAAGCCCGGTCCGATGGAAACAGGTCGATTGGCCGACGTAGACGGTGATGGGCGTCTGGATGTGCTTCCCAATGGAACTCAATTCGCCGCATGGTGGGATGTGGAACCCGGTCCAGTGCCAAAGTGGACCCGCTTTCCTCTGCCCGAACAACTTGCCGGACACGGTTCTGGTTTTGGTGATATCAACGGTGATGGTCGAAACGACGTCATCGGGCCCAAAGGCTGGGCTGAGGCTCCTGAAGATCGCCGGAACGGACGCTGGGTTTATCATCCGGAGTTCGATTTGTGGAAGGGGGCTTCTATTCCAATCCTCGTTCAGGATGTTGATGCGGACGGAGACAACGATCTGATCTGGGGTCGCGGTCATCGATTTGGTCTTTATTGGATGGAACAGACCAAAGATTCTGAGGGCCACAGACACTGGATCCGCAATGCGATCGACACAAGCTGGTCTCAGGCTCACAGCCTCCTGTGGGCAGATCTCAATGGAGATAAACTACCGGAGCTGATCGCTGGCAGTCGCTATATGGGGCACGATGGGAAAGACCCTGGTGAATACAATCCGCTTATAGTTTCGTCCTATCAGTTCCTGCCTGAAACTCGCACATGGAAACGTACGATCATTTCCGCTGGCCAAAACGTTGGCTTCGGACTGGATCCAAAAGTTGCGGATCTCGACGGTGATGAAGATCTGGATCTCATCTGTCCGGGCCGCAGTGGACTCTACGTCCTTGAGAATCTGCTGAAGAATCCGGCTGGAAGTTCGCCAGACTCGGCAAAGCCTGCATTCACAGCGAGTGATTACAATCACGCGGACGTGTCTACAGTCAGAGACCGAGACGGCAAAAGCCGCCCCATCAACACCCCTTTTGATTTGGGTCTGCGACGGCAACACATCCTCGACGGCATGTCGCTGGCGATGGGACCTGTCCCTCAATCAGAACTGCGAGTGCCTCTTGAGATGGAGGTGCTGATGGAGGAATCAACCGACAAGTATCTTCGCAAGAGAATCTCCTTTGCCTCAGAACCTGGTGACCGTGTCCCCGCATGGCTATTGATTCCGAAAGATCTCAAAGCCCCAGTCGCTGCAATGTTGTGCCTGCATCAGACCACGGGTATTGGAAAAGGTGAACCAGCAGGTTTGGGCGGACTCGAAAACCTGCACTACGCTCATGAACTCGCCGAACTTGGTTTCGTTTGTCTCGTCCCTGATTACCCTTCGTTCGGAGACTATCCCTACGATTTCAAAGTCAAGGGCACGCACTATGGCAGCGGTTCCATGAAGGCTATCTGGAATAACATGCGGGCGATTGACCTTCTTGAGTCGCTTGATGAAGTTGATCCGGATCGAATCGGCTGCATCGGACATTCGCTCGGTGGCCACAACACGTTGTTTACTGCCGCGTTCGATAGCCGTATCCGAGCATCGGTGACGAGCTGCGGATTTACGGCGTTTCATCACTATTACGAGGGCAATCTCGCAGGCTGGACCAGTGACCGCTACATGCCGCGTATTCGAGATGAATACGGTAACGACCCAAGTCGAGTTCCTTTCGATTTCTATGAAGTCCTTGCGGCGATCGCTCCTCGTTCGATCTTTGTGAATGCACCAATCTCAGACAACAACTTTGAAAATAGTGGCGTTCGTAAGGTTGTCACGGAGGTTGAAAAAGTCCAGAAGATCTATGGAGAACAAGCTGGCGAAATCACCGCTCGCTACCCGGAATGTGATCATGACTTCCCTGACGAAGTGAGAGCCGAAGCCTATCAGTGGCTGAAAGAACAACTTCAATAACATTCAGTAATAACCAAACGCTTTCACCCGAGGACAACTTCTCGATGCGATCATTCCTGCTTTCTCATTTGATGACCTGTGGAATGCTTTTCATGTCATCTCCAGCAATGTCGGACGATTTCAGCCTGTCTCTTCGTCGTCAGCAGAAGTCAGAGACCAATGACCATCAGTTTGCCCGCATCACGAAAGCAGAGTTATGGTCGCCCTCCGAGACAGCAATCATTGTTTGCGATGTTTGGGACAAACATCACTCGCTGAATGCCGTTCGCCGGATGGAGGAATTCCTCCCACGAATGAACGACGTTCTTAAAGAAGCTCGTCGGAAGGGTTCCGTCATCATTCACTCGCCCAGCGACTGCATGCCAGCCTATGAAGGTCATGCCTCACGCCGACGAGCGATCGAAACCGCTTCCGCGAAAGTCCAGCCAACAGATATTGAATTTTGGTGTTCCAAAATTCCGGCTGAGGAACAAGCGGTCTATCCTATCGACCAGTCCGATGGCGGTGACGATGACGAACCCATTGAACACGCGAAGTGGGCTGATGAACTCAAAGCACTCGGCCGCAATCCGGGACTTCCTTGGAAATCACAGAACGCAGGAATTGAAATCGATGAACAACTCGATTTCATCAGCGACAAGGGTGATGAGGTCTGGAATATCCTCGAATCTCGGGGAATTAAAAACGTCATTCTGGTGGGAGTTCACACCAACATGTGCGTGCTCGGTCGGCCGTTTGGACTCCGACAGTTAGCTCGAAACGGCAAGAATGTTGTTCTGATGCGTGATCTCACGGACTGCATGTACAACCCAAAGTCCTGGCCGTATGTCGATCACTTCACGGGCAATGATCTGATCATTTCGCACGTCGAACGATTCGTTTGCCCAACGATTACCAGCGATCAGATTCTGGAAGGTAAGCCGTTTGCGTCTCAGTACGACAAACGTAAAGCACGAGATGTAATGAGCCCGGGGACGGTTGGGGCTAAAGACTCGTCCTTCAGTAAACACTGGACGACTGCAATCGCCGGTGCTTCGCTGAAAGAAGCGTCTCACGGGGTCATGGAATCGGTCGACCAGCCGATCTGGTATCGCTGCACGGTTCGAATTCCCTCGGCATGGCTGTCTGATTCCGGTTTGCAGCTCGTGATGGCAGACAACACCAGCAAGACAAAAGCATGGCTGAACGGAACGCATCTTGAGACAACATCGGACGGTTCACACTATGTGATTCCTCGTGACGCTGTCATTGCCGACGATATCAATCTGCTGGTCATTCAGAACATCGGCACAGAATCCGGATCGCATCTACTTGCACCACCGTTGCTGCAGTCCGGCGGCCGCTCGCTCAAATTGGCCGGTCGATGGCAGTTCCGCATCGGCAGCGATGAATCGCTGTCCAACATTCCGCTGCCAGCAAAATTTGGTATCGGCTCAGATGTCTTGTTTGAAGCTAAATAACCTGTTCGATGTTTGCTCGGGGCGAGCAACACATACTGCGTCGCCGCAGGCTGCGTACATCATTATCGATCGCTTCGATAAAAGGCTGAAGCAGTACAAATTCTTCTCCATATTCGACAGGCATCTCATGACATCACTCAATCCGGCCCAGCGATACGTGCCTGCAATCGTCTTTCTGGCTGTCGTGACTTTGGCAGCATTGATACCACGTGTCAGCGGACAACAGGAAGAAATCAGAAATTCTGCCACCTCGGCTCCAGCCGATCGCATCACGAAGCTGCAGCAGTTTCATATATGTGCCACGGAGAAAACTGGACTGCTGATTCCACTCTACATCTATCCCGCCAACATTCATACGAACAATGACTTCAATCGAGTTATCGAACTAAAACGACAGTACTCTGAAGTACCATTCTGGGTCATCGTTAATCCGGCTTCAGGCCCGGGAACAGCGATTGACCCCAACTACACAAAAGCCATCGACCGTCTGATCGGCGCTGGTTGCGTCGTTCTGGGCTACGTCTCGACCAGCTACGGAAAAGTCCCGGTCGAAACCGTGCAAACGAACATGCAAACATGGCAGAAGTTTTACCCGAAGACTCACGGGATCTTCTTCGACGAAATGCTGTATGAGGACAATGAAGGGGCCGTTGCACATCAGCTTTCGCTTAAGCAGTCAGCCACGGATCTTGGATTCTGGCCGACCGTTGCGAATCCCGGCACAGACACGCCCGGTCGATTCTTTGCAGCAGAGGCTGCCGACGTGATCGTGATTCACGAAAGTGCTCAATGGCCGACCGAGGAGAAACTTCATGGCAACTACTTTGGTGGCTATTCAGACTACCCACCGTTTACGCGAGCAGCATTAATGTACGGACAGAATGAGCTGAATTCCAAAGATGTCCATATGGTGCAGAAGTACGCACGCTGGATCTACGTGACCAACGACACATATAATCCGGGCGACGCCGCTCGTCCCAATCCGTGGGATGAGTTGTCTGAACACATCGAAGAGCTTTGTCGAATTCTGACGAAGTGACCAACCAACACGATCGAATGGCTCACTATCTTCGTTTCAGCGTCCTTCGCGAGAAATCAATCGCCTGCATAAGATGATCGATGTCACTTTGCGTGTTATACGCAGCAAGACTCACACGCGTTGTCGCGGAAACTCCCAGATGAGTATGCAACGGCATCGTGCAATGATGACCATGACGTGTAAACACACCTTTTTGATCAAGCAAGGCCGCGAGGTCTTCCGGATGAACGCCGTCAATCCTAAAACTAACGATGCCTCCCCGATGCTCTAACGCCGGTCCATAGATCGTCATCCCCGGAACAGCCTTCAACCGTTCCATCGTCGACTTCATCAATGCTTGCTCATGGTGATGGATCGCTTCGAGGCCAATATTCTGAACCCAGCGGACGGCTTCACCCAGTGCGATCGCCTGAACGATCGGCATCGTACCGGCTTCAAACTTCGCCGGGGCAGAGGACCATGTCGAGTTTTCAATCCGCACTTCGGAGATCATGTGACCTCCGAAAATAATTGGATCCATCTCTTCCAGCCGCTCGGGTTTTCCGTACAGAATTCCCACGCCGGTCGGCCCGTAAAGCTTGTGACCGCTGAACACAAGGAAGTCTGCGTCGATGGCCTGCAGATCGGTGCTCATATGCGGAACACTTTGTGCGCCGTCGATGACTACACAAGCTCCCACCTCGTGAGCCCGTCGCACGATTTCACCAACCGGATTCACCGTGCCCAGCATGTTGGACATCGCGGTGAGGGCAATAACCTTTGTCCGGGAGTTCAGAACTTCGTCGAGGCGTCCCAGATCCAGTCTTCCATCAGCCGTCAGCGGAATCAGACGCAGAGTTGCTCCACGCTCTTTCGCCAGTTGTTGCCACGGAACAAAGTTAGCGTGATGCTCCATCACAGTCGTCAGAATTTCATCACCGGGCTGAACATGTCGCCGCCCCCAGCCAAATGCGATCATGTTCAGACCGACAGTTGTTCCCGGAGTAAACACGATCGATGAATCACTGGCCGCATTGAGAAACCGGGCGATTGACGTTCTGGCGCCTTCGAATTCTTCGTCGATTCGCAGACCGAATTGATAGGTTCCCCGATGAGCATTCGCGAAGTACTGTTCTTCAACCTCGCGCTCTTTGTCAATCACCACCTGTGGCTTCTGAGCCGACGCGCCACTGTCGAGATAAACCGGGAGTTGGCCGCTGGCGAGAGGGCGATTCAGTACCGGAAACTGTCGACGAATTTCATCTTCTTCGAAACTCTGCGCTGCCGCAACGGAACTCTTCATCGGCACGGCACATGAATCGACATGAATAACGGGCGAGGCTGTTGCCTTCACTCCGCTGTCACCGGAGAGATGACGCTGGGCCAGCAACAGAATTCTCTCGACCATTCCCCGCAAGCCATTCCGGCGCTGTGGACTGATATGCTGCTGCAGGTCCAGTCGCTGAAACACTCCGAGAATGTCATAGTCCAGAATCTGCGGTGCCGTCTTCGAGTTGAAAGCTGCCTGAAGGATTGCGATCAGACCACGAACAATGTTCGAATCACTGTCGGCTCTGATCGTAAAGGCCGCCTCGGCTCCCGGCCCTTCGGTCTCGGTAATCAACCAAACCTGGCTCTGGCAGCCATGAACCCTATTGAGTTCTGTACGCGCATCAACCGGAAACGATGGCAAGTCATCGCCCAGTTCCAACAAGTACTGCGACTGATCCTCGCGATCAAGGTCCGCAAACTCTTCAAAGATCTCGTCGAGTGTAGGCAACATTCAGAGAATTTCCAGAACAGGACCTGCGGGAGATTTCACAATCTCTTTGAAGACCTGCATCGCAACGTTCTGGCACACCTTCCGCAAAGCATCGCGTGACGGACTGTCATCAAGCATCATCTGCATGACCTGACCTCTGTCACTGTATTCACGAATCGCCGCGTTCAGCGGGATTTCTCCAAGGAACGGGATCTTGAGTTCCTGCGAAACCTTCTGCACACCACCACGGCCGAAGATTTCTCCCGTCATGTTCTCGACAAATCCGAGGATTGGAACATTGACCTTCTGATACATGTCAACAGCCTTGATCGCATCCAGCAGAGCAACTTGCTGAGGCGTACAAACGACAACCGCTCCGGCCAGGCCAACCTGCTGAGCAAGAGTCAGAGAGACGTCACCAGTTCCCGGAGGAAGATCGATGATCAGATAATCAAGCTCTCCCCAGGCCGTATCCTTCAGAAACTGCGTGAGAGCCTTGTGCAGCATCGGCCCACGCCAGACGACGGATTGGCCTTGTTCAATGAAGAACCCCATGGACATCAGTTTGACACCGGCCGCGTCAATCGGCTCCATTCGCATAAACTTATTGCCATGCTCATCAGCCATCTCTGTCGCAGCAGGGCGGCCATCCGCATTCATCATGTGTGGGATACTGGGCCCATAAACATCTGCATCCATCAAACCTACGCGACATCCAAAGGAATGGAGACCGCACGCCAGAGCAGCCGCGACGGTACTCTTGCCAACACCGCCCTTGCCACTGCCTACCGCAATAATATTGTGAACATTCAGGCCGATGCGTCCACCAGCATCTTTTCCTCGTACTGTGGAGTGGAGCTCAATTCGAGGTTCAAGTTCCGGTGCCGCGAATTTGATTCGCTGCCGAATCAGGTCTTCCAGCTTCTTGCCATCTGGATAAGCAGGAGTCGGCAACTCAATGCGAACTCTCGCATCATTCCCATTGACGAAGGTGTCTCGCACCATCCGAAGTTCACCGAGAGGCTTCTCGGTAATTGGTTCAATGACATTTGAGACCAGAATCTGCAGCTGCTCGGCGGTTGGCATGGGAGATGACGTTTAAGACAAAGGGTTAATGGGCGGCAAATCATTCAGCCCACGCATCGTACGCTTGCCCAACGTCAGTTCAACCGGTGGGCAGTTGCTACTTAATGCGATTCGCAGAAACCGCAGAGTGATCCCCGAACCGTGGAAGCCATTCCCGTCAAAGTTTGCGAAGCCACACCTTAGTTCCGAGCATTTTCTGCCCAATTCCAGCTGCAAGTGATTTCAGACTCACGGGTCGGATTAACCCACGCGATTAGGCAGCTATCCGTTGAGGAGCACTGGGCTGAGTAATCCGAGCAATCCCTGAAACGCACTATTCCAGTCGAGCGAGCGGCAGCAGCCTGCTCAACAGCAACATCTAATCGAAACGCCTTTGGTTGCTGGTGGAACCCAACGACATCAGTACTGCGTTTCCACTTTCGGCGGTTTCGGGGGCTTCAAGGTCCACAACTGCAGCATCTCGACGATGAAAGAGAAACACATCGCGAAGTAGACGTATCCCTTTGGTATTTTCTGGTGGAAGCCCTCGGCGACCAACAGCGTACCAATGAGCATCAGAAATGAAAGTGCCAGAATCTTGATTGTCGGATTGCGTTCAATAAACAGGACTATCGCTTTGGAGAACGCCAGCATCCCAATCACAGAAAGAATAATCGCCGTGACCATGACAGGAATTGGGTGCTTGAGACCCTCAGTCATCCCAACAGCAGTAATGACCGAGTCCAGCGAGAACACAACGTCAATCATCAGAATTTGGATTAGCACGGCTTGCAGCGAACTGATCTTTGTAGGCTTGTTGTCCGGGCTGCGTGCATCCTGCATCTTGTGGTGAATTTCACGAGTACCTTTGAACAGCAGGAACAAACCACCAAAGATCAGAATAAGGTCTTTTCCGGTCACCCCATGTCCCAGCATCACGAACAACTCTTTGGTCAGAGTCATGACCCAACCGATGGCCAGCACCAGCAGGATCCGAGAGACCACCGCCAACAACAAACCCAGAGTGCGAGCTTTATCACGCTGGGCTTCCGGCAGTTTACCACAAAGGATGGCAATGAAGATGACGTTATCGATGCCCAGCACCATCTCCAGCGACGTTAGCGTCAGTAATGCCGCCAGTGACTCTCCGTTTAAATAACCATCCATCAGTCCTGTCCCTGTCTTGTGAGTCTCATAGTCGGTCGGCGGATCGGTCGCGGAAGCATAGAAGAGTCGTTCGTTTCTGCAAAATGAAGATCCGGCTGAGATTGGACGACTGAGAAATTGTGATCACGCGATGAACCAAAATCTGTTCCGTCGTCAGCAGGATGCTCAAACACATGGTCAAGGACTGACAAAGCACGAAACCCTCTGACCAATTCAGCAGCAGAGGGTTCAAATGATGGATCTGCTCACCCGCAAAACCGGCGACAAATCAGCATCTCAGAGTTTTGCCATGTTTCCGGCAACGGTATCGGCATCCTTCAGAATTTCCGTAGCATCCGCAGAAATCCGAGCGACCGCGTTGGTCACTCCCAAACGCTCCAGAAGGATCAGCCCCTGATTGGCAGAAGCGTCATAATTTTCCGGTGTATCGAAACGTTGCAAGTGATTCGCAATGTCATCCGCTGCAGCCACGAGGGCAACGAGACGACGGTCGCCGTTTGCATGGTCCGGATTATGATGGTGCCGAATGACTTCGATCAGAACAGGTGGCAAGCGGCTCTTCGCGGCAAAATAGGCGCCGGCTTCCGTATGGGACGTTCCAATGATGGAGAACTCGCGATCAACGGTTGCAGAAGATTCTTCAAAAGTCAGAGCGTCAAATTCCTGAAACCCATCGCTATAGCATGAAGCCAGAATGGTTCGCCCGATGTCGTGCACCAGGCCAGCCGTATACTCTTCACCGACATAACCAAGTTGCAGTCGCTGATTGAGTGCATGGCAGACTGCAGCAGTCACATAACCGTGGCGCGCCAGAGATTCACGAATCCACTCCTGCTTCATAGACATCCGGCCCATGAGGCTGGAAATGGATGATGTGAGGATCAGATTTCTGCAGGTCCGAATTCCAAGGCGTATCACCGCCTGGCGAACATTCGAAATCGGCTTGCCGCCACCATAGAATGCGCTGTTAGCGAAGCTCAAAATACCTGACAACAGTGCAATATCGCGCCCGATCAGTGCCACAAATTCGTTGATGGAACAGTCCGGATCTTCAGAGATTTCGACCGCCCGCACAGCCAGCCAGGGCAATACAGGCAGAGGCCCGTTGGATTCCAGGGTCCGCTGCACGTGCGGAGGAAGAAGGACAAGGTTGGTTTCGTCAGCGGCAGAACTTGCGGACGCGGCGGCGGCCTGAAGAGACATTAGCGGACTCCGGTAGTCAATCAGCAGGACCCTGAGTGTCTAAATGCAGGAATTCAATTGCAAAAATGTATTGAACGATCTGCTCTCATTCCTGATCGACGCCCCCAAACGTTCCTTGCCGATCTTTCCAGGAATTCGTCATTCGAGAGGCTCAATGGGGGAATGCCGCGTTGAACATGACGATTAGTCCAATCTCACCCGCCTCAAATCGCCACTAGCAGAGATCCCAAACACACCAATACAGGAAACTCGTTTGACGGTCCACACATCTGACTTGAAGATTCCGCAGACAGAGACGAACCGTCCTCAAGTCTCGCAGTATTCGAAGCGTGAACTCATCCCCAAAACCTTCACTCCACTTGAGCATGCCATGCCTGACCAGTTTCTTAAAGATCTCCTGCTGACTCCTGGTACGTCCGGACAGGAAGAAAGTGTGCAAAAGGTCGTTCGTAATTTTGCGGAAGGATTCGCTGACAAAGTCGAGACTGATGTCTTCGGCAACGTATCAGCGACAGTCAATCCTCAAGGGACAATCACGATCCTGCTGGATGCTCACTGTGATCAGATCGGCCTGATCGTTAAACACATCGACAGCTATGGATTCATCCGAGTCAATCCGATCGGCGGATGGGATTTGCAGATCCTGCTTGGCCAACGAATGCTGGTTCACACAGCGACCGGCCCCGTCCCGGGAGTCATTGCTCGAAAGCCAATCCACCTGCTGGATCTCGAGGAACGCAAAACGGTCCCAAAAATGAAAGAACTCTGGATCGATATTGGTTCCATCTCGGAAACAGAAACACGGTCTCTTGTGAGGATCGGCGACACCGTAACACCAGAACCCTGCCTGCGTGAACTTCGCAATGGTCGACTTGCCGGAGTCGCCATGGACGATCGAACAGGAATCTGGGTGATCATGACATCACTCAGAAAAATTGCTCAGGGAAATCCGTTTGCCAAAGTCGTCGCCGTGTCTTCTGCTCAGGAAGAAATCGGCCTGCGCGGAGCGACAACCAGCGCTTACAATGTTAAGCCGGACATTGCGATCGCCGTTGATGTTACTCATGCTACAGATTGTCCTGGGATTGATCAAAATGAATTCGGTCGCATCGAGATCGGAAAAGGAGCGGTCGTCGTCCGAGGCCCCAATGCCAACCCTCGAGTTGTGGATTTGCTCATTCAGCAGGCTCAGGAAAAATCGATTCCCATCCAGATCAATGCGTTGGGCAATCCAGCCAGCAACGATGGTGCGGCCATTCAAATCAGCCGAGGCGGCTGTGCGATGGGCCTTGTGACTATTCCGAATCGCTACATGCACAGCCCGGTGGAGCTGGTTGCTGAATCAGATCTGGAGAACGCCTCAGACCTGATCGCGGCCTTCTGTCTGGCTATTCGCAAAGAGTCCTGCTTCGTGCCTTAACAACGTGTTAATAAAGATGTCTGAACTCCTGGCGGAACACATTCTCAATGTTTTTTTCCCGCCTCAATTGTTCCAGACACCTTTCTTGACAACCTGTTGGCGGCAATCTCTGGCTCAGAATTAACGCCCCCCGGCCTCAGCCTACGCTTCCCAGCACCCCGAGACTCCCAAGTCGACGGTGAAGCGATTTCGAATCCAAAAAACTCTGAATAATTCCCATCGAAGCAGATTCGGTATATCTGGTATACCACGCGCGTAAAGGCCGCGGTTTCACGATAGAAATTGGTGGCTGAGCTTACTGTAAACTGATCAGATTCTGGCTCTCGGATTGAATGAAAACAGGCCGTCCTATGCAGAAGATACTTCGCCATCTTGCCGTCATCACCTGTGCATTGTTGACCATGTCTTCAATCAACGTTGTCAGCGGGCAGCAGTCAGCGGACCCTCGACAAAACAAAAAGATTATCATCTCCAAAGCTGGCGCTGAAATGAAGACGCCGCAGGCCGTTGTCTGGCGCGGCTATCTTGGCGAAGTCTTTACTGTCGCCCAAACTAATGGCGAATGGTTGTGGATCAAAGAGAAGGGCGGCTGGCTGTGGGAGAAAGAAGCTGTCTACTTTGACACGGCAATTGAAGAACTCTCTCAACGAGTCAAAGCAACACCGACGGCCGAAAACTATCACTTGCGTGGTGTTGCATTCCTTGCCCATGAAAACTACGACAATGCGATTGCGGATTTTTCAGAGAGCCTTCGCAAGAGCCCAAGAAATGTTGGTGCGTTAAACAATCGCGGACAAGCCAGCTATCTCAAAGGTGACTACAAATCAGCGGTAACCGATTTCTCCGGAGCCGTTGTGATGGACCCTAAGAATTTCCTCGCATTCAACAATCGTGCGCTCACTTATCTGGAGATGGAAGAACTTGACCTCGCTCTTTCCGATCTGCAGTCCGCCCTGAAACTTGTTCCGGAGTATCCGGAAGCACTCAATAATCGAGGCATCGTTTATCAGAAGATGAAGAAGTATGATGAAGCGATTGCCGACTTCACGGCAGCTCTCAAGATTGATCCTCGCTACACCGACGCGCTGGGAAATCGAGCTTACACGCTACAGCTCAAAAAGGAGTATGGAAAGGCGATCGCAGATCTCGAACTCGCCATGAAATCCAACCCCGACAGCTATGAAGCCATCAACGATCTTGCATGGCTTCTTGCAACCGCGACTGAACCCAGCGTGCGAAGCGGGGCACGATCGCTGGAACTTGCGACTCAAGCCTGCAACATGACCGACAATAAGCAATGGAATACGCTCGACACATTAGCGGCCGCGTATGCTGAAACCGGACAATGGGACAAAGCCAAAGAATGGCTCACCACAGCGTTGGCCAATGCCCCGGACAAAGAAAAGCCGCGTCTGCAGGGTCATCTGGACCTTGTGATCGGCCAGATGCCGATCCGGCAGTAAAGCAGGGAACGAATAACGACAACTGCGACAGGTGCACGCATTCGCGGCACTGACTTGTTTCTCGGGACCAGCCATTTGTCGTTCATGCCAGAGTCAGATCGAGAGCAAATTGCAAGATAAAACAGCTCGTGGCAAATGCGCGGCGGGTAGATGTTCATGGCTCGTTTTTGACCTTTCGCTTCAAGATCCTGGATTTCGTCAACGGACGCGACCCGTTTGGACTGCTGCAGCCCGCTGATGCTTTCCGCTTCAGAACCTGCTGCGGACCACCGTTCTGACGTCTCCCGAGCTTTCATCAAGGCCGTGGTTTGCCAGCAGACTGCCTGCACCAAAGCGGCGGCAGGCTGCTGCAGTCCGTGAGGGCAAAAACGTTCATCAACGTACGCTCAAGCAAACGTTGCACGGGCTTAGCCGGTGGCCCGCAAGATCTCTTGCCTCAATCACGCTTGTGGCCGCCCCATGCACCACTCTTCAACCGCCATCCAAAGATAAAAGCCGATCGCAGGGATCGTTGCGTCTCTGACGACTGGTCCGGTGAGTCGGAACGTATGAAGTTTATCGGCGGAGCGATTCTGTTGAGCCTGTGCCTCACGTAAACCCTCCCGGAGAATTCATGCTGCCAAAAGACTACGGGCTATGTTCAACGAGGACGCTTCCAGTTTTTTTCGTATCCCGGTGTCTGTTCCGGTTCGAAAACACCAGGCGTTTCTCGGAAACAAACTATGTCCAGCATCAAGACCAACTCCGCAGATTCAGTCCTCGACGAAATCCGATCAACGATTGCCTCGTTTGAGTCGCTCCGAAGTTCCGGCGGACTGCAACGAGTCACGACGTTGGAAACTCCAGCGACGGCCCAGACAAATCCGTTTGCTTCGCTGCTCGCGACCTCAGCTCCTGCGAAGGATGCACCACTGCCGCAGTTCCATACACCGGTTGCATCTTCGGCTGCGGTTCCTTCAAAACTACCCAACGCCTCGTTTTTGACCTCGCCTCCGAGCGAGTTCTCTGGTCGTCCAGCCAGCGAATCCAACTCACGAAAAGCCACCCAGACTCCAGACGACGACTATAAACCAGTCCGTGGTCCTGCAAAGTCCATGGTCACAGTCCGTGCGGTCGACAAGACAGCGAAGATCATGATCGTGGACGATGAACCGCTGAACGTCATGACTTTTCGTCAGCACCTGCAGATGGAAGGCTACGAAAAGTTTGTCACAACAAGTGATGCCAGAGAAGCTTTGCATCTTCTGCGAAATGAATTGCCTGACGTATTACTTCTGGACATTCGGATGCCGGAGGTCAGCGGCCTCGACATTCTTCGAGTGATCGGCCTCGACCCGATTCTTCAGCATATCCCGGTACTGATCCTGACGGCTGCCTCTGACCCAGCCACTCGAAAGCAAGCTCTGGATCTGGGTGCGAGTGACTTTCTGCAGAAGCCAATTGATCCCAACGAACTCCTCCCGCGCGTTCGAAACGCGGTTGTGATCAAAAAGCACTATGACATGGCTTCAAGTGAAGCAGCTCGCCTTGAACAACAGGTTGAACGTCGAACTCGGCAGCTAGAAGCAACTCGCCAGCAGTTGATTCTCTGCCTCGCTCGCGCTGCTGAACATCGCGACAACGATACCGGGAACCACGTCATTCGAGTGGGGCGGTACACGGCCATCATTGCGAAACAGATGGGCTATCCGGAAAACCGCCTCGAAATGCTGGAGCAGGCCGCTCAGCTGCATGACGTGGGTAAGATTGGTATCCCGGACTCGATCCTGTTCAAACCGGGCAAGCTCGGATTCGACGAATACGAGCTGATGAAGAAGCACTGTGCATTGGGTCGGCAAATCATCGAACCGATCTCTGAGAAAGAATGGAACATTCTGAAGACTCATACCCGAATCGGGGAGAGTATGCTGCACGTGCGGTCATCATCATTGCTGATGCTGGCTGCTCGTATTGCACAGACTCACCACGAACGCTGGGACGGGAAGGGCTATCCGCTCGGCTTGCTGGGCGATGATATTCCTCTCGAAGGCCGAATTGTTGCAGTCGCTGACGTGTTTGATGCGTTGTCCAGCAAACGTCCTTACAAGGATCCGTTCCCTCGAGAGAAATGTTTTGACATCCTTCGGGAAGGCCGCGGCACACAATTTGATCCGGCTGTCATTGATGCGTTCTTTGACTGCTCAGAAGAAATCGTTGAGATTCAACTGTTGCTGATGGACGAAGAAGATCGCATTCCTAAGGGCGAATGGGAAAATCTCGCTCAGTCGATAGCGAAAGGCTGATTGCATTCCTGCTTTCGGGGAGCAGAATTTTTTCCTGCACGGCCATCCGTTGCTTTTTGGGAGACTCTTGAGCGACAATGAGAGGCCCGCCACACGGTGCGCCAATCATTTGACCAGGCCACGCAGGAACCTGAAATGTCTCTCCGTTCAAAACTGACCTTGCTTTGCTTCTGTCTGCTCCTTGCCATTGTCGCTGGTAAGTCCATTCCTGCTGGACAGTCGCAACCAGATGAAAAGAACGCTGCCCCTGCGCCGTCAGGCAACAAGGGTGAGACAAAATCACCTGGCCTGGATCAGGAAGTTTTTTTTCGAGACAAGGTACTGCCTCTGCTCGAATCGCGTTGCTTTGAGTGCCATGGTGACGATGGTGAAGTGGAGGGTGAACTCCGTTTAACGTCGCGAAAGGCGATGTTGACCGGGGGTGAAAGTGGCCCGGTCATTGTGCCATCCGATCCCGAGAAGAGCCTGCTGATTCAGGCTGTCCGCTACGAATCTTTTCAAATGCCTCCGCGTAACAAAATGCCGGACGCAGAGATCGAAATTCTGGTGCAATGGATCAAGGACGGCGCTGTCTGGCCGGCAGACATGGAAAAATCCACCGCTCCCGTTGGAAAGTCCGAGTTCCCTTTGGAGGAACGGGTTGCTTCTCACTGGGCCTGGAAAAAAATTGTGCGGCCGGAAGTGCCGAAGGTCAAGAACACAGAATGGCCAGGCGGAGAAACAGATCAATTTCTGTTGTCAAAACTGGAACACGCCGATCTCTCACCCGCTCCGGAAGCTGACCGCAGAACTATTCTGCGCCGCCTCAGCTTTGACATTGTGGGGCTTCCTCCGACGATTGAACAGCAGGATCGATTTCTTAATGATCCTGCCGAAACATCTGCAGCGATGGAGAAGATTGTTGATGAACTCCTGGCTTCTCCGCATTTCGGTGAGCGCTGGGCTCGTCATTGGTTGGATCTGATGCGTTATGCAGAAACGCTGGGCCATGAATTCGACTATCCGCTTCCGTATGCGTGGAGATACAGAGATTACGTGATTCGCGCTTTGAACAGTGATGTTCCGTACAATCAGTTTGTGCGCGAGCACATTGCAGGCGATCTCATGGAGAATCCTCGCCGACATCCGGAGTTGGGATTCAACGAGTCAATCATTGCCACGGGATTTTGGTATCTCTGCGAAGACAAACACGCACCTGTGGACGTCAAGGCAGAAGAAGCTTCGCGAATTGACAATCAGATCGACGTCTTTGGGAAATCATTCCTTGGCCTGACGATCGCCTGTGCCCGATGTCATGACCACAAATTTGATGCGATCACGGCTGCTGATTACTACGCTCTCTCAGGTTTTCTGCAGAGTTCACGGCGTCGCGTTGAGTGGCTTGATTCTCACAACGAGACCGCTCAGCTCACCGAACTGCTTAACTCCTCTCGAAACAACGTTGCGCAGAAAATTCAGACCGGGCTTGAAGAGCTCACAACTCAACAGCTTGAGCTGATGCTGGCTGATGCAATGAAGCCTGCCGCTGGAGAAAACAAAGATCAGCGAATTGCGACGTTGCGAGCGATCCTTCAGGACCCTCGCTCGAAAGAGCTGAATCATCCCTTGTCACTGCTGGCGGCCTTCGCTCAATCGCCAAATGAACAGGCTCCGGAAGAGAGAATTCAACAATGGATCAAAAGGCGCAACGACGCCATTGCGAACCTGAGTCCTGCCGGTAAGACAACTCCAGAAGGCTGGATTGAAACCACTGCAGGATCGCCGACAGTCGTTGCGGCAAACCTGCGTGATGGCCTTCCTTCCGGATGGCGTGTGTTCGGGGCCGCCTTTGCTCATCTTGCCCCCGATCTCTCGGGCGTTGCATCGGATCCGCCCAGCGAGGACTTAAGAGACGGACATCAACTGGCGTTGTCGATCGTACGAGCAGACAGCAACAGTTTTGTGGCTGATTCGCCGAAGTCGGTCAGTTCCGGAGTTCTGTCCCCCAAACTCAGAGGCCAACTGCATTCACCGGAATTCGTGCTCACACATCCAGAGATTCAGATTCTTGCCGCCGGCCGAAACTCACGAGTCCGGCTATGTATTGACGGCTATGTGATGAACGAATTCACGGAGCTATTGTTTGGTGGCTGTCGCCAGCCAATCGATACCGATGGCCAGTTTCGCTGGATTCGGATCGCAGGCGACGTCAAACGGTACATCGGACATCGATGCCACCTTGAATTTCTGGACGAGGGAGATGGCTGGGTTGCTGTGCGTGAAGTTCGTCTGATGGGTAATCCTGACGAAGCTCCTGTCACTCCGCAGGAAATCTGCAGCACGAACATCAACCTCCCGCTCGTGGCTGAAAACAATATCAGCCAGATCCTGCATAAAATGGTGGAAGAGCTCAAGAACGATTCGGAATGGATCTCCGTGGCGACAACAGCAAAACTGTTTTCTCCCGAAGATCACGCCGGGGTTGAAAGCGCCACCCAGCAATGGCAATCCTTGCTGGAACGTCCTCAACCCGGTGATCCCGTGCTTGTGATGTGTGACGGAACCGGCGAAGACGAGTACTTGTTTATTCGCGGTAACCATAATAACCGAGGCCCCAGGGTTGGCAGACATCTTCTCACAGCGCTCGATGCAGCTCAGCCTCTTGTTGATGCCTCTGGAAGTGGCCGAAGGGAGTTGGTCGACCGACTACTCTCCGACGACAATCCATTTCCCGCGAGAGTAATGGTGAACCGAATCTGGCAACATCTGTACGGGCGAGGCATTGTGGCCAGCTCAGACAATTTCGGAGTGCTTGGTGAGGCACCTACACACCCGGAATTGCTGGATTATCTCGCTGATGAATTTCGCACAGATGGCTGGTCACTGAAACGCCTGATTCGGCGTCTCGTTCTCACGCGTACGTATCGTATGAGCAGCCAGCGGAATGAGCTGGCAGAACAAAAGGATCCTTTGAATCTTCTGCTGCACCGATATTCTGTGCGACGTTTGGAAGCTGAAGTCCTGCGAGACGCCATGCTGAGCGTCTCAGGACGGCTGGACAAGACCCTGTTTGGCCCCTCAATCCCCGTTTATTTGAATAGCTTTATGCAGGGACGAGGTCGACCGGGACAATCCGGACCACTGGATGGTGCCGGACGACGAAGCATCTACCAGGGTGTCAATCGGAACTTCCTGAACCCTTTTATGCTGACGTTTGATACACCCCAGCCTGCAACTGCTGTTGGTCGACGCAGCGCATCGAATGTCCCCGCTCAGGCACTGATGCTTATGAATAATGAATTCGTCCATCAGCAGTCGTCCGTCTGGGCCGCGCGACTCCTGATGGAAGTGCCAACAGGAGGCGATGACATTTTGCGTACCGCGTTTCGACAGGCCATGAGCCGTATCCCGACTCCGGAAGAACTGACCGCTTTTCAGGAGTTTTCAAAGGCTGTGGCGGCAGAACGGAATCTACCTCAGGAAAACTGTCTAACCAATCCTGATGTTTTGACAGAAGTCTGTCATGTGCTGCTGAACCAAAAAGAGTTCCTGTTCATCAACTAGTCGCCAACTCTTTTGAATCGGTTCATCCCGAAGTCCAAAGAGTAAAGAGTAAAGAGTAAAGAGTTACAAATTCATCGCGGGCGCTGCTTTCCTACGAAGACAGCAGCCCTGCATTCATGGAATCCAGGATGTCGTCAGACCGAATTCATGACCAACAGACGAATGTGGAATCAACGGAACCGGCAAATGTCGTGGCGTGGGCCGGAATTCTCTTCGGGGTTGTTGCCGCAATTCTTTATGGCGTGTTGTTTCTCATGCTGCACGAACTGCCTTCGTCCCGGCAGGAACTCACAGATATAACAGCCAACGCCCCGGCTCTGACTAGACTTCTGGTGGTTGGCGGCAGTGCCGGACTTCTCAACATTGTTTCGCTTATCCTCTGCCTGACAGGATACGTGATTCAGGGGCGGTCACGATTTGAAGCAATTGCCGGAACCGCTGTTTCAGGATTGATGCTACTTGCAGTATTCTCCGTGATAATCGTCAGCCTCTTGCTTACAGCCTGAATAGACTCCTCGGAGTTGACAATGCCCAGCTTTGATCGTCACCTGATAAAACCCGGCCAGAAGATTATCCTGCGCAAGACGGAGACTAACGGGAAAGCATTTGAGAACGACCGTGATCGGTGCGAGAAAGCGCAGGTTGAGCTCCGAGACAAAATTGTTTCCCTTGGCGAAAAACTTTACGCGGAAGAACGACAAAAACTTTTGGTCATCTTTCAGGCCATTGATGGCGGCGGGAAGGATGGCACGATCCGGTCCGTCACTCAGGGCACGAATCCCCAATGGGTCGAAGTGACCTGCTTCAAAAAGCCGAGTGAAGAAGAACTGGCACACGACTACCTTTGGCGAATTCACAAAGCTGTGCCACCGGCAGGAAAAATCGGGATCTTCAACCGCTCACATTACGAAGACGTGCTCGTGGTTCGAGTTCACAAAATCGTCAAAGAAAGTGTGTGGAAACCTCGATACGGCCAAATCAATGCCTTCGAGGAAATGCTGGCTAGCTCAGGGACTCGTATCATCAAGTTCTTCCTCCACATTTCGAAGGATGAACAAAAACAACGATTTCAGGAGAGAATTGATACTCCCGAGAAGCGATGGAAGTTCGATCCGGCGGATCTCGAGAAACGCAAATTCTGGGATGACTACGAAAAGGCGTTCGAAGACATGCTGGAGAAATGCTCCACCTCGCATGCACCGTGGTATGTTGTCCCGGCGGATCAGAACTGGTATCGCGATTATGCAGTTGCCGGCATAATTGCCGAAACGCTGGCTGACATGGCTCCGAAATTTCCGAATCCGCCAGACGTCACTGGTGTCGTGATTGAGTAGCCTTGTTTATGGAAATGACACGAGCAACACAGGCCGGCGAATCACTCAGGCCCCACCAGTTCGCTCGCTGCATTCATGACGCCACTGACTGCCGTCGCGAAATCAGTTGAACCAGGCCATAAACAGGAAGAAGTTTCCGTTAAAGGCATCTATGATTCTTCGCCAGGCATCGGGATCAGTTCGTTCCCCTTTCTCAAGGAAAGGCTGAAGGCCAGTACCCTGAAGCCACAGGATGAGATCGAGGCGAGTTGGCTCCAGGAATATTTTCCGAACGTTGATTCCCAGTTCGGGATGCTCCGGGAAATTACCATCGAAGAACATCGCTCCCCCGTCAATCCCGCGCCAGAATGGCAGTAATTTCTTTCCCTGCAGGATTGCGTCTGCTTCATCCAGAAATGCCTGCCAGCCCACAAGGTTTTGTTGCGACACGCGCAGTTCTCCGATTGCAGCAGACTGTCGAGGATTAGGCAGCCATTCTCGATCGTTGTCGGTTTCCGTGTTGATCAGTTTCCAGGATTCACGACTCAAACTGATCACCGACTCCAGATGGCCGAGTGCCGTCTTCATTCGCTCGGGCTCAATACACTCATAGTTGACGGTATGAATCAGAGCGATCACATCAAGAATATTTTGGGAATTGAAGCCATTAAACGGTCCGGCTCCCTCTGCCTGCAGAAACTCGTATGGCGACTGAACGCTCGGATAAAACAAATGAGCCGTCCGCTCAAACTGATCTCTCCAGTCATACGCCAGCACCATCTCACCCAACGCGGACATCACATGGCAATAACCTCTGAGCCATAAAACATCTCCGTCATCGAAAGCAACCACCAACTGATTCACTGTGGCCGCTGCTTCTTCAGGACGACCACCGCCGTTAAGAGCATTGAGAATATTCCAGATCGATTCTTCGTCTGTGCCAACACCATCACCGTCAAGGTCGAGCCGAATCTGACCGATTTTCAGAGGCAACTTGACACCGGACGTTTTCACCCCGGCAAGAGTCTGCTCGGCTTTGCTTAATCCCGAAATAAAATCCTGAATCGTTGAACGCGCTAACTCATATGAAATCTGTTCCGGCTTATCGTTCTCCGGGATCGGCAATCGCATGAAGGGAATCGCACGTCTGCGATTTCCAAGCAAGCCATATCGATACTGGCTTTGCCCTAACGCCTCGACCGCCTGAAAAAACTGAGTCACTCCCAGACCAAACCGAGATAACCCGTCATCAGAATCAGCATCGACGGCAGTCTGCATCGCGGCTGCGCCTTCCGCTAAACGCCCCTCCACCAGGAATTCTTCGATAGCCGGAGGAGCTGCCGCAGTCGGCCGGGATACTCCGGACACACTTAGCAGCACACAGAGGAACAGGCATCGCTGAAACATCATGACCTCCGATAAAAAATATGCATCAGTGCCTACTCCAACACTCTACCAGATCTGCCACCAGGGCTTCTTTCTTTCAGGCTGAGAGAGAGGTCGCGGCGGGACATTGCCGGATTGAAGGACAATATTCTCGGGCAGCAATACACAGCTTAGCTCCCCATCAATTCCTCCGGTTGTGTCCGTTGCAATCAACCCGTTCCTGAACAAGACCTCGGGAACAGGGACATGCCCCATCACTATGGTTACCGGAGAATCCATCGGTGGCCCGGCATTGATATAGTCTTTGGAGTACAACCAGGGAGGATGACTCAGACTGAAATCTCGCTGGCGAAGAATCTGAACCTGCGTCTCAAAGGGCATGTTTCTGTCGAGACCCGCATGAACAAACAGGTAGTCTCTGTGCTCAATACTCCACGGCAAGTCAGACAGCAGTCGCCGATGCTCGTCCGGAAGAGCCTTTCGGAGTGCATTAACATCACCATGCGGCACCCCATAGGACTCGAAAGTCGTGTGAGAATCATAGTGGTTCGTCCATCGCTTTTCGAAATCCACGTAGTCGGGTTTTTCGAACAGTCCCAGAGTCCCTGCCATCGCCAGTTCATGATTTCCACATAGCCAAGTGACGAACTCATGGTTCTTTGAAAGATCGCAATACAACTCAACGGTACCTGCCGGATCCGGGCCTCGATCCACAAGATCACCGATGAAAACAATCCAGCGTCGATGAATATCAGGCAGTCGCGACAACTGTCCAATGATTTGCCTAAGCTTGTCCGTCTGACCATGGACATCGCCAATCACCGCAACGGGTCCGTCTATACGTTGGGGAACAGAAGGCATGAGATTCTTATCTGACTAAGAGTGAGGCCGCGTCCCGCGACCTGATTTCGAAATATGCCAACAGCCGTTCAAACCGATGAAACAGAGAGACTCTGCCGTTCGATGTTGATCAAGCCATGGTCCTCTCTTTGAAGAGTTTTCTGGGCGGAATGCTAGTCGACTCCTAATCAAATTTCAGCCGTCCGCCGTAAGTTGTCCCGGCCAGACCAGATCCTGCCACAATTGAGATCTGCCCACGACGTAAGGTAACGTGGGGAGTTTGGCGACCCACAAGCTTTCTGCACCTTCAGCGAATCAGCTCCTCAGAACCGCCATTACGCTGGCTCCAGTCCATGAGCCATTTTTGAGGGATCCCGATATCTGAAATCCAGATGACTCCCGTATAGTGAGTCGCTGACTCCCGCAGAAAGCCGTTCTTCAAAGCCACAAACGTCACTGTCCAATCAGCTTTCACACAGGGCCCACTGACCACCCCGGAGTCGCAGTCGAAACCTGTTGGAATATCAACGGCCAATACCATCGCACCAGACGAATTAATCGCATCAGCGACCTCCGAAAAGGGCGATCTGAGTTGTCCCCTGGTTCCGGTGCCAAGCATTGCATCGACGATTAAATCCTGATCCGACAACGGTGTGATGAACTGCACCATATTTTCCAAAGAGGGTTCATTCACGGCGATACCGCATCGGTTCAGAAAACGGAGGTTTTGCGCCGCATCCTCCGACAGACTCTTTCCGTTGCGTATCAAATGCACCGTTGCGTCAATCCCGCGAGCTGCCAGAAGCCGAGCGACTGCCAGGCCATCACCACCATTATTCCCGGGACCTGCAAGGATCAAAATCGACCGCCAGATGCCAGCTTGCTGAATTCGGTCACAGACACCCCTCGCGGCATTCTCCATAAGCAACAAGGAAGGAATCCCCAATTCCGTGACAGCGTCCTGATCCACACGGCGAATCTCAGCACTGGAAAAAGCTCGCAACATAATTCTGACCTCTTGCGATGTACGATTCGAACGCGAGAAACGCAGGCACAGTGAAGACGAACGCCACGGGAGATTCATACGGTATCATGGCAGGTCTGGCAGCGAATTCAGACCGGAAGCCTACCTGGATTTGATCTGTAACCTGATTCTGAGAAGATACCGGCAGTGTCTTCGGCACATACGCAGGAACGGATTCGTGATTTCTTATCGAGCCCTCAAGAAGCTGATCGGCGAAAGTAGCCTGGAAAGAAAGTGTCGCTTTCTTTTCGGGTTCGCGCTGCTGTTCCTTATTACCGCAAGCTTCTGGCTTTACGCGTCTCGTACGCGCCGACTCATTGAGTATCAACAACTGCTCCGTGCAAAAGACATGGTACCGCAGGTACTACCTCTGGTTCACTATCCGAAACTTATCACGGCATCGGTAAGCCCTGAAGAACATTCGTCTCTGAAGTCGCAGGACGAAGCTCGAGAAAAGAATCATCGAGAGGGGGAAATCGACACATTGCCTTTGGACTCTAATCACAAGAGTTCCGTGGGCGACTCATCGCTTCCACAAAACGTTGTGCTCTTTAACAAAATCCTGAACGAACTCCCTGGGACTTCAGACAAAACTCTTTGGGGACTCACGTCCGCAACGGATGAGTTCCCCGACAACGAAGACGGATTCGAGGCTCGCCGAAGATTCCTGGACCAGGAAGCTCCAGAAGATGAGTATTATATTTTTAAGGCCGCTGAGGCGGATCGCCCGCGAGAACTCGTCTATTTTGCCGCAATAAGAAATGCGAAATCCTGCCAGGCATGCCATATCATGGACGGAAACAAGGCGCTGACAAGTCCAATTGCTCGACAAGAGGCTGAGACTCCTGTGCCGCACGACAAGCCTGTTAAGCCGGCAGAAACCATCGAATCATCAACAGAGCAGGGCACACGAGAATCCAAACCACCTCTTCTCAGCATCGCAAGGATTCAAATCTCCCTGGAGGCCGTTGATGCGCAACTGAGTCGCAACAGAGCCATTCTTCTGGCGACGGGTATCGTAACATCATTTCTTGCGATGCTGGCCGCTTATGCCATCGTGCGTTACATCATTGTTAAACCGGTACAACACCTCAAAGACGTCAGCGACGAGATCGCTCGCGGCAATTTGAATCTGCGCGCGGACATCAGTACCGGTGACGAATTTGAAGAACTCAGCCATGCGTTCAATCGCATGCTCAGGCATATGATGACAGTCAATGATGAACTCAGATCATTGAACGACAGTCTGGACGGAAAAATCGACCAGCTCGCTCAGGCGAATATGGAACTCTTCAACAACAACAAACTGAAAGATGATTTCCTCGCGACCATCAGTCACGAATTGCGAACACCTCTGAACAGCATCCTCGGCTTCAGTGACATCCTGCAAAGCGCCGTGAACCTTGATGAACGCCAAAAGCGCTACGTTTACAACATCCAGACATCAGGCCAGTCACTGATGGTGCAGATCAATGATCTGCTTGATCTTGCCAAAATTGAAAGCGGCAAGATGGATCTTCATCGAACCGAAGTTCAAATCGCGGACCTGCTGGAACTTCAGATGCAGCAGATCATGCCGCTCGCAGACCGCAAAAACATCGACCTCAGAATCGAACCGCCACCGCAACCATTACCACTTCTGCAACAGGATCGAAGCAAGATCAACCAGATCCTGACGAATCTTCTGTCCAATGCGATTAAGTTTACGCCGGAGGGTGGACGAGTCCGTATCGCTTCGCGTCTGTCAGAATCTGATTTAATTGAGTTCAGTGTTGAAGACACCGGAATCGGTATCCCTCTTCAGGAGCAGGAACATATCTTCGAGAAGTTTCGCCAGGGGTCTACGGGGTCCGGCTCAAGAGATCATGTGAAGCGAGAATATGAGGGAACCGGACTTGGACTCTCAATCGTGCGTGAACTTGCTCGCCTTCTTGGTGGAGATGTCTCCCTCCGAAGTGAGTTCGGTAAGGGCAGTCTGTTCATCGTCAGACTTCCCATTATCGCGCCGGACAAGAAGAAGATGGAAACAGTTGAAACTGCGATCGAACCCCGAACATCACCTGCGATGCCATTAATCACCACTGTAGACCTGATGGATTCCACGGGGCTCGACATCAGAGTCACTAACACAGAGCGAATTCCTTTGGACGTCCAATCAATCTGAAACTCGGGCAGTCGTTCCGGAAAAACTCATCTCGCGATTTCGCAGGAAATGCGGGCGTCGGATGCGATGACTGATCCGGTTAAGAATCCGACGCGCCTGATCAGTTGGATGTCGGGAGATATCTGCAGAAAAGCCCACAACGTCGCCAATTCCAAAGACACCGCTACACCACGTCTCCAGGGACGATGCACACCAGAGACGTCCAAGCTCATCGGGCTCAACTCCAACGTCTGCTAAACCAAGGTGCTCAGTGAACCCAACCGACCTTCGAAAATCGAGCACTTCATCAGAGCGACCTGACCGAGATTGTTTCCGGACGTACTCATCTCCGTTCCCGTTATCGATGATTCGCACGCCCGCCGCAATAGCCAATTCCTGCATCGCACAATCTGCAGGGCCATCGGTTATCAACCTAGATTCTACCCCAATCAGACTTAACAGTGCGGAAAAGCCCGCACCCAACTGATCTCCACCGAGAATTGTCACAGCGTCAGGAAACATCGCGCCTGACAAGAGGGATTCAGGCCGGGAGGATGGCATTAATCCCAATGGACGCTGCGTAGCGGTCCGTCGTGTGCCACACCCCACGACAACATTGTCCGCGTTTAACACTGTCCTGGAGCAATCCATCCCACTAGTGATCATCACACTACTGCGGCTCAAAAGCCTGGCCTCACCGACACGCACGTCGACACCTAACCGCTCGAGGATCGCCATATAATCCATGATCTCGGAAGTGAGGGCATTTGTCAGCAGTCGCTTCACCAGACCAGGCGAGCATCGTCGCACCGAACTGGGCAGCCGCGATCCAGTGCCATCATTCAGTAATTGCTCGACCAGACGCCGTAAAGCAATACTAATCATCCATTCAGAGTGTCGCTGCTCTGGAAGGATCGCAAGCACACGCTTGCCCAAAGATCCCGCCATACACAAAAGTTCCAGCGCCGCCTCGTCATTGCCAATAACAGCGATGTCATATCTCATGACAAAATCCCCCAGAGACTCGCGTCCATTTGTGCTGGCAGAACAAGATGTCAGCACATTCGCCAACTGCCGCAGTAGAGTTTAATGAACGCATAGTCTTGGTAATCTGGTCGGCACTTTGGGGATCAGCAGATAAACTCCGCTCAGGCAAAATAGACAAACAAGGAAAGACCACCCCGAATTTACCGATCGCATCGATTCTCCCAGCATGATTGAAGTCGATAGATTTCTGCAGAGAGCACCGGAATCCCCACCGCGATGACCCCGACAAAACGTCTAACCCGTGAAACCATATCTCCGATTCGTCTCGATTCGAGCCGTTATGAGGGTCTACCAGCAAGTCCCATGAGCGTTTCTGCGATGAAGCGATGCGACCTGAGACTAGCGCCGAGGATGCGGTCGCATGTTGGTTCCAACATTCTCGCTTCTGTTCTTGCAAAGATTGACGCACAGCAATGACTACTGACTTCTCGCAATTCACGCGAATTCCCTCTTTGCCAACGGTTGCGATTGAAGCATTGAAACTATTTCACGACACGAATAGTTCCAATGAACAATTGGTCTCTGTGATCAGGAAGGATCCCGCGATGGTTGGGAAACTCCTGAAGGTTGCGAATTCTTCAAAATACGGGACAAGAGGTGAAGTCACCGATCTTGGTCGAGCCGTGATGTTGATGGGACGAACCGCAGCGGCTCCACTGGTACTGAGTTTCTCGCTCGCCAAACAGTCCATGGAGAAATCTGACCATTTAGAGCACTACCGCCGTTTCTGGCTGCGATCGTTTGTTCAGGCAACAGCGGCCGAACTGCTTGCCTCTCAGTATGGGTCACCTGCTTTCCGCGGTGAATGCTACACTACCAGCATTCTGGCAGGCCTCGGCAAGCTGGCTTTACTAAAGGCGGAGCCGGTTAAGTACCTCGAATGTTTGCGTCGGGCTAAAACCGAAGGGATTCCGCTCCCGCGTGTTGAACAGGAAACTTTCGGTTTCAATCATTCCAAATTGTCTTCAATCCTGCTTCAGCAGATGGGACTTCCTGAGCGGTGCCACGCCGCAATTCGTGGAATCAACGACCCAAATATGACAGCGTTAAAAGCTGGCGGTGAAAAACATCCGCTGCTTGAAGTTACGCGTCTGGCAGATGCTGTCGCCAGCCTGCTCTGTGATGAGACCCCCGCGATCTCATTGATTCATCTTGAAGAATCATTGGCCAATTTCATATTGCCAAAACAATTGTCTGTTGAAGAAGTTGTTGGAGGCGTGCAAGAGCAGCTCGATGCGACCGCTCAATCCTTCGATATAAGTCCGGATCAGTTACCATCGACGAGCGACCTGCTTCAGGACGCCCTGGAAGAAATGTCAAGACTGGCCGATCTGGCTAGCCAGGAGAACAGTTCCCAATCAATCCCAATCGAATTGCTGGAAGAAAATGGTCGATTAAAGCGTCGAGTGGCAGACCTGCTGCATGTATCGCGAGTTGATGCTCTGACAGGGATCTGCAACCGGGCCTATCTGCTTCAGGAACTTTCGGAGCGAGCAGCGCTGCATCGAGTCCGTGGCTGGTCCCTTGGCATGGCAGTGATTGATATCGATCACTTCAAGAAGATCAATGACACTTATGGTCACCAAGCCGGCGATCAGGCATTGAAGATTGTGGCCGAAACGCTGCGCAACACGATCCGCGATTCTGACATTGTGGGCCGTTACGGTGGAGAAGAATTTGTGGTGCTGCTTGAAGACTCCAATTCCGTCGGTCTGGCCGTTGTCGGAGAACGATTGAGGAGCAAGATTCAGCAGTCTGTCTGCGTATTCGAGGGAAAGACGATTCCTATCACTGCCAGTGTTGGCCTGGCCGAAGGCAAAGTCATTGGCCCTGAGCAGGAATTTGGCGAAAAATTATTCGCCGCAGCAGACGCAGCAATGTATCGGGCGAAACACTCCGGCCGAAATTGTTTTGTTGTCGACTCACTCGTGCAGGAAGGTGATTGCCTGAGAACATGCGAACGCAGCCGATCCAAGCCAGAACTGGTTGTGGCATAAGTGAATGCGTCGTGAGCAGGGCTCTTTGATACCTTCTGCAGAATCATTTTCCCCGTCGACAAGACGGGGATTTCTCATTCGTCCGGCACCTGAATTTGGAGGCGGCTGCATCACGTCGCAACATGGACTCGCAAAACGAAATCTTTCGCTGGCCTAAGGCGCCTTCTCTTCATCCGAGCTTTTTGCAGCATCCGTTTCTTTAGCAGCAGACTTATACTTTTCAAGGCCGACAGCCAACCGCTGCTTCTGATCAGCGTCCGCGGAGGCGTCAACAGCCTTCGTCTGGAAGGCAATAGCCTCTGCCCCGTTTCCACATCGTGAATGAACACGAGCGATAGTTTCCAGAACGGAGATATCCTGCTCCTTTGTCAATTCCACAGCCCGTTGAATCGTGGAAAGGGCAAGTTCAAGATCAAGACCTGGCTTGTCTGTTGCGGTGGCCAACATCCATGCCACATCGTCGAGGACTCGCACATCCTCTCCTGCCACATCGGCCATCATCTTTGCCGACTTGTTGGCCTCATCAAAGAGAGGAACCTGCATCGCAATCTTGAAACGCGTCTTCAGGAGTGTAGTGTTACCTGGAAATTGTTTCAGCATATCATCGAGCAGAACAATGGCTCCGGCAACATCTCCGGCCGCCATCGCTTCATCAAGTTTTGGTCCGACAATTCTAAACGCCTTATCCAAAGCCTTGGTTTCCAAAGCAGTTTTCTTCGCAAGTGCCGAATCCCAACTGCCCTCAACGATCTGTTTCAAGGGGCTATCAATCTCCATGGGATGCCCGATCCACTCGATATTCCCTGTCTTGCCGACGATGAAAGCACACGGGATCCCAGCTTGGCCGGAGGCATTCATAAAGACGTTGTTTGTTTTACCATCATCATCCGTAGCTATGCGATACGTGAGAACATCACTCCAGGTCTTGTCGCCCTGACCAGCCAAATTTGTCATAAAATTCGTCACCGTGGCATCATCTTCCGCTGTTACTCCGACGAAAGTCACGCTGTCACTATACTCCGCCTGCAATGAAGCAATGTGGGGCATACTCTTCAAACAAGGACCACACCATGTAGCCCAAAACTCAACGACATAAACTTTCTCCGGGACATACGCAGTCACGGGCTCACCATTGATCCATTTAGAGATTGCAATCATTGGCGCTGGGTCGCCGATTACCAGCTCTGATGAATCCTCAACCATCTCGCTGGGTTCTTCCAGATTCAGACTGGCGACGTCAGTCTTCTCATCGCCCTGCGACTCGGAAGTGGCGGGTGACGCTTTCTCCGACTTAGCGGAGGTTACTGGTGATTCCACATCGGCACAGCCCACGACAACGGCCGAGAAAACCAGCAGGGTGACCATGCGAAAAGAACAAAACCTGGAATTGAGCAGAACCATGAGAAACAACCCCACGAATCACGGCAAAGGAAATGCATGACCTGAACCAGACCTTGAAATAACGCGATTTCGGCCCAGGATTCGTTCATCGTAACCATTTGCCAAAAATCGGCTACTGCAAACTCTGATGGTGGTGCCCGGAATAAGGCTTGACGCTATAACCTCCGTGGCTGGCGGGGCCGGACGCCTGCCGTTCTCTTCACCGAACACAAGATTGAATTCGGGGCGCAGCCTTCGATACATTTTCGTGCCAATCGAAATCGGTGTTCTTTAATCAAAGCCGCCCACCCCTGGACTACCGTTTTTGATTGCTCGATCACCCGACTGGAGTGAACCAATATGACTCGTGTTCCCAAGTCAATGGCGCTCTATGAGCGCGCGCTGCAACTGATTCCCGGGGGAACGCAACTGATCAGTCGGCGCCCCAATCGGGTCGCGTATGGGGTCTCACCGATCTATGCCGTCGAAGCAAAAGGCGCGCGGTTTCGAGACGTTGACGGGAACGAGTACATTGACTGGATCAGCGGCATCGGCGCAATCCTGCTGGGGTATGCGGACCCAGTTGTAGATGACGCCGTCAAGGAGCAGATTTCGAAGGGCACGATGTACTCCGTCAATCATGAATTGGAAATCGAGCTGGCGGAAGAACTCTGCGACTGCATTCCTTGTGCGGAGATGGTGCGTTATGCAAAGTCAGGGGGTGAAGCGTGTGCCATGGCCGTGCGAATCGCTCGTGGTGCCACGGGAAGGGATCTCATTCTGTTCTGCGGCTATCACGGCTGGCACGACTGGTATCTCGCAGCCAATCTTGCGGAAGAAGCGAGCCTGAACTCTCATCTCTTTCCGGGAATTGAACCGATCGGAGTGCCCAAAGCGCTCGCCGGTACAGCACTTCCGTTTCCCGGTGGGGACTTGATGGCTTTGGCAGAAATGCTGGAGCAACATAAAGGCCAAGTCGCCGCGATCATGATGGAGCCTCTGCGATCCGAGGTCCCGGCTCCGGATTATCTGAGCGGCGTTCAGCAACTTGCCAAAGAACACGGAGCCGTTTTGATCTTTGATGAAGTGTCGGCTGGTCTTCGATTTGGAATGGGGGGCGCTCAGGGTTTTCTGGGCGTGACGCCTGACCTTGCGGTCTTTGCCAAGTCGATTTCCAACGGTTATCCGATGGCCGCAGTTGT
>CAIXQV010000034.1 GCA_903921605.1 uncultured Planctomycetaceae bacterium | reverse complement strand
CTCATCGTCTCAATGCCTCAATTATCTTACGAAGGTTGTTGATGTCATCGGCTGAAAGGAATTGGAATTTACCCAACTCCCAATTCCTAATGATCCTTTCAAAGTGTTCTGCATGGAACAAATCGTTTAGTTTATTGGGTGATAGCCCACTCTTTGCGTACCGCCGCATAAACGCAGATGCTTGACTTGTTACACGGTCTAATCCATGTTGGATTTCTTCTGCAAGTTCGACCGTGTTAACCATGCCATCCTTCAGTTTGTCTTTTCCGATAACTACCGCATTTCGAGCATTCTCAAAACGGGAGTTTCTGCCGATCTCAAATCCGAAACCTTCGGCCTTGGCTAATGCACTGGCCTCATCAGCAGAGATGGCTCTGCCAAACTGCCAGTAGTCATCATAGAGTGAGTGCAGAAGGCTATCAACACCATCCGTAGCCTCATCCCCTGCTTCAACAATTTCATCCGCCGCTCCGTCGGCGCGTCTTGCAGCACTGGAAGCGATCTCGGCGGCTTCATCTAGATGCTGAACGCCTTCCGTTGCTCCTTTAGCCATCATCTTTCCGGCTCTGGCCCCGTCTCCCCAGAATGGAACCGCACAGGCGAGGCTGAAAAGAGCTTCGCCGTAGTTGCCTTGTCCGGCGGAGATCATGGCGCTTATCACATCTGGAACGATGCCGACTCCCGGAACAAGCCCACCGACGTCGAGTGCGAGTTTGACGCCTTCAAGCATTTTTTGCGTAGCGGCCGCGTTGGCTTCCACGGATCCGGCAATTTCGCGGTCGACTGCGGCTTTGTCTTCGAGCCAGCGGTTCTCGTGCCATTGCAGATGACCGGCTTCGGACGCGAACAGCCGATTTCGCTGCTGCTCCATTTCCGTGTCGCCTTTTTCAAAGGCGGTCTGAGCTGCAGCTCGCAGGGAGGCCCAATTCTGAACGCCTTGATTCAGAATATCTTTCGCCGTCTCACGGAACTCCTCCCAGCGACGTTGTTCATTCAGATACCCGGCCTCACGACGCTGGTACACGCCTTCAATCAAAACCCGAGCCGCCCTGATCCCAACCTGCGTCCACCACTGAGCCGAATCCACTGCAGTGTCCACTGCAGTATGAAGTTCGTCAGCCTGCTCACGAATCTCCGCTCGCAACGCCGCCACTTCATCCAGAATCGCCTGTCGCAGTGCCGCAATGATCACACGGTTGAGATCCAATGCAACGATGACTTCCTGGCGATCGGCATTGGCATCCGCCTTATCCGCACCCGCATCAGCCAGAACTTCATCGCGTTCTGAGGGATCCAGAACGGGCTTCGGAACGTCTGTCGCCAGTGTGGACTGGTTTTGAAGAATGATCGTTGTGCCGGAACCGCCCGATGGGCCGCTGCCGTCGCTGGTGCCAGCAAACGACGCAGAACTTGTCTGCATCGATGCCGTCACAATCCCGGCAGTACGAATGCGGTTGATGTGCTGTGCGGTGTAAACTCCACCAGCGTTGCCGATCGACGCAATAGTTCCGATGCGGCCTTTGTACGGATCACTGCTGGCCGAAGTTCCCGCGAGAATCTGAGCCAGAATGTCACCGTGAGAGAATACGTCATCTATTTCGGTCGGATCTCCGGGCGGTGAGGTCGATCCATCGCCGATCCAACGGCCAGCCGTGAGCGAACCTTTCAGCGAAGTTCCTGCGTAAGCAAAGACGATGTCGCGGTCGGCGGACAGCGCAGCGTCATACGTTCCGTGCGAAACAACGGCAGCATCTCTTCCGGCATTGAACGTCCCATTGACGTTACCACGAGCCCAGACAAGCAGGTCTTCATCCGCCGTGGCCTCAACGTTGACGGAACCATCGGCAACGACCATCGCTCCCTTTCCGGCAGAGACCGTCCCCAAAGCGTTCAACAATGAGATGATTCCTGCGTACTCATCATCCGCCGTAACCGTTCCATCGAACGAACCGACTGTCACGGCAAGTGCATTGTCCTTCCCGTGGACGATAGCCTGCGTCGCCGTTCCAACGGTCACGAGAACAGCGCTACCGGCTGACGACGTGACGTTTCCAGTGAACCCGCCATAAGTCCACGCAAATGCACCGTCGTCGCCTGTGACGTTGAGATTATTGCCACTGCCCAGAGTCATTACGGCTCCAAAATCGCCTGCCGTCACCGTCGACCCGGATG
>CAIXQV010000033.1 GCA_903921605.1 uncultured Planctomycetaceae bacterium | reverse complement strand
TCCAGATATCGACTCATCCAAAACAACGAATCCGCGACTCGGCACAACATGGGGGTATGTCCGTTATGTTTTCAGATACTGCCTGGCCGTTCACAAGTGTAACCGTACACCACAGGGAACACACCATTCAAGCGACCGTACAATGGTGCTTTCTCGACAGAACTGCACACGAAATTCCTGTTGTAGCTACCAGATTTCCAAGCAAAAAGCTGCTGCTGCTTCTTATGTGAGCATGGCTGCTTTCGGGTTAGGCGAAAAAGAACCACGGCCATGTTCTGCTGTTCACAGCGGCCACCGTCTCGTTCGACAGCGCTTGAAGCTGGGTCAATTGAGCAGAGAACTCGGCGGTGACCGTCGTTTTAATCAGATCGCCCAGTCGCTGAATCCTGCGCCCGATATCATCGGCTGGCAGTCCGGATTCCCGAGCAGTTCGCAAGGCCATCACGGCCGATTCCTTCTCCGCCAGGGCTGTGCGGAGTGCGGTTTCTGTGTCCGATGAGAAGACGCCGGTTCCAAAATACCTCTGTGGATTGAATTGATAATCGCGGAGGTTGTCCGAGATCTGCTGCAGGCGAGATAACTGCTGACGTTCCTGATCGAACAGGTATCTCGACGCGCTGGCAACGGAAAACGGAGTCGGCTCCACGTTCCACCAGGCACGTATGAACTGATTCGTGAAAAAATCGTAGTGTCCACCGCCCGTGCCGTGCACAAACAGATCGCTGAACAAGATTCTCAGTGTGGCCGTGATTAGCCCGCCACGAGGAATCAGTTGTCGCCCACCGACCAGCAAGGTGAACAACGAAGCCGCTTCATTGCCCGGCAATATCTCCGTGATATTTGTTCCATTGGCCTCCAAAAATCTTTCGAAGCCCTGTTTCCGGATCGACACAATCTCGCGCGTTCCTTTCACCGGATCGACCAACCAGAACGGCAGTTCGCAATCGGATTCTTCAATGCGCAGATTCGGAAACGGATTCGCGGCGTTACGAATCTTGTGTTCGGCGCGAAACGTCTCCAATGAGTTGTTGTAGCAACGAGCAAACTCAAAGGGCCGAGCGAGCAACTCGGCAAAGAACTGCAACACTTCGGGAAACGAGCAGATTGTTGACAGCGGGATCTCCGGCATTCGCCCGGCAATGCCTGCGTTCCACCGCACGATCAGATTGGCCTCCATCATCGAATCCGTCGCCAAAGCCGCGTATTGCTGCGCGATCTGCAGGAAACGCTCAGCTTCGCGGTGGCATCCACAATTCTGCAGTGCAGCGTGAGCACGTGCGACTTCAGACAGGATCAGGTCTGCAGGTTTGCGATGGCAGGCACCCAACAACGAGGACTCAACGCTGAAGGATCCAGTTGATGCAGTCATCTGCGACGACGTTGTCAGCGACGAATTCGGCTGTGTTTTATCGTCCAGTAACTGAAACGGCGCGTCGGAGTTCGGGAACGGGAATGCTCCGGCATCGCCTTCATCGGTATCAATCACAACGGCGACGGCGACAGCATTGTGTTCGAGTGCGAATGTTTCTGTCGTCTGGTACTTAAATGTCAGACCCGAATGAAAAATAACCGGCTGATGCCCCGTCACGATCAATGGTTGTGAACCGGGGTCTCCTGAGATCGCTTGAACATCTTCAGCAAACAAACCGGCCGTACGACCAATCTCAATCAGCTTCGCTCGATAACCGATTGCCGCGCCGACCAACCGTCGTCGCGCGCTGTCTCGCAGCGTCTGCAGTCGTTCGTTGTGCAGAACACAACGAACTGCAGGCCACTGTGAAAGCGGTGGTTCGAGCAATTGTTTTTCGTATGCGGATGACATGTTCAGTATCTTCTGGTAGTCAACAAAACTCCGCTACCGGGATAATCCCCAATGGCGTGGACTCGGGCTGTGTTTCGCAGCGTAGAGGCGAAATCAGAACGAAAGTTGTCCCACGAGTGGTGCATAAGCCTATGGACCACCGGGGCAGGCCCGGTGGCGGATGGAGCTGGTGTTTCGTTCTGGATCACGCGTTCACAATCTCTCGAATCACATGACCATGCACATCGGTCAAGCGCCGAGCAATCCCGTTGTGGTAATACGATAATCGCTCATGATCCAGTCCCAGCAGATGCAAGGCGGTTGCGTGCAGGTCGTAAGAGTACGTTGGATTCTCCGCGGCCTTAAAGCCAAACTCATCGCTGGAACCGTAGCTCGTCCCGCCTTTAATGCCACCGCCCGCCATCCACGCTGTGAAAACTCCGGGATTGTGATCGCGGCCCTTTTGCTTGCCCTGCATAAAAGGCTGACGACCAAATTCACTGGTGCAAATAATCAGCGTCGACTCCAGCAACCCTCGAGACTTCAGATCGCTGAGCAACGCGTGCACGCCGGTGTCGAGAACTCGGCCCCAGTATCCATGATCGCGGACGATGTCTTCGTGAGAATCCCAGTTTGGCCGTATCTTTTTGGCACCGGTATTTTCAGCCCCGCAGAAAATCTGCACAAACCGAACACCTCGTTCCACCATCCGCCGAGCCAGCAAACATTGGCGTCCAAATGGCCCGATGTCTTCGTCTTTCAGAGCATAAAGCTCGTGAATCGACTGATGCTCTTTCGACAGATCGACCGCC
>CAIXQV010000032.1 GCA_903921605.1 uncultured Planctomycetaceae bacterium | reverse complement strand
CGATCCCGCGTTTTTGCGAGCGTGATACTTGGAAACGCATAGTCCTGACGATATCATGTGCCTCACTGCTCCTATAGCTCAGTTGGTAGAGCAACTGACTCTTAATCCGTAGGTCGTAGGTTCGAGTCCTACTGGGAGCACCTCACGCCCTCTTGCGATAGCCCGTTTATGACTGGCTTTTCGCAAGATGGGCGTTTTTTGTTGGTCTTTCCTTCTTGTCGACTTCCGCTCTATTCCAGCCAATCCCGTTGATTCGGGCGTGTTTAGGTCCCCTGCAACTGTGGGACTCACGGCAAGAGTTGCTTTCCTCAAGGCGTCGTTGCCAGCCCGCGGATCATGCATCAATGCGACTGCCGGGGTATTGCCGAGCCAATTGCACACATCCTTGATGTCGAAACGACGCAGCAACTCCGTTTCCCGACTGGCTCTGAGGTTTTGCCACAGCTTGGGCCAGATCTCCAATACTGCCTTCTTGATCGTTCGACGCTTCGTGTTTGTGATATTCTCAGCCATTGCTGCCGGAATGCTTCCATTGCCCAACCTTTTCCTGCGTTCGGCTGCAACACTGGCTTTGCTCTACGGACTTGTCGGCCTTACGTTGAACAGATGTCACAGTCCATGCCTATACTCCGAAGGCCGTTAGGCGCGCTGTGGAAGCCGGCGTGAAATGTGTCGAACACGGACAACTGCTGGATGAAGCCTCAATCGAATTGCTTGCGAAAAAGGACGTATGGCTGAGCCTGCAGGCGCTGGATCCGGCACCGTCCGCAGCCCCGGAGATGACTCCCGTCAAGAAACAATTAGTAGTTGACGGTACGGAGCTGGCTGATCGCATGGCTCGGAAACATAAGGTCAAGCTTGCGTGGGGAACGGACATCATGTTTGACCCAACCCTCGCGGAGAATCAGTCCCCCGATATACTGAAAATTGAGCAATGATTCACTGCGGCCGAGGCCGTCCACATGATCACTAAAAACAACGCGGAACTTCTTGCTCTATCGAGGCCCAGAAATCGATATCCAGGGCGACTTGGCGTTGTCGAAGCTGGAGCGTTGGCCGATTTGCTTCTGATCGATGGCAATTCCCTGGACGACCTAAGTCTTTTTGCAGACCCCGACAAAAATCTGTGGGTGTTCATAAATGATCGGCGGATTTACAAGTACAGCTTGAAGTAGCTTGTGGGGGCTGAGACATACTCGGCCGCACCAGAAGTGGCCGGAACGCATTCCAACCTCCAGCAAATCACTGGACGAAGTCCCGTCAAGATGATGGCGGTTCCCAGCGTCTGGTCCTGTTCACAGGTTGACATTGTCACTCGATGGACAGTGCTACTCGATCGACAGTGACACTCAGGCAAGAACGATGCTATCCTCACGCTGATCCGTTGCGAATCCTTTTTCCACGCGTTGTGAACTCGCAGCCAGGTCTTTTTGCGCGCGACAGGGTGCACTGGTATGCCAAATGAAAAGGATGATAGTCCCGTCTTGAGACTGGTGTTGATCGCCGTTCTGTATTTCGCAGTCTCGATGCTCGGCGTGGAGTTCGTTCTGCTGCCGGAAAAGATTGCTGTCTTTTGGCCAGCGGGTGGCCTGTTGCTTGGATATCTCCTCACCACAAAGAAACGAAACTGGTGGAACGCCTCGCTCGCGGCGTTTTGCGGCAATCTTCTGGCAAATGTCTGCCATGGCCACAGTGCGGATGTGTCCGCCGGCTTTGCCTTTGTCAATGCAGTCGAACCGGTTCTGATCGCATACCTGATGCGACGGATGCGTGGTCTTCCGATGAGTCTTGACCGGCCAGTCGATGTGCTCATCATGTTTGCGGCACCATCGGTGGTCTGCGCGGTTACAGGTTTGTTTGGGGCGGGAGTCGTCACCATCGGATTGGGTGCGCCATCATTTCTGGCGGTCTGGAAGATCTGGTGGTTGGGCGATGCTCTGGGAATGATCCTGTTCGCTCCAATCGTGCTGTCCCTGGTGAGGCCGGTCCTGCATGGCAAGATGCAGCGTATGCGGAGAATCGAAGTTGGCCTTATCATCCTGCTGACCGCTGGATTTGTCTGGAAGGCTTTTGGAGAAAATCATCATGAGCCGATGGCGCTGCTAACGGCTCCGTACTTTGTATTTCCTTTGATGATCTGGGTCACACTGCGATCAGATCTTCAAGGGACTTCAGTGGCGATTGTCGTGATATCGCTCGTTGGCACGTGGGCCACACTGTCTCGCCACCATTCCGTTGGTACGGTCGAGGTTTCCGCTGCTGACCAAGTCCTGGCGACGCAATTGTTTGTCGCGTCTGTTTGCCTGACGTCGCTCATGCTTGCTGTTGTTTTACGAGAACGCCAGGTCTCTGAATCACGCTTTAAAGCGATTTTCCATTCGCAGTTTCAGTTCGTCAGCCTGTTGTCCCCCGATGGAGTTCTCATGGAAGCCAACCGGACGGCCCTTGCAGCAACGGGGGCCACGGAATCCGAAGTCCTTGGCAAGCCGTTTTGGCAAACTCGCTGGTGGATACATGATTCGGCACAGCAAACACGCTTGCAGCAGGCTATTGCAAATGCAGCAGGGGGCAAGAGGGAGCAGTTTGAAGCGTCGCATCCAATAGTTGATGGCACACTGATCTGGGTGGATTTTGCTCTCACACCGTGCCAAGACGAATACGGCAATGTTTTCATGTTGATTGCGGAAGGCCATGACATTACGGCAAATAAACGCTCGGAAATCGCACTACGCATGAGTGAAGAACGGTTCAAAGCTCTTGCAAAGAATGCCCCCGTGGGGATCTTTGAAACGGATGGCGTTGGCAACTGTTTGTTTGTTAACGCTCGCTGGTGTGAGATGGCTGGGTTTTCGGAGGAAGCCGCTTTAGGTCCCGGCTGGGCAAATGCATTGCATCCGGACGATCGCGTCCGCGTCGCTCGCGAGTGGGAGGAGGCTGCGACAAGTCTAAGAGAGTTTTCTTCCGAGTACCGATTCCTGACGCCGACTGGTAGAATCACGTGGCTCTCCGGGCGTTCCGTGGCACTGCGCAATCTGACGGAGACGGTTTATGGACACCTGGGCACAATAGTCGACATCACGCAGCGAATACGGGCCGAGGAAATGTCCAGGCGATTGGCCTCAATCGTCGAATCGAGCGAAGATGCGATCATAAGCAAGAATCCTGACGGGATCATCGAAAGCTGGAACCAAGGCGCGACGAACGTTTTCGGTTACACCGCCGATGAGATTGTCGGGCGTCCCATGACGATGCTGATCCCACCAGATTTGCTTGCAGAGGAAGACAGCATTCTGACTCGGCTTCGGAGCGGACGGAAGATCGATCCAATGGAGACAACGCGAGTTCACAAAGATGGCCGGCTCATCCAGGTGTCCGCCACAGTGTCGCCCATTCGCAATCTCAACGGCCAGATTACTGGCGCGTCCAATGTCTCCCGCGACGTCAGTCGACAGAAACTTGCCGAGAACGCATTGCGGGAGGCCGTTGAAGAAAAGGACGTTATGTTGCGTGAGATTCACCATCGCGTAAAGAACAATCTGCAGGTCGTCTCTACATTACTGGACCTGCAGTCTGAGCACACGAGCGACCCGGCCACTCTTAAGATGTTTGCCGAATCACGAGGAAGGGTTAAGTCGATGGCAATGATCCACGAGCGTCTCTACAGATCGCAGGATCTGGCTCGCGTTGATTTCCACGACTACCTGAGTCAACTTATCGAAGATCTCCTTCGAGCGAATCGGGTGTCTGAGGATCAGATTCACGTAGATTTGAGTATCGGAATTGCACCTGTCCCGATTGATTTGGCAATTCCCTGCGGACTTCTTCTCAATGAGCTGATTTCGAATTGCTTCAAACATGCATTTCGTGACCACGCCGAACCTCGCCTCGCGATCGAGTTTCATCGTCTGGATGAGGTATTTAACATTCTTCGCGTTTCAGACAACGGCCCGGGATTGCCGAGTGACATCGATTTCCGCAACACTTCCTCCTTCGGGCTTCAATTGGTCAATACTCTGATCGATCAGCTTGGTGGTTCGATTGAACTCTCCACCGGCGTTGGCACCACCATCAGCGTCCGATTCCCCAATGGCAGGACAACTAAATAAGTTGCCTCACTCCACACCACCCTAAGGCGATGCATCGTGACTTCTGCCAGCATTTTGATAGTAGAAGACGAGCGAATTATCGCACGAGGGATCGAGAAACAACTGAAAGGCATGGGATATTCCATAGCCGCTTCAGTATCAAACGGTGAAGATGCTTTGCTGGCGGTTGCTGAAACACGGCCTGACATGATCCTGATGGATATCAACCTCGGCGCGGGACTGGACGGGGTCGAAACTGCAGGCATTATCCGCAAGCGTGAAAACGTTCCTATCGTGTTTCTGACAGCGTTCTCGGACGATGCCGCAATCCAGAGAGCGAAACTGACAGAACCCTATGGTTATGTACTGAAACCGTATGACGATCGTGACCTCCAGACGGCGATCGAAATCGGACTGTACAAGCATCAGGCGAATCGTCGCCTTCAGGAGAATGAACAATGGCTTGCTGCGACACTCGGAAGTATCGGTGATGGCGTAATTGCCACAGACCGGGACGGTTGCATTCGATTTATCAACACCTTGGCGGAAAGCTTGACTGGATGGAACCAGCAGGAAGTCGTCGGAGAGGATATCCGGAAGATTTTCTGTATCGTTAATGAGGTGACAGGTGACACGGTTCAAAACCCGATCTTCGAGTGTTTGCAAACGGGAAAACCGGGCACGCTTGACACGGGCACTTTACTCATCGATCGGAATGGCGTTAAACGGCCGATCGAAGACAGCGCGGCTCCTATTTGCGACGTCACTGGGAGAATTTCCGGGGCTGTTTTGGTCTTTCGAGATGTGTCCGAGCGTCGTCAACTGGAAATGCACCTGCGACAGTCACAGAAAATGGATGCAATCGGCCGCCTTGCCGGTGGAATTGCTCACGACATCAACAACATCATGGCAGTTATACTCGGGTATGCTGAGATTCTTTATGGTGACGGCACTACCCTTGATGAGCGCAATAATTACCTGCGAGAAATCAGCGAGGCGGGAAAGCGCGCAGCCACGCTGACTCAGCAAATTCTGGCGTTTAGTCGTAAGCAGACGTTGATGCCAACTGTGGTTAATCTTAACGCGGTGATCAGCGACATGTATACGATGCTCCAACGATTGGTCGGAGCAGATATCGTTGTTGAAACAAAGCTGGCAGCGGAATTGGGAAACACACGCGTCGACGCATCACAAATCGGGCAGGTACTTCTTAACCTTGCCGCAAACGCCCGGGATGCGATCGAACCGCCAACTGGCGGAAGACTAACGCTGGCGACGTCCAACACGGAGTTGGGTGCAGGAATCACTGAGCAATTTCTCGATGTAAGCGCCGGGAAATATGTCGTTCTGTCAGCTTCTGACACCGGAACGGGAATACCGGCGTCCCTTCTTCCGCAAGTATTTGAGCCGTTCTTCACCACTAAATCCGGAGACAAGGGCACAGGACTTGGGCTGGCCACTGTGTACGGCATTGTCAAGCAAAGTGGTGGACACATTGAAGTGTCGAGCATCGTGGGAGAAGGTACGACTTTTCGGATCTACCTGCCGCTGATCGACGAGGAGATCAATTCAGGTTCCTATGACGTAAGCCATAGTTCAACGAAGGGCACAGAAACGATTCTGATCGTCGATGATGAGCCACGAGTCAGGCAGGTCGTTTCAATCGCGCTGAAGCAAGACGGTTACAGCGTCCTCGAAGCGGAAAATGGACAGGCCGCACTGGAGAAAGCTCGAAACTATGGCGGAGAAATCCATTTGCTGGTGAGCGACCTGATGATGCCAACGTGTTCCGGCCAGGAATGTGCCCGACAACTTCTTCAACAACGGCCCGACGTTCGAGTCTTATTTATTTCAGGTTTCAACGAAGATCCATCAGGCATTACTATTCCCAAAGCCGCCTTTCTAACAAAGCCATTCAGTTTCGTTTCTTTACGGGAAAAGGTTAAAGAGCTTCTCAACACTCGTTGAGACGAGTCGACTCACGCGAACGACATGCAGGAGACATTTGAGGTCCACAAAAGGTTGGCCTGGACGTTCCCGTTCCACAGCGAGCGTGACATCCCAACGACCAAATACCTCAGTGGTTTGTTCAGAGAGAGCATTGAGATCATGCCATATTCGTTCCCTTCTGAGTCGTTGCAATACGAGAAAATCGTTGACGTTCGACTCATCCGTCAGTCCATCCCATCCATACAAAGGTCATGTACGTAGAAATTGCAGAGGCTGTCTTCAATGCTTGGTCAGACGTACGTGACCATGACCATGAGAGTCAGCCCAATGTCCTGGGAAAAGAAGTTTGGTCCGCTTGTGGATCGTATCGGCTTTGGCTGTAGTCTCGAAAGTGAACTCGTCGCCGGTCGCGCGACAATGCAGCACTTTTCCCGGGGCAAATGCCAGGCCTCAGCAACAGCCGGTTGTTTCGTCCAATCGCCAGAATTCTCGTTGGTGACGCCGAGATCTGACAGTTGCATTCTCCTCAATCATCCCCTGAAATCAAACGTCAGTCCCGGAGACCGCCCGCATCGAATGTGGTCAGCTCACGAGTGGAAAGTCTACCTTGATTCAGAGGATGGCATTCCACAGGCCATTGCCGACGTTGCGCGGAATCCCGAGGACGACGGGAAATCACCGCAGTCGTGGAGGTTTGTGTCGCCGTCTGCTGCAATCAACACCGCTGGTTGGACCACCTGCCACTAACGCAAACGCCATCGTTTAACGGCGAGCCGCAGGCGTAGCCGAAGCATCAGGGAATCCTGCCTGCAAACGAACTCACTAACCACGATGACTTGATGTGATTTGTGAAGGGCAGGAAAATGAGTGCGCCTACGCCTGTGGCTCGCCGGTAAACGAAATGTTGAGCGGTTGTTCGCATCGATCTGCGATCCTGATCTTTCTGGCTTGTATTGGCTTATTCTGACGCTACTCCATGGATCGTGTTGTGGATCACGCCGCTGATGGCTTTGCCGTCGGCGGCCTGCAATGAGTAGCCTATCTCCATGCACCATGTGGGCTTGATCTCTGACAGTACCGTTAAGGTCAGGCCGTCGTCTGAAAGTTCAAGGCTAGTGATGTCCAGAGAATGCTCATCGTGATGTTCTGATCCGTAGTTCGCAGTTCGCTTCAGCGACCAGACTTTCAACCGAACGTTTTCGGCCTTAATCGAATTTGGATTCAGCGGTTCTGTGAACCGCAACTTCATCCCTCTCTTTGTGGCATGAATTTCGGCAGGCAGATGCATCGGCTGGCCAGTCGCCCGTAGACGATAGAGACCGCCCGGCGTTGTTGCACTCCCGGCCCACGCAAACATGCCGCACAGATAAAGCTGGCCATCGGCCGGATGAAAACGGCCTCGCATCACGCCGGTGGGAAATGCTGGGATTGGCAGTTCGATCATGCCGCCCTGCATCTGGCGACCTTTGCCCTTCAAATCGACGGACTCATGAGGAACCAAAAACACCTTTCCGTAACCGTACGACAAATTCAGCAGTGAACCATTCAACGGCCCCCAGCGATCACTGTTGACCCACAACAATTCTCCCGGCGAACGGTCAAATGCGTTTGTGATCCAGCACAGAGGCGGCTCCATGGCGTCGTCCGAAGAATCCTTCACATCATGGTAGCCGAACATGTTGCCGTAAAACTTTGGCTTTCGATCTTCAGCCAGAGTCACCCAGTTAATGCGGTTCTTCGGATTCCAGAAACCTTCCTGATCTGTGACCACAAACGACCCATCCGGATTCAAACACACACCATTGGCGGCTCGAAACCCATTCGCGAGGATCTCGGTTGTGGAACCGTCCTTGCTGACCTTCAACAGAGTCCCATGATGCGGCACAACAGCCTCCAATGCGTGTCGTCCGGACTTGGCATAGTAGAAGTTCCCTTCAGCGTCAGTCTGGAGCCCCATCGCGAACTCATGAAAATGCTCGGTCACCTGATGATCGTTGTTGAGGCATTCAAAGTAGTCGATCTCTTCATCACCATTCAGGTCGTGCAGTACGGCCAGTTGATCGCGACACGTGAGATGAATTTTCCCATCGACTATTTTCAGACCGAGTGGCTGATAGAGACCGCTGGCAATCCGCTGCCACGTGAGCTGATCGCCTTTCAGGAAACCATCGACCAGCCAGACATCTCCGTCCCATGAGCATACCGCCATGCGGCCATCCTCGAAGAAATCGAGGCCGGTAAATCGAGTCTGTGCGACCCACGGATTATTCTCGGGGGCTGTCAGAAAATCGGTTGCGAATGGAGCGTCCGATGCACCGATGGTCGCGGTGGTTGTGATCTTCTGATTCCAGCGAGCTGGCCCGCCGGAAATGAGCGAATGAAGATCCTGCTCAGTGTGTAAAATCGAGGGCGTTGCTTTGCCAGAACTGTCTTCAGCCGACATCCAAACAGTGAAACGCAGGGGTTCTTTGCCAGCCGGAATTGTGAGCAGTAGTCGGCCATCAGGACTAGACCAGGTGGCATTCATTGTTGACGGTGCGAGTCCTGCAAGTAATGTCGACGGCCTAACCGACGGCTCGCTACCCTGGATCAAAGTCGCATCATGGCCGTGGCCGGTGGCGTCCAAAACAACCGAGGCATTCGGCGATGTTGTCTTGAGAAACTGCCATTCAGCAACAAGATCTTCTTTCCGCTCTTTCAGCGATGACCCAGATTTCAATTGCTGCAGCAGAGCGGTTTTGTAGAAGCGGACATTCTCAAGTTCCCCCGTGAAAAATGATTCCGATTCGGGGAAATTCGGAGACGTGAATCCCACTCGAACAACTCCGTCGGTCAGCTTCCCGTTGGCCGCAAGTTGTCCCTGCCCGTTCGGCTTGCCATCAACGAACAGCGTGAGTTGCTGAGTAGCCTTCGTCCACACTGCGGCAACGTCATGCCATTTTCCATCGGTGATTTTCTTCTTCGAGGTCACCGCTCCGACCCAGCCAATGTCGAATGTCAGCCGACCTTCTCGAATAAAAAGCGATTGCCCATTTGGAACCCATGGCGAGTCGGGTTTTGTGATTGCAAAGATCGTCCCATCGGTCCGAGTTTTCAATCTGGCAGTGATTGTGAAATCCTGAGTCATATCGAAGTCTGTGGCGTCTTTGACTTCGCCATATGTGTGACCGTCGAACTCAGGCAACCGAGCTTCATCGGCATTGGATGCAATCGTCGGATTGGAGCCGAATCGAATCACTCCGCCGACGAGCGGTAGAGCGTCAGCACTCCCTGTGTCTTCTGTATTCCTGGTTTCAGCAGTAGCGGCGCGTGCAGTGCTCGGAGGGCTGACGCCCTGCCGCTCGCCAATCGCATCTTCCTGCTGCGCGACTTGTAGCATCAGATCGCGATCTCGAGGTCCCACATTAAATGTGCGAAGGAACAACGGTGGCTGAGACGGCTCATCGCTGACCTGCACGGATGGCAATTCCAGCACATCTGTATTGCCGATCGAATACGACAGGATCACCTGCTGTTCGTGATAATACGTGCCCTTGAATCGTCCCCAGTTTCGCGGCAGAGGACCGTAACGCAGATTATCTCGCCCCAGCACACGTTGGTCGTCTGTGAATTCGCCATTCGCGGGATTCGCCCAGCCGGGACCCGTTCCATTGGAGGCGAGCACTGATCCCATGACAGTCGGATGAATCTGATGTTCGCCATTAAACTGGATTCCTCTCCAGTCGATAAAGTTCTGCTCGGAGCTGGGAGGATCAGCAGCACTCCAGGCCGCTGCCATTCGCAACGTATCAGTATCGAACATCATCCAATACCGACCACGTGAAACCCCGCCCGCGCCGGGATCGAGACGCATCGCGATTCCTTTGTAGGCGATGTTGTGAAACGAACCCGGCACTTCATAAGAATGCGTCAGGCTGGGGCCATAGTCCATGGCATTCCACGGTTGAATCGTGCTCGGTGCCGGGCCGCGAGTATCCCCCTCGGGCAAACGAGCTAACAGTGCCTCGTTGATCTCGACATATTGAGACGGATTGTGCGGCTTCAGGTAGGTCTCACGGATGTAGTGAATGACGTCATACTTCTGCGACGGCACCATCCATGTTTGAGCCGCCATCAGGCCAAAGCCTTTGGTCAGCGTTTGATACATTGTGTGCGGATCGCTGCCACTGCGAAATTTTCCGCTGGCGAATTTTAAAGATGTGGGCAACGAACCGGCTTGATCCTTCGTGCCGTGACAGTTCTGGCAGACTCGGCGATAAATCGCTTCGCCTCGTTTGTAGGCATCGTCATCCCATTCCCGGATAAATCCCGCATGGTCAATGTGTTGCTCGTACTCCGGAATTTTCAGAGTCAGCAACGCGGCAGATGGCTGCAACTCTTTCGCCCGAGCCGCCCCGCCATCGCGGATCTCTATCAGATACCGGATCAGATCATAGAACTGCTGTTGGCTGGCCAGCTGGTTCATCTGACCGGCTGGCATCAGTGAAACGGTATTCTCAACGACTTCATCGAGATCAGTCACAGCAAACGTCACTTGCTCGCCATTGCGAGTCACATCGCGGATCACAACTTTCTCTGCCGTGCGTTCGACAAGAATTCCAACGACGGATTGGCCATCGTTTGTTACCAGCGTGACGGATTCAAAACCCTTGCGAATCACCTTCGATGGCAGCAAGACTGATTCGACAATTGTTTCGTCAGTTGCCTCTTTCGCCAATGTGGCAAGATCCGGCCCCAGTGATGACGGCAATGTTCCACCAACAGAATGGCATTTCGCACACGCCATTTGCTGTTGAAAAAACACCACCGCACCTCTGGCGGCATCTCCCTCCGCTTTCGCTCGCGTCACCAGATCTTCCACCGGCGTCTGCCGAAGTGCATCGTCCAAAGACTGAGCTGAAGCAATCGGTGTCAAACCGAGAACTAGGCAGCCCCCGGCCAACACTGAAAGTAGCAGTCGAGCAATAAAGAGCTTCATACGGCAGTGCCACCTTGAGTCGAGTCGACGAGTCATTTCGCGCAGCGTTCAAATGTGACGCAGCCTGAAGCCACGACAAAGCGAAGCGTGCCGTATGAGGATGCTAGATGGTATCCCACACTCTGCAAAGCGGGACACCTGCCAGAACCGACCACGTTTCTTACTCGGAGCCAACTCCCGCGTTCTTAACAGGGCCCGCCATCCACAGTTCTCAACAGTATCAACACGCAACGCGAACCGCTCAGCCCAGCAGGTCACAAAAAATGAGCTGTGGGCGTCGACAACACTGCGGACTCATTTCCGGCCTCGGCGGCTTGATTAAACTACTGGCCCAGTTCCTTCACGATGTTGTCAGCTCCGTAAACAACCTGCAACGCTTCGCGAATTGCACTGGAGTGAACGGAAACAGAACGTGCCTGTTTGTCCGTGTAAACATAGTTACCGGACAGCGACTGGACATTGCCATCGAAGATCAGACCGACAAGTTCTCCGGCTTTGTTGACAACCGGACTTCCGGAATTGCCGCCGATGATGTCAGCCGT
>CAIXQV010000031.1 GCA_903921605.1 uncultured Planctomycetaceae bacterium | reverse complement strand
GTCTGCTCGAACACTCTCCACATGGTTATCCCTGACAATGAGCGGGAACTGAGTTCCCGGATCAAACCGACCGCTTTCCAGATCAGCCACGTGGGTGACCCACGCAAGCGGATCGAAGAAGCGAAGATGATCCTCGGGCTGTATGGTCGAACTCTGGACACAACTCGGGAGTTCATCGACCAGCTGGCGGCCAAGGACGTCAGCCGGGAATCGGTCAAACGGTTCTGGCTGGAAGCGTACACACGCACCATCGGCCCAATCGCCGATGTTCCTGCCACCGCCACGGAAAAGAAAGCCCGTGAGACCGCTCTCGACGCCATGAATTGGGTCAGCGGCCGGTTCGAACAGGAACTGGAGATCGCCGGGGCGACAGCGTGGAACGCTGCCAATGCCTTCACTGCCTGGCTGCAACATGGCAAGGAATCACGCCTGAAGGATCCGACAAAGATTCAGGACCAGAAGCTGGGCTCGAACCTGTTCGGGACAGCCCAGGACAAAACGATCCTGACGATGCAGATGGCGATGAGCCTTTGAGTGGAACTCCTCAAACTCAAGTTCTGGGGCGATCTGGATCCCATACCCAACGATTCAGTCGCGAACGTCCCAACTCAATGGGCATCTGATTTGGTCTGAACTCCCCTCTGACATCCTTGCCCAGTCAGCAGGGATGTTGCTGACTGGTTTCCAGTATGACCTTCCGGCCCACTGAGCGGGAAGGTTTATGGAGGGGGGGCCGGCTTCCACTTTTTCGCTTTTTTTACCTGCCCCTGTCGCTTCTTTGCGGATTCCGCCTCAACACTCTAACGGTGAATGAAGAGCCGCCTCGTCAATTCCGGGAGGGCAACTCGTCGTGTTCCACTTCCGTTCTGCTTTCTTCCGTTCTGTTTTCCATTTATCCATCAATCGGGGTTCCCCGTTTGATGAACATCATCAATGTCAACCTGCAATTTGGGTATCGAGCATGAAACCGGCGATCGCGTACATCCGAGTCAGCACCGAAGAACAGGCAACGGAAGGCGTCAGTCTGAACGCACAGAGATCAAGGGTTGAAGCATGGTGCGTGGTGAACGACTTTCAACTTGCGGGCGTGTTTGTTGATGCTGGCATCAGCGGCAAGCGGGCCGACAACAGGCCAGAATTGCAGAACGCCCTGACCGCCGTCACAAAGACCAAAGGTGTCCTCGTTGTGTACTCGCTTAGTCGCCTCGCCCGATCTACGAAGGACACGATTGCAATCTCGGAGCGGCTAAACAGAGCCAACGCCGACCTCGTGAGTCTCTCAGAGAAGATCGACACGACCAGCGCTGCGGGGAAAATGGTCTTTCAAATGCTGGCAGTACTGGCGGAGTTTGAGAGGAATCAGATCAGCGAACGCACCAAAGCAGCCATGTCACACATGCGTGAGCAGGGAAGGTTCCTCGGAGAAGTGCCATTTGGGTACGATCTTAGAGCCGACGGTGAAACGTTGATTGAGAATCCTGGCGAACTGGAGACCATTGCCCTGATTAAGTCGTTGCGTGAAAAGGGCTACAGCCTGCAGGGCATCGCGAAAGAGCTCCACGCGTTAAAAATTTCAACGAAGCGGGGCAAGCTGTGGGCACCACAAACAGTGAGCAACGTTCTGAATCGATCCGCTTAGGTGCCGAGCCAGAGCTTCGACGTCTGGGCCAAATTGGCCATACGGATGTCTGAGAGGCGGTTTGGAATGCTGCGGGACAGGCATGTAAAGTTCGCCATCGGCGACGCAGTTGAAACTGCTGCAGTGACACCGGACGCTGCAACAACGAAAACTCATTACTCCCAGTGCATCTCGACTTCCGAAAGTTTCGGAAATATCCCGGAGTTCTGTGCACCGAATGCACTGTGCTTACGTTTCCGTGTTGCGGGATAGGGCTCGACTGATCATTGCGCCCGACAAGGCAGATTCCAGATTCTGCTTTCCCCCTTCTACATTATCTGGTGAGCTACACTGGAAGCTCCGCGATGAACAAGCATGAACGACGTGTATTGCGGCTGCGCGAACAATCTGACGCAGCAACAGCAAAAGCTGACCGCGAAGCAGCGTTTTCCCACCAACCTCTGTTTGAATCCCTGCCAACGAGTCTGGATGACCTCCTGCGGGATTCGTTCGCGGAGAGGGTGTCGCGGCCGCACTTCGTTGTGCCAAGCAAATTTGGCTACCCCCACTTGATCGACGAACGTCCAGTGGCCGATGCCGAACACGAGTTTGTGTGCAGAACGCTTTTGGCACAGTTGAAGGCAATTGTTGAATGGTGCCGTGATCGTCAGATCGACATGCGGAGTCTGGTTCACACTGAGATGGAATCCTTGACAGAGTTTTATCGACAGCACGGAGTGAACACTCCGAATGCGGATCTGTACCGCGATCCGAGGTGCCTCTTGGATATCGTCGAAGATTTGATAGATGGGGATGACGACGAAGCCTTCAACGATCTGATCCAGTTGGGCAAAACTGTGCCTGTGGAATATACGATGTCGAAGCTGAGAGTCGCGATTGATGAACAGCTTCGCGGGAAGCGATCCTGTGTTTCAAGAACGCAAGAAACGACATCCTCTGACAACAGTCACTCGGCCAGTGATTCGACGAAAAAAGATACGTTGCAGGACATCGCCCCGCAGATTGATGACCAGCTTACCGAGGAGCAATCTTGTGCTTCAGGAACTCAAGAAACTACATCCTCTGACAACAGTCATTCGGCCAGTGATTCGACGACAAAGGAGGCGTTGCTGGACAACACACTGATGACCCTCTATCGAACCCCGACAGAATGGCGAGAGCTAAGAAAAGAAGCGGGGCTGTCATCAAGCGAACGGACTTGGACGAAGATTCGAAAGAAAAACGCTGCAGAAATTCAATGTGAAACAGGTAATCGTGGCGGACCAGTTCGTCTGACACGTAGACTGGCTGAAAACTGGGGCCTGAACCTGCCAGAGTTCAAGCAAAAATCCGACCCGTAACACGGCAAGATCCCGCAAGATCCCGCAACATCCCGCAACGGCCGTCAGAGCGATCTGGCAGGCCGTTTCCTTTTTGATCAAATGATTCACCAAAGGACGCCGCGTGCTGTGCGGGGCTGTCAGATGGACTCGAAAGGTAATGGGGAGCAACGAAGATGACAACGAAGACTTCGAACGCGGCAACGCCAGAGCTACTGACAAGAGACGAGGCCGCCAAAATGTTGAACGTCAGCCTGCGGACCTTCAGTGGTCTCGTTTCCGCCGGCAAAGTGCCGTCACCGGTTCGATTGTCAGTGCATCCGAGATGGCGGCGATCCGAGCTGCTTGCATGGATCAACCAGCTTCCGGCATCGCGTTGATTAGCCACAACAAACTCCGAAGCCCCGAGCCTGGGATCTTAGCTTCGATTGAGTTCAAAAGGAGTTCAGCAGTGACCAAAGAGGGACGGGAACT
>CAIXQV010000030.1 GCA_903921605.1 uncultured Planctomycetaceae bacterium | reverse complement strand
TTAACATTGTGGCCGATGTAAAGTAATCGTCACAATCCTCAAAGTCGATTCAGACGGACCTCGCCTGTCGAGAGAACTTGGCCGGTCTTAAGTCGTTAAATCATATAACTTTGGGGAGATTGAGAGATGAATCTGTTTGCTCAGTTGTGGCGTGATGAAGCTGGGGTCCTGCTGTCAGCCGAAGCTGTCGTTGTGGGGACTATCGCGGTTGTCGGCCTGACCACCGGTCTGACCGTGGTTGCGAAGTCCGTTAATCAAGAACTGCAGGACGTCGCCTTTGCGATCCGCAGTCTGGATCAGAGCTACAGCATTCCTGCGATCGAAGGTTGCGGAGCACGGACGGCAGGTTCTTCCTTCACACAGGAGCCGGTGAAGAAGTCTCTGGCCGAACTGACTACGGTGATTGAAAAGGCTGAGAAAGAAGAGAAGACTCAGGCTGAACGCCTGGAGCAGCAGATGAAGAAAAAGGAGAAGAACGGTGAAGACTCAAAGAAGAAAAAGAAGCGAGAAGAGAACATCTGATCTGGTCGAGCGTAATTCAGGATCACGTGACCTCTCTCTCAATCTCCTCTGTCACAGTTTCTGAATTGCGTCCTTCCCCTCTCCCAAAAGAAAAGCTCGTCCGACAATCTCATCGGACGAGCTTTCATTGTTTCAACATTTAATGGTCGGCGCTGATTCCCTTGGCCCTTAATCATTTCTCGACTGACGTCGTTTCTCCACTTGTCGACGAGTTGCCCGCCTGCGGCAGGCTATCCTGCTTAATCTGACGCAGGGTCTGTATGCGATCCACGGCCATCGCGAGAATGCTCAGGATAATCACAACGACAAACTCACCCACCAACAACTTGTTCCCGTGATGATTCAGCCACTGCGCCACAGGCGCGCGAGGATCACTAAAGACAACAGCAATCAAAGACAAAATGGTGATTACAAAGACGGCTGTTGCCGGAATGACCAACTGAAACAAGAGACTGGGCTTGGATCCTGGACCACGCATTTCTGAAACTGCCAATTGCGGAGAAACGAACCTGATCATTCAAAGCAGAGTACGCACCATTGCTAATCCAAAGGCGTTATCCGCTGCTGAATACAGCGGTGGCTCCTGGGGATATCACGTCGCGAGTCTACTGAATTTTCTGATGCAACAGAAGTATTCGGGTCTCGTTTCACCATGTGCCTCAATGGTCCTGCAAATTTCTTAATGCTGATCAATCAAGAGTTGGCGTCGTGCTGGTTCCGGGTAGCAACTCAGGCAACAGTTGATTTTGTTGCAGCCCTCCCAGCATCACTGTTGCTGTCCTGTTCTCATGGATCACTCCGAAACAGATCCACTCTTGCCCGTGAACCGGCCGACATTCGCAGAACCCCACTGAGGCATTCTGGCAACAGAACTCAGCATCATAATGCCCGCTGGTTTCGCGATGGCGGCAGGATTATGAGGATTTCTTTACGGAAAAACGCGCCGATGAAAAATGTTGCGTGGCCACCGGCAGGAAAGACTGCGGCAGGTAAACCCGTTGCAGCTGACGTTGCAATTTTTCGCGGCCAACTCTGAGAAGTCGTGCTGAGATGATGGAATCCGATGGACCTGATCGAGACTTGGCATTTGATGACGGTACTCGTCCCGTTACGATTCCTGAGCGTTCTGGTATTCTGAGGAATCCTTGCTCAGAACAGGCCCTGTCCCGAAATTCCTGACGCTGTTTCAGCCGCATGAGATTTGACTGGTGAGGGGCAACGTTTTGTAAATGTTTGAGTCTCCTATTCTCGACTGAAATCCTGACATGTCTGTTCGAACTCGTTTTGCCCCCAGCCCGACCGGATACATGCACATCGGTGGAATGCGGACGGCTTTGTTCTGTTGGTTGTGGGCGCGCCGAAATCGGGGCCAGTTTATTCTGCGTATCGACGATACGGATCAGCAACGAAATATCGATGCGGCCCTCGGGCCAATTCTGGACGCGTTTCGCTGGCTGGGGCTCGACTGGGATGAAGGTCCGGAAGTCGGTGGTCCGTATGCTCCCTATTTTCAATCGCAACGCCGCGCGTCCTACGACGCCGCTCTGAAAAAACTTCTCGACGCAGGCCGCGCTTATCGCGACTTTGAAACACCGGAAGAAACTCAGGCCCAGCGCGAAGCGGCGGAAAAAGAAAAACGCGTTTACATCAGCAGCCGCGCGTCGCTGTCACTGAGCAACGATGAGGTTCTGCAACGCATTGCGGAAGGGCGTGCGTTCGTTGTTCGCCTGTTGGTTCCTCGCGGCGACAAGGTCGTGATCGACGATCATGTGCGTGGTCGCGTCGAATGGGATTGCAGTCTGATGCCGGATCCTGTGGTGGCGCGCAGTGATGGGTCTCCGCTCTACAACTTTGCCACCGTCGTCGACGATGCGGCCCTGGAGATTACTCATGTGATCCGTGCCGAGGAACATTTGCCGAACACGCCGATTCAAGTGCTGCTACATCGAGCGCTCGGGAATAAGACTCCGGAGTGGGCTCATATTCCTTACGTTGCCTCTCCGGGCGGCAAAGAGAAAATGAGTAAGCGTAAGATCGACAAGTATCGCACCAATCCACAGTTTCAGAAGCTGTTCGAACTGGGCGATCAGGTCCTGAGTCGCATTGGCATCGATCCCAAGTCTGATGCCTTGTCGCCAGTGATGGTGGCGTATTATCAACAGGTTGGCTTCCTGCCGGCCGGGGTACTGAATGCACTCGTGCGGCTGGGCTGGTCGCTGGATGATCAGACAGAGTTTTTCTCGTTGGATGATATGCAGCAGAAGTTTACGCTTGAACGAGTTATCAAAAGTGCTGCGGGACTGGATCCGGACAAACTTCTGAACTTTCAGGCGCACTGGATGAGTCAGTTGCCAGCCAGCGAGAAGCTGGACGGATGTCTGCCGTTTCTCAAGAAGGCCGGCCTGATTGATGATGAGGCGGATCCCTTAACACGTGATCGCGTGGCCAGTGTCATTGAACTGGCTGGTGACCGCCTGCGTGTGTTTGGTGACATCTTTCAGCTGGATGAGTTTTTTGTTGTTGACGAAGACCTGAAGATTGATGACAAGAACTTCCAGAAACGCGTTGTGAAACCAGAGAACGCGATTGATCTGCTGCGTGATCTTCAGAAGCGGCTCAGCAATTTGACAGACTTTGTTGCCGGGCCAATTCATGATCTCCTGCAGGGATTTGCTGCCGAAAAGCAGGTCAAAGTTGGCGATGTCTTTCCAGCACTTCGGCTGTGTGTAACCGGGAAAGCTCAGGGAGCGGACTTGTTTAAATCTCTGGAACTTCTCGGACGTGAATGCGTGGTACGTCGCATGGACCGAGCGATCGGTCTCGCGGAATCTCAACGAGTTTAGTCCGTCGGCGAGCGGCAGGGCGTGAGCCCTCCGAGCGCCAGGTCTTCATTCGAAGCACATTGTGAAATCAGTATTTCAAAGTGAAAGTGATCGACTCGGAGGGCTGACGCCCTGTCGCTCGCTCCCTCGAGACTGGATGTTTCAACTTATGACAACTGTTCTTGTTACTGGTGGTGCTGGGTTTCTGGGAAGTCATCTCTGCGATCGACTGATCGAACGCGGCGATGATGTGATCTGTGTGGACAATTTCTTCACAGGATCAAAAGAGAACGTTCGGCACCTGATCGGGCATCCTCGCTTTGAGCTGATTCGCCACGATATCGTACATCCGCTGTATGTCGAAGCCGATCGGATCTTCAACCTGGCGTGTCCGGCGTCTCCAGAAGCTTACCAGTTCAACCCCATCAAAACGATTAAGACGTCCACGGTGGGAATGGTCAACATCATGGGTCTCGCCAAGCGTTGCGGTGCGCGAGTTCTGCATGCTTCGACGTCAGAAGTCTATGGCGATCCGCTGGTTCATCCTCAGACTGAAGATTACTGGGGGCATGTCAATCCGATCGGTCCTCGCAGTTGCTACGACGAAGGCAAACGCATCGCGGAATCGCTGATGGTGAACTATCATCAGGAACATGGGACTGAAATTCGCATTATCCGAATCTTCAACACCTATGGTCCTCGCATGGCTCCGGATGACGGTCGAGTGGTCTCGAACTTCATCATGCAGGCGCTCAAGGGCGAAGATCTGACGGTGTACGGAGATGGCTTACAGACTCGTTCATTCTGCTATTGCCATGATCTTATCGCGGGCATGATGAAGTTGATGGATCAGGACGAACATACTGGTCCGATCAACATCGGTAACCCCGTTGAGAATACGATGCTGGAACTGGCTGAAGCCGTGATCAAGGTCACCGGCAGTCGCTCCAAAGTCGTTCACATGCCGCTGCCGAAAGATGATCCCAAGAAGCGATGCCCGGATATTACCAAGGCAAGAACTCTGCTGGGCTGGGAACCGCAAGTACGGCTGGCGGAAGGTTTGAAGTCGACGATGGAGTGGTACAAATCAAAGCTGGAACAGAGTCAGGCGAAATCCTGATTCGACTTCAATTGGTTGACAACTAGCCTTCAAATTTCGCAGTGTCGTTGAGCAGAATAGATGCTTGATCGTCCGCTGACAAAGCACGCCACCAGGCAGGCGACGGAGAAGTAAAGCAGGAATTCGCCGCCGAAGAGTTCGACCGCCATCACAGTGCTGGCCAATGGGCAATTCGTAGCGGCCGCAAAGATCGCAACAAACCCCAGGGCGGCAAACAGGTCGGGTGGAACTCCCAGAAACGAAGACAAGGTGTTTCCAAGTGTTGCTCCGATAAAGAACAACGGCGTTACCTCGCCTCCCTTGAAGCCACTGCTGAGCGTCACCACGGTAAACACCAGCTTCCAAAGCCAACTCCACGTCTCCGCCCCTCCCGCTTGAAAGGCTCTGACAATGGTGACAGATTGCTCATCGGCTGACTTCACGCCAAGGCCAAGATAGTCGTCTGTTCGCGCGATCAGGAACAGCGCGATCACCAGCACGCCACCGACGAACGGTCGCAGCAGCGGATTTGGGATGAGTCTTTTGAACTGTCGACTCAGGAAATGAGACAGTTCCGTGAACATCAGACTGGCCAGACCAAAGGCGACACCGGCAAGCACAGTGCAGAGCAGCAGCCGAGCCTCGAATGGCGCCAGATGCGAGGTGGCTCCGGCTGGAAGCAACGACGCGATCGAATAGTGAGTATGCCCGATGCCCCAGGCGAGACAGGTTTGATCTGCTGCGATCGATGCGATCATGCATGGAAGGATGCTGGTCGAATTCAGACGCCCCACCGTCAGCACTTCCATGGCAAAGATCATTCCCGCCACCGGGGTTCCAAAAACACCTGCAAACCCGGATGCAATACCGGCCGTGAGCAGAATCTTTGTATCTTCGATGCTCATTCTCGGAATGAGTCGTGACAGGCCGGCGGCCAGACTACCACCCATTTGCACGGCCGTCCCTTCACGGCCAGCCGAGCCACCAAACAAATGAGTCACCAGAGTACTCAACAGCACCAACGGAACCATCCGCAGTGGAACTCCTTCGCCGGGTTCATGAATCTCATTCAGAATCAGATTGTTTCCTGCCTCCGTCGATTTGCCGAATGTGGAGTAAACATATCCGATCAGAACGCCCGCTATCGGCAACAGCCACAGGAGCCAGAAGTTCTCGGCCTGCCACCTGGAACAATGATCCAGAAGCCAAAGAAACAACGCGCACGACGAACCCGTCAAAATCCCAAGGAGACTGGCCAGAAGAGTCCACTTCAGCAGGTAACCGGGCGAAGTCATTCCAGAAGATCCATCAGACGGGTGGTTTCTGAAAGTGCTGTGATTTCTGTTCCTCGCCACGGACAATGGAACAGTGGAGTCTTCGGCAGCCAATGCCTGATCTGTGCCGCGTTCGTGGGGATGGAAGGATCTGCGTTCTCCTGAACGGCCGAACTAATCTCGTTCAGCACAACGGCGACCACGTTAACACCGTGCGTTTGCAGAGCTTCAACTGTCAGACGCGTATGATTGATGACGCCCAGACGATTGGCAGCGACAACAATCGTTGGGGTGTTGAGTTCGACAGCGACGTCCATCACCGTCAGCTCATCTGACAGAGGACAAAAAATCCCCCCGGCCCCTTCGATGATCAGTTGATCGACATGAGATCCCCAGCGGGCGGCGCCATCGATCAATAGTCGACTGTCTACTAGGCGATTCTCCATTCTCGCAGCAATGTTCGGAGCGACCGCTGCATGAAATCGCTGAGGACAGACGAGATCAATCTCGGGATCGGTCCCACAAGCGGAACGCAGGGCTTCGATATCAGCCCAGACGACTTCGCCATTGGAGTTCACTTCAGCGCCGCTGCAGACAGGCTTGTAAGCTCCTGTACGGATTGCTTGTTGTCGAAAAGTTCGTACAAGAAGTGATGTCACCCACGTCTTGCCGACGCCAGTGTCTGTTCCGGTGACAAGCAGAGTCTTCATTCGATAAAGTGCCGCTGGGAAAAAGATAAATTGCTGTGACGAGGATGAGTGAATGTCCGCGTTCTATTCCGATCAATGCCAAATCAACCGGGGATCCGTGTGTTTAACTTGCGAAGTCTAGTTCACGGGGATCATCTGACAATGGACCCGGAATCACGAGCAGTCCTCGCGATCAAGTGCCTTGCGGTTTTCGAGCTCGTCCTGATCCTCGCGACGTTTCCGCTGTGGTGGGGCACTTCGGCGTTTCCGCAGATTCCTTTGCTGATGGCACTCCCAACGGCAATCTCTCAGGTCGCCACAGTCGGCCTCATGATGGCCTGCGCGGCGATTGTCGCTCTGCCGATCAAGGATCCATCGAAACTTATCGTAAAAGCTTCGATCGCGGCCTTTGTCTGCAGCCTTGTTCTGGCCGTTTCGAATCAGCATCGCCTTCAATCGTGGCATTGGCTGACGATGCTGAATCTGGCATGGCTGATCGTACTGCCGCGCAAAGATCTGCTGTTGGCCATGAGACATACTGTCGCTGCCGTTTACGTTTGTTCCGCGCTTTCAAGAATCTCATTAACACCAGAGTTGGGAGTTTCCGGAATCATTGTGCGTCAGTTGCTGGAGCTCGCCGGGCAATCAGGATGGGAAATGGGTGCCCTTCAAATTGCGAGGCTATGCCACTTTATGACGCTGGGAGAATTCCTGATCGGTCTGCTGCTGGTGTCCCCAAAGACTCAGCGCTGGGGTGCTCTGGGAGCAATCCTGCTGCACGGTTCACTGCTGTTGGCACTGGGACCGTTGGGGTTAAATCATCACGCCGGAGTGCTGCTGTGGAACCTGTGTTTTCTGTGTCTGGTTCCGATTCTGTTTCCGTTCCGTCGAACATTGGAGAAGGCTGATTCCGCGTATGCTCCGCGCAGGACGGCTGTGTTGGTGGCCACGTGGTTGTTTCCTTTGTCCGGCCTGATCGGAATCGCAGACAATTGGCCATCATGGCAGCTCTATTCCAGTCGACCCGAATCGTGGATCCTGTCCGTTCATGAATCCGATCGCGAACATTTCCCAGAGACAGTACGAAACGCCATCGCTGATCCTGCACCGCTCAGTGAATGGTGTGTCGTCAAACTGGACCGGTGGTCGCTGCAACAGACCAGGTCGCCGATGTATCCCGAAGATCGATTCCAGCGGGCCGTGATTCAGAGCCTGTTGGCTCAGGCTCCAGAGTCCGTGCGATTCCGAGTTGATATCTCAGAGCCCGAGTTCCCATGCTGGTGGAAACGCCGAGAACTTCAAATCGATACCAGACAAGATCTACGTGAAACTCACTGAACGGCAATTTTCTGAACCCGAACAAATTCGAACTTCGCCAACACGTTATTGAGGTTCGGTATTTTTCTTTCGCCACGCTTCGATATCGTCGACCAGGCGATTGGCAAGGCTCAGTCCCACGGAGTTCCGTGTCAGGAACACAACACCGTCGATCAGCGACACCTGGCGTAAAGTCTGGGCGAGATCGGTCAGTTCTACCTCTTCCGTGATCTTCTTCAGATCCACTCGTTCGGCCTCTTTATGGAGCAGGCGCAGGATCAAGGCACACGGGGCAATTTCGACCGCATCAATTTCGCCTTTTCGCTGCCATGAAAACCAGGCTGCGGCAAACATTCGCTGTGGCAGCGAGAGCAATCCCAGGAGAATTTCTATCCACGTCCGGTCCGACTCAAGGCTACCAAAAGCATAGGTCCACGCGGAAGACATCGTGGCCGCGGATTTGACGATCGTCACCTCATCTTCAGAGACCGATTCATGGTCGATGTCGGCCAGTTGTTTTGGCATCCACAGCAGTGTGAAGTATTGAATCGTTGCCTGGATCATTAGCGTGGCCAGCATGGCCGGAGCACCGCTCTTCAGAAAACCGTAGCGAATGATCACATAGAACAGCACGAACTCGATCAATGTGGCAACCGTGCCGATGACAGCCATTCCCGCCATCGCCGCCATCACAAGCTGTTTTTGAGTCTGCAGCCGCTCAGTCAGCCAACGCCGCATTTGTTCTTTCTTAAGCATACCTGAAATTCAATTCTTCTCTGTTGCCTGGAAATTCCGTCGGCCCCATCTTATCAATCAAAATCGCGGTTGCCGAATCATGTGTCCACTTCTACGAAAACGGGGCAGCAGTAGTTTTCTCAAGCTGCATCCGGGGGATTCTGCAACCAGGACAAAAATGCAGGCAGCAGCCCTGTCCCGAGGTACACCATACCAAAGAACCACTTCGAGACATTCTCTATTCCGCTCGTCGATTGCTGAACAGGATGAAGCCACGTTATCCTGCGGGGCGGGGCATAAATTGAGGTCGGGTGTTCGCGAGATATTTCATTCAGATCATCATCTCAATTGTGGCCACGCACGGAATATCCTTGCCGTGTGTGCTCCTGGGAACTCGCTCAATGCCTCATCTGCTGATGATTGAGCTGAGTGAACAACTCATTTAAATCCGGAGAATTCGAAATGCGAATCGCGATTGCGTGCCTTGCGATAATCCTGTTGCAACCGCTTCCCGTCTCAGCTCAGACCGAACAAAGCCCGGTTGAGCCCGCAAAGCGATTTAACGTCTTCGTGAAACAGCAGGCCGCGATCATGCGTGCCAACGATAATGCACCGGGAACTGTCGAAGACTGGCAGAAGACACGCACCGATCTCCGCGATCTTTTGCTGAAGGCGTGGGGCGGCTTTCCGGCCGAACCATGTCCACTGGAAGCTCGTAAACTCGGTGAGATTGTGCGAGATGGCTATCGCGTCGAAAAAATTGTCTTTCAGACGATGCCTGGTGTCTGGATGACCGCGAATGCCTACGTTCCAGACGGGAAGCCCGAGCAAACTTTTCCTGCCGTATTATGCGTCCATGGTCACTGGGCCGGAGCGAAGCAGGATCCAGTCGTGCAGTCGCGTTGCATCGGCCTGGCTAAGTTGGGTTTCTTTGTCCTGTGCGTGGATGCCTTCGGGGCCGGTGAACGTGCAATCGGTGAAGCACTGGGCGAATATCACGGCGAAATGACCGGTGCAACGCTGCTGCTGCTAGGTCGGCCACTGTCGGGTATTCAGGTTTATGAAAACATGCGAGCCGTAGACTACCTGCAGTCACGTCCGGAAGTTGATCCCAGTCGACTGGGAGTAACCGGAGCCAGCGGCGGCGGCAATCAATCGATGTATGCCGGTGCGTATGATGAACGGTTTCGCTGTGTCGTGCCGACATGTTCCGTCGGCAACTATCAAGCTTATCTGAGTGCTGCCTGTTGCATGTGTGAAGTGGTGCCCGGCATTCTTCAGCGTCACGAAGAGGGGCATGTTCTGGGGCTTGCGGCCAATCGCGGACTGATGGTCACCAGTGCCACGCAGGATGCTTTTCAGTTCTCGGTCGATCAGGCTCGCATCTCAATCAGCCGAGCCCGTGAGATCGCTGCTCTGACTTCACCAGATGGCCCGTCTGCCGTCAAACATACGATTATCGAATCACCTCATCACTACAATGCGCCGATGCGAGAAGCGATGTACGGTTGGATGACCAAACATTTGAAAGGTGAAGGCGATGGCAGTCCGATTCCAGAGCCGGAAATCAAACCGGAAGAGCCGGAAGTCCTGCGATGTTTCCCAGGTGACAGTCGTCCCGACGATTATGTCACGATCCCGCGATTCTTCGCCGAGGAAGCTCGACAACTTCTGAAAACCCGTGAGTCAGAATTTGATCAACCGTATTTGACGGCATTGGCAGAAGTGAAAACTCCTGAAGATCGAGCCGCTCTGCGTGAGCGCGCCGTGGATCAACTCACCAAAACACTGAACATCAAAGCGACAATATCTCCGGTTGAAGTGACGGCCACAAAAAGCCCTGATGAAAAGTTCATCGAGCTGGTTTATGAGACGGAAACCGACCTGGAAATTTCCGCGAGATGCGATTCAGGGTTATCGGATAAATCAGATGCTCAGAAGCTGGCTATCCTGCTGAATATTGATGAAGGCTCTCAGAAAGTTTTCAACAGCGAACAGGCTCAGAAGCTTCGGCAGCAGGGCTATGGAATTGTCGCACCAGAACTGCGGGCAACCGGAAGATATGCTGTCGCGGGAGATCGGATTGGCAACGCTCCTGATCATAATTCCGCCGAGTGGTCCCTGTGGATTGGTCGCCCGCTGTTGGGCCAATGGACCATGGATGTCTTTCAAACTGTGGAGGCTCTGGAGAAACACTTTGGTGCGCTGCCAAAGGAGATTCTGATTGTAGGACAGGGATCTTCCGGTCCGATCGCTCTCACGGCCGCGGCCATGGATGATCGAGTTTCACAGGTACTCGTCCAGAATTCGCTCGGCACATTTGTCGACGACAAAAAGTATAATGGGCCCCGACTGGGATTGCTGGTTCCCGGCCTGCTGCGAGATGCTGGTGATATCGGCCACATCGCTGCGATGATTGCTCCGCGATCCGTGCAGATCGAGAATCCCGTGAGTGCATCGGGGACTTCGCTCTCCCGGGACGCAGCGTCAAAGTCGCTTCAGTTCTGCGCTGATGTCTATACGAAACTTGGCGCAGCCGATGCGTTTGTGATCACCACGGCCAATTGACCGGCCTGTTGCGTGAAGCATTTCACGAGCGACAAGTGCAGTGAGACTTCTCGGTCTAACGCTCAAAACCACGTATCACTATTCAGTGCGCGGTCAGGATTGAGGCAATGTTCCCCATGAAGTATCCCGCGAACACTCGGCCGCAATTCCTCACGTGCAAAGAATAACTCTGGTAACCAACATGAATCGACGTGACTTTCTTTTGACCGGCGTTGCCGCCAGCCTTGCCACGCCGCTTCTGGGAGCTGTCCGCACTGAACAATTTGAAGCCGCCTGTCAGGTGCTGGACAAGGCGACGTCGAGCGGGCAGGTTTCTGCGGCGGTGCTGCATGTAGTTCAAAAAGAGGAATCCTTTTCGAAGTACTTCGGAGCAGCAAAATCCAGTGACGCGATGTTTCTGCTAGGGTCAATTTCGAAACCGATTTGCGTGACAGCATTGATGACTCTGTTTGATCAGGGCCAGTTTCGACTTGAGGATCCAGTAAAGAAATTTCTCCCGACTTTCACTGGCGATGGTCGCGAACGAATCACACTACGAGACTTGATGACTCATGTCTCAGGCCTTCCCGATCAACTTCCGGAGAATGATGTTCTGCGAAGAAGCCACGGCGATCTGAATGAGTTTGTTGAAAAGGCCATCCGAACGCCGTTAGTGTTTGAACCAGGAACTCGCTATGGATACTCCAGCATGGCGATTCTTCTGGTGACCCATGTGGCCGAACTCATCAGCGGTACCAACATCCGCGATCTTGTCGCAAAAACTGTGCTTGCTCCGCTGGGGATGCAGCATTCGGCTCAAGGCTTGGGGCGATTTCAACTGAGCGACTTTGTGCCGTGTCAGACAGAGTTTGCAGCCCCAGAAGCTGGTGCTGGTGACCCGACCGCAAAGGAATGGGACTGGAATAGTGCTTATTGGCGCGGCCTTGGCGCGCCGTGGGGCGGGACTCATGCTTCAGCGGCGGATGTGAGCCGATTTCTGGAAGAGTTTTTGCACGAACAAGGCAGAGTTCTCAAACCAGAAACAGCGAGAATGATGGTTCGCAATCACAACGCCTCAGAACTGACACCGCGAGGACTGGGCTTCAACGTGGGAGCCGCCGCCGGTAGTCGAGGATGCTCGGAGGAAACATTCGGCCATACAGGTTCAACAGGAACTCTAGCCTGGGCCGATCGCAGCAAAGAGGCGATCTGCGTAATTCTGACTTCGCTGCCGGGACGAGCGGTTGATCCTCATCCCAGAGATCTCGCGGGGGCAGCCGTGGTTTCGGCGTTGAAGTAGAACCGACGATATCGGTGTTTCGGTGTTTCGGTGTTACGGCCTGCCGCCAATGTTTCCTGAATTGAAGCTTAAATCGCCAGTGGTGTGCCTGCGTTCGTTGGACGAACTTGTCACACCCTACAGTTTTCAACGTTATTCTGTAGGGTGTGACAAGTTCGCTTTAGCGAACGCAGGCTCACCGACTGAGTCTCCATTTTATTCAAACCTGACGTTTACTCGGGACTCTCTCCAGACTCCGCTTGCTGACTCGAAATGACTGATTTGTTTGATAACGCGGCTACGGAATCACTGCGACTTGATCTGCGTTTGAGTCATGAAGTGATTCGCCGTCTCCGCAATCGATTGCTCAAACGATTCCTGCCGGATTTCGCGGTGTTGACAGACTTCGCGCTGACGGCGGACGTCCCGGAATCACATCATCTGAAGCTCCACTGTCTGGAACTGTCGCAGCGTTACGACTCTCAAATCGATGGGGCAACAAAACTGTTGTTCCGAACAGAAGCTGGGTTGCCGATTGAAACGGTGATTCTCCGGATCGCCACAGGACGAACAACATTGTGTCTTTCAAGTCAGGTCGGCTGCGCGGCGGCTTGCGAATTCTGTGCAACGGGCCACATGGGGATCGCTCAGAATCTTTCTGCGGCACAGATACTCGATCAAGTCGTGCAGGTCGGGCAACTTCTGGCAGCCGAACAACGACAACTGCATAACATTGTGTTGATGGGAATGGGAGAGCCATTTCACAATCAGCAAAATCTGTTCGAGGCGATCGAGTGTCTGACAGATACTCGTCAGTTTGCGCGTTCTCCAGCGAGCCTGCTGGTTTCGACGGTTGGAATCCCGGAGGCCATGGTTCGATGTGCTCAGCGATTTCCTTCCGTCAACCTGGCACTCAGTCTGCACAGTGTGGATCAGGAAGTTCGGCAGTCCATTATTCCACTGGCACGAAAGTTTCAACTTCCGGAGATAAAACGAGCCATCACGGAGATTAACCGCCTGCAGAAGAGACCCGTGATGCTGGAATACCTGATGCTTAGAGGGATTAATGATTCTCCTGAACAGGCTCAGCAACTGGCCGCGTGGGTTCACGACATCAACGTCCACATCAATCTGATTCCATTCAACCCGATCGACGACGCGCCGCATCTGCAGGGAAGCTCGTCCGAAGTGATTCGGCAGTTCTCAGGCTCACTCAAGAATGCCGGACTCAAAGTCACGACCCGCTATTCGCTTGGCACTGATATCGCGGCAGCGTGCGGACAACTTGTGCGACAGGTCACTCGGCCACATGACAAAGCAACCTGACTCATGAGTCGACACAATGTGCAGTCAGTTCACAAAGAAGAGTGGCTGCCCGTGACTATCTATACCGAAATCACTGATCAGCTTTTGAGTCGACTCTTTCGTCAAATAGAGAAGAAACTTTTCAGCGGACTCCGCCTGAACATGAGGGTGCCGCGCCGGATCCACCAGCATGACGGCATATGGATTTAATAATTGTGGATCACCCTCTACCAGAATGGTCAGACTAAGTTCCTTCTTCAGCACCAGAAATGTTCCTCGGTCCGTGATTGTCCAACCTTGTTTCTCCTCAGCGACTCTCAGGGTCTGAGCCATCCCGCTGCCTGCTTTCAGGTAATTTGAAAAGGTCGGGTTGATCCCTGCCGCCTTCCAGAGTGCCTCTTCCTTTCGATGCGTACCGGAATCATCTCCGCGGGACACGAATGTCAGATTCTCGGCTGCAATTCGAGACAAGACTTCGCTGACCGTCGTCGGTGTATTTTCCCGCAAGGAACTGCTGACCGGACCGATCAACACAAAATCATTGTGAAAGACCGGTGTCCGCTGTTGGGAGAATCCGTCTTCGACAAATTCTTTTTCAGCATCAGGAGAATGCGTCAGGAGAACATCCACATCGCCGCTCCGACCCATCTCTATAGCCTGTCCCGAACCAACCACAACGACTTTAACATCAATGCCCGTCTGCTCCCGAAACCCTGGCAGAATTGCATTGAGTAGTCCGGTGTCTCGCGTGCTGGTCGTCGTCGCCAGAGTCAGCGTTGGGTGCTGGACTTCCGGAGATCGCGCCGGAGTTCTTCCTTCGCATCCGATCGAGAGTAAAACAAGACCGGCCCAGAGCACTCGTATAACATGTCGACTCATCAATACACCATTCTTCCGTTCACAAAATCCTGAGTCCGAGGATCAACCGGCCGATGAAAAAAATCATCTCGTGCGGAGATCTCCACAATCCGCCCCGCAAGAAGCAGAGCCACGCGGTCCGCCACACGTCGGGCCTGAAACATGTTATGAGTCGCCCAGATTAAAGTCGTTCGATGACGTTGTCGCATTTCTTCCAGAACCTGCTCAACCAATCCCACCAAAGCAGGATCCAGATTGGCCGTCGGCTCGTCCAGCAAAAGCACCGTCGGTCGCAGTGCGAGGGCTCGAGCGATCGCAACCAATTGTGTCTGGCCACCGGAGAGCGTCTGCGCAGACTTTGCAGCTAGTTTCTCAAGTCCCAGTCGATGTAATAGTTCGTTAATCCAGTCATCCGCCCTGAATCCTCGCAGTTGCAATCCGTATTCCACGTTGGCCCGAACGCTGCGTGACAACAGCAAGGGCCGCTGGGGAACCAGCGCGATCCGTCGAGAATCATCTATCGATGCAACTCCTTGAGACCAGCCATGCCCATCAAACTCAATTGAACCAGTCTGAAGTGAGATCAGGCCGGTCAGAACCTTCAAAAACGTTGTTTTGCCGGCACCGGCAGGGCCAACAAGACAAAGTGTTTGACCCGCCGAATGTTGCCAGTCATCGATTCGCAATGCGAATTCCGGGCTCAGTTCGCGACAGACGTTTAACAGATGATACAGCGGTCTACTAGTCATCGTGAGGTCTGTCTTCGGAGCTTTATGAACACCAGATTAATCGCCAACGCCAGAGCGAACAGGATGGCCCCCAGCGACAAAGCAATTGCGAATCGCCCACGTCCGGTTTCCAGCAGAATGGCGGTGGTGAGCACTCGCGTATGCCCTTCGATGTTTCCTCCGACCATCAGGACCGCTCCGACCTCCGACAGACTGCGTCCCAATGCTGTCATCGCGGCCAGCATCAATCCATTCCGTGATTCACCCAGCAGGGTCCATCGCAACTGCCACGGAGTTGCTCCCAGGCTTTGCAATTGAAATCTCAGTTCTTCCGGCACGGCTTCAACGGCCGTTAAAGTTATTCCGATCACAAACGGCAGATCAAGAATCACTTGAGCCAGAATCATGGCACGCGCGGTAAACAACCACTGCCATTCACCGAGCCAACCGGATCGAGAAAGCAGCAGATAGAGCAGCAGCCCAACAACCACCGGCGGCATCGCCATGCCTGAAAATACCAGTGCCTTGATTATTGATCGCCCCCGCATTCGGCTAAGTGCCAGGCAAACGCCCAGCGGCATGCC
>CAIXQV010000029.1 GCA_903921605.1 uncultured Planctomycetaceae bacterium | reverse complement strand
GTCATCGGTGACGCCGCCGGACGGCCTTAGCAATGCAGATCGGCAGCGACCATCGAGAATCATCGACTCGTTTCTCAATCAGAAGCTGGAGAGCGTCGGCCTGAAGATGTCAGCACCTGCAGATCGTCGCACTTTGATTCGACGCATCACCTTTGATTTAACCGGCTTGCCACCAACTCCGAAAGAAGTGGCGGCGTTTGAATCCGATTCGTCGGCTGAGGCATTTGATTCGGTCGTTGATCGACTGTTGAACTCACCGCATTATGGCGAACGACAAGCTCGTTTGTGGCTGGATGTCGTGCGTTATGCTGATACTCACGGCTATGAACGGGACGAATTCCGACCGCTGGCCTGGAAGTACCGCGATTATGTTGTTCGCTCATTCAACGCGGACAAGCCCTTTGATCAGTTTGTCCGGGAACAATTAGCAGGAGACGAACTCGTTCCCGGCCCGCCGCAGAATGCTGAGGACGCCGATGCCCTGATTGCGACCGGTTATCTACGCCTCGGTCAATGGGACAGCACCGCCGCCATTTTTCAGGAAGAAGACCGCCTCCGTGCCGAGCAGATGGCGGATCTGACCAACACGACGGCGTCTGCATTTCTGGGACTGACGATGTCCTGCTGCCAATGTCATGATCACAAGTACGATCCCCTGACTCAGGCCGATCATTTTCGTCTGCGCGCGTTCTTCGCGGGGGTTACTCCGAAAGATGATCTGAGCATTTCGTTGCCTGAGGAACAGACCGCGATCGACAGCCACAACACAATGGTCGATCAGCAAGTTGCGGAATTCAAAAAGCAACTGGAACCATTAACCGACGAATCTGAACCGACAAAGACAAAGCGCGAGGCACTCGAGAAACAGATTCAGGAATTGGAAGCATCTCGCAGGAGCCCGGAAGTCACAATGGCCGCTGTCGATTCTGGCGGCGAAGTACCGGCAACCCATATTCTCTACCAGGGCGATTTCGCTTCGCCTCGCGAAGAAGTCTCGCCCGGATATGTCACGGTCCTTTATCCCGGCCCCGCGCAGATCGAGAAGGCTCGTGAGAATTCCACAGGCCGGCGACTGGCTTTGGCAAACTGGATTGTTTCAGATTCGAATCCCTGGACGGCTCGAGTCATTGTGAATCGAATCTGGCAGCAGCATTTCGGAACCGGCATTGTCGCGACTGCGAACGATTTTGGTTTCAGCGGAGGACGTCCGACTCATCCGGAACTTCTGGACTGGCTGGCGAATAAGTTTGTTTCCGAAGGCTGGTCGATTAAGCAACTGCATCGCTGGATCGTGTTGTCCGCAGCTTACCAGCAAAGTTCTCTCACTGAATCGAGTCCGGAGGCTAACCCGAGCAACTCGCTCTTGTGGCGTCAGAACATGCAAAGACTTGATGCCGAGACATTGCGTGATTCGCTGCTGATGGTTTCAGGTCTTCTGCTGCCAACGCAAGGCGGTCGTCCGCTCTGGCCGGATGTGCCAGAGGAGCTGACTCATGCACAGCCCGCGATTCTTGAAGCGATCAAGGACGGCGACGGTGGACGAATGCAGGGCTGGTACACGGATCCACCCGAACAAACCGATGTGCGCAGTCTGTATCTGATCCGCAAGCGATGCCTGCCGATTCCGTTTTTGCAGTCCTTCGATTTGCCGGATTCCACAACATCCTGTGCGCGGCGAGACACGACTGTGGTGGCTCCTCAGGCTTTGATGCTGTTGAACAGCCCCGAGGGAATCCGTTATGCAGAAGCCCTGGCCGACCGCATACTGAGCGACACGGCTCATTTTTCTGAGACGAGTGATAAACGAGAAGGGGCATTGATTGAGCGATTATTTCAGCTTACGTTGAATCGCCAGCCCTCGGCCGAAGAACAAACCATGGCGGCCGAACATCTGCAAAATGAACAGGCAAAGTTGTCAGACGGTAATCAGGAAAGTCGCATGAGGATTTCATTCGTCGGTCTATGCCGAGCCATGCTGAACCTGAATGAGTTTGTTTACGTTGATTAATCAACTCGGATCGCACGACCAGTTCTTTTTCGCGGAATGCGATGACATCACCAGCAGAGATGTCAGGTTCATCACGGCTGGATTCTCTGTTGGGATGAATTGCGTTCTGAGTGCCACGACCAGACTCTCGTGCTTCATTAATGATTGAACCGGAACTATACTTCGCACGGGTCGGAGTGAGATTCTTCTTTGTAGCCGGATTCGAGAGTGCTCGGCACGCCCGCCATGGAAGTGTGGGAATTCTCACAGATCCGGCGTCCCTCGATGCAGTACTGCTCGAGGTACATCGATTGCCAGCGTGGCATCGTCATTTCCGGCCGTGAATCTATCATTCAGAACTCATCATGCCTCGATTACAAATCTTTGCTGGTCTCTTTGTCCTGATTGCTTCACTTGGTCTCTTTCTGTTCGCTTTGAATTCAGAGCCTGAAACATCATCGCCTGAAACCGATCTTCCTGCAGCAGACGCACCACAAGTAACCGTTGACCAGAACGGATTCGGGGCGACAACTCTGAACAAGCAGCAAGCCCCAAACGCTACACAGCCCGCAGGCATGGTCTGGATTCCGGGTGGTGAGTTTTCTATGGGAAGTGATTCATCCGCCGAATCTCTCTGCAGTTTGCCCGGCGTCACACAGGATTCGGTGCCAATTCATCGAGTGTACGTCGATGGTTTCTGGATGGATGAAACGGAAGTCACTAACCGGCAGTTCGCGGACTTCGTTGCAACCACTGGTTACGTCACGGTAGCGGAGCGCAAACCAACTCAGGAAGAGTTTCCTACGGCACCGCCGGAGAATCTGATTGCTGGTTCGACCGTTTTCTCTCCCACGAAGGAACCCGTGCCGCTCAACAATTACTTTCAATGGTGGAGTTACATTGGCGGCACCGACTGGCGTCATCCAGAGGGACCAGACAGCAGCATCGACGATCACGCTGATTATCCAGTTGTTCAAGTCGCGTTTGAGGATGCCGAGGCCTATGCGAAGTGGGCCGGCAAGCGATTGCCAACCGAAGCGGAATGGGAATTCGCTGCGCGGGGAGGACGTTCAGGCGATCTTTATGCATGGGGAAATGAATTGCAGCCGGAGGGGAAGTTTCAGGCCAAT
>CAIXQV010000028.1 GCA_903921605.1 uncultured Planctomycetaceae bacterium | reverse complement strand
GATCTGGAAAAAAACAACAGGGAAGGCGTCCAGAAAAACGCTGTTCGGCCGCTAAGCCTATCCCTGCCGTGACTCAAGTTTACTTGCTGGCTTTCTTCTTCGCCGTTTTCTTTGCCGCCTTCTTTTTGGCCTTTGGTGGAAACAACCAGTTCCGCACATGGTTCCCAACATCAATCAACCGCTGGTCGTCAAGACCCTGGCGATAAACCGCCGCCATAGAAGCATCCGCATGTCCCATGATGTAATCAACCGCGACCTGATCTTTCGTGGCTCCTGCGACCGTCTCAAACGTCCTGCGAAGTGAATAGAATCCACGCTGCGACCGATCGACTTTGCATTTTGTCACCAGCTTCGAGAATGCTTTGTTGACGTTGTCACAAAGATAAACTTCTCCGTTTGGCTTGCTCGCTTGCCACCAGATCGGCAAACCGTGCGAAGTCAGAAAGCAAAGAGGATCGTCGGCATCATTCTTTGCAATTGGCCGCTGTCGCATTGCGGCCCGTATGGCGTCGATTGTCTCTGGCCACAATCGGAAGCGTCGAGGAATACCCGTCTTCTCACGCGCCAAGTCGTACCAGCAGGAATCCAGATTCAGAAACTTCGTTGATAATCGACCACAATCAGCGTTGCCCATACCGCCATTAATGCCCAACAAAATACAGGCGTGCAACCATCCTGACGACGCCGTGAGTAGCTTCTGGATCTCTTCTGCCGTGAAGTCGAGCTTTCCGCCGCGTTCCGCTGCTCGCTGCTGCTGATCGCGTCTGTTGACGGTTTTGGAAGGCTTTCGGAAGTCAGGCCCGAAGTTCGGCACCGCTGGCAGTAGATCAGACTCGTAAGCCCATTTGAACGCCGAGCGTACACGCTGGATCTCGCCACTAATCATCGACGGCCCCCAGGTCGACGGAAACGACTTGCGATAGGCTTTGAAGTCCCCTGCTCCAACCACATTGGCGCGATGAAAAGTTCCAATGTGATCAATCAGCCGCCGGCACGATTTCAGGCAGTCAGAAAAATGCCGCTTCGTGATTTCTCCAGATTCAGCTTTGGCTTCCTGTCGTTCAAGAAAAAGCCCGCACATATCGGAAACGGAAAGTTCTGTCGACGACAACCGTGCGACAACCGTTTTTCTCGGATCTCGGCCCGCTTGAATTTCATCCACTTCATCGAGATACTTCCGGAGCGCTGCGTCTGAATCAGACCAAACGCCGAAGAACCAGACTTTCCCTTTGATCTTTTTGCACCACTGTCCATTCTGGTGTGCAGTCAACGGAAATTCTTCATACGGTTTCGCTGGCTTTGTGTCCGATACTGTCGCCATCGGTTCTCTCTCTCGGTTGTCGTTGCGGTTGTCGTAACATCCAAAAACGCTGCCGAAAAGTGTAGAACCCCAGTGTTTTCATTACAAGCGCCCGTAGCTCAGTTGGATAGAGCGACCGCCTTCTAAGCGGTAGGTCAGTGGTTCGAATCCACTCGGGCGCATTTGTTTAAGTCCTTGCCGTTCCATCACTTATGGAAACCTGTCTTTCGAGACAGTGCGGCGTGAAACGGTTTACTACCCGTTTTACTACCCATTTCTTTTGGGAGCCGCAGGTCATGAAGAAGCAACAGCCGAAGTACGCCCTCCACAAAGCCACAGGGCAAGGCCGTGTACGTATCGACGGGAAATCCATCTACCTTGGCGAGTATGGCTCCGAGGAATCCCGTCGCCGCTATGACGAGGTGGTCACAGACTACATGAAGGGCACGCTCAACGTGTCCTTCCATAAACTGACCATTTCTCAGTTGAGCATCGCGTACGTCAAGCACGCCAAAAGCTACTACGTCAAGAATGGCCGGGTCACGTCAGAAGTGTCCAACATCCAAGTGGCTTTGCGGCCGCTGGTGAAGCTACACGGCAAAGGGCTTGTCGCGGAGTTTGGCCCCACCAAATTGAAGCAGGTGCGGGAACTCATGATTGCCAATGGAATCGTTAGGAAGTCCGTCAATCGGGGGATCGGACGCATCAAGCGGATGTTTCGGTGGGGCGTCGAGAACGAAATGGTTTCGACGAATATCCTGGCCGCAATCAGCAGCGTTCCGGGCATTCGATATGGACGCACCACTGCCGTTGAGGCCGAGCCAGTCAAGCCGGTTCCCGATGGACATATCACTGCGATTCAGGGCAGTGTTAATCGATTCGTCTGGGGAATGATCCAACTTCAATTGGCAACAGGCATGAGACCCGGTGAAGTGCGACTGATGCGGGAGTGTGATATCGCCATGAGCGGGGAGGTCTGGGAGTACAAACCTCAAGAGCATAAAACCGAGCATCACGGCCGTGAAAGACTG
>CAIXQV010000027.1 GCA_903921605.1 uncultured Planctomycetaceae bacterium | reverse complement strand
CCAACCGTTGACGATGCGAAGTTGTCCCCGGCCGAAGTCGTATTTGAAATTACTGAAGGCAGCAACGAACTGAGTATTGATCTTCCTTAACTCAGAACACACTCAACAGGATTTGCTGAACTCATGGCTGCTGATGAATCGCGAATGCGACTTCCTCACATTCTGCATTTCTCCACGCTGCGGAATTGGCTGACGTTATTGTGGCGATACGGAGATCAGATTGAGCCGGGGCATCGCTTACGAGCCTTCCGGATTACTTTGTTCATCATCGCGACAATTCCCATTCGTGTGTTCGAACGACTGCGATTTGGACTTCCGGTTCGTCGGCACAAGCTTACAGCGCCGCCCGTTTTTATCATCGGGCACTGGCGGAGTGGCACGACGAATATGCATAACCTGATGCTTCAGGATCCGCAGTTTGCCAGTGTCACTATGCTGCACTGTGCGATCCCCAGTGGGTTCTTGACCTGGGAATGGCTGGCCCGCTGGATCCTGACTCGTCGACTTCCCAAAAGTCGTCCGATGGATGCCGTGCCGCTCGGAATTGATGAGCCGATGTCGGAAGACTTTGCTCTGGCCGGGTTGACTCACATGAGTCATTACCTGAACTATTTCTTTCCGCGAATCGCCGAGCAGACGTTTCGTCAGACGGTCCTGTTTGAAGGAGCGAACTCACGAGATGTGGCTCACTGGTCGCGAATGTTTGAGTACCTCTTGCGAAAGGTGTCGTACGCATCGCATGGGCGTCGGTTGTTGCTGAAGAATCCTCCGAATCTGGGGCGAGTTTCGGAGGTTTTGAAATTGTATCCGGATGCAAAATTCATCCATGTGTATCGCAATCCCTATCTGGTTCATGCCTCGACCATGAAATTGATGGAACGATTCATGGTGAATTTGGCGTTTCAAAGCCACGATCCCCGCGAGATTGAAGAGTTTGGCGCTCGTCGCCACCAGTTGATTTTTGAAAACTGGGAGAGGGACAAGAAGCTGATTCCTGCTCAGAATCTGATCGAGCTTCGGCATGAGGACATTACGGCTCGTCCCATGGAGATCGTCGAGCAGATTTATCAGCAGTTTGGGCTGACAACATGGCCAAACATGCAGCCGCGACTGAAGGCGTATACCGACACCCTGATTGGGTACAAAAATAACGAATACCGTTTCGATCCGGAATACGTTGAACGTCTCAATCCTTATCTGAAAGCGTTTGCCGAGCGGCACGGATACGCGATCCCCGGCGCAATGTGAGATGGCGGCTGGTGGATTTGACTGAATTCGCTTCCAAGGCGGAAATTGGCTTTCTTCCCTAACCGTTGCTGTTGGACACTTAGAGGCACTAACAAAACCAGGACAGGCACCCGTGTACGGTTCCTTTTCTCCATGATTTCGGGATCTCTGCGGGAGCCAGCCCTGATTTTGTGAGGCGTTCGTAATAACTTCTCTGCCTTTTTCTTGACAGTTTTTGAAGTCAGTCTTCATGTCTCTTTCGCTTGCCGAATACGCTGATTTTCTTGACGGCCGCAAATTGATCTGGCCAAAGGTTCCTGCCGCAAAAGCAGTGAACGCCAACCCTTCGATTAAGCCTCTTCCTGGCATCCGTGCGGTGCTGTGGGATGTTTATGGAACACTGCTGCGTGTGTCCGACGGCAAGTTTACGTTGTTTCCCGACGAGGAAGCTCGTCTGCAGATCGCGCTGGACAAGACGATTCACGAGTTCAACATGTGGAACCACATGTATCGCAAGCCCGGGCCTCCCTGGCAGTCCATGATTGGGATTTACCGCAGCACGATTGAACGGCAGGCGATGCAAGCTTCGGCCAAAGGTAACGTCACAGAGGTTAACCTGGTTGATACGTGGCGAGCCCTGATTGGTAAGCTCTTTGAAAAGGAGTACACCTACGATGAAGGTCAGTACGGTGATCTGGATGAATTCAGTGAGAAGGTCGCGTTCTTCTTTCACAACTGTCTGCAGGCTACGGAAGCACGGGCGGGAGCGGCTGAAGCGATGAGCGATCTGTCTGCGGCCGGGATAACTCAGGGGCTGCTTTCGGACGGACAGTCTTTCACGTTGATCCAGACGCTGAAGGCTGTTGCAACGCAGGGCGATTTGCCGCCGCTTTATGAATTGTTTCGACCTCAGACGATTGTTGTCTCCGCCGATGTGGGTGTGAAGAAGCCTTCGAAGATGTTGTTTGCTGAGGCTGTTCAGCAGTTGCGTTCGATTGGAATCCCAGCGGCGGAAACGCTTCACATCAGTTG
>CAIXQV010000026.1 GCA_903921605.1 uncultured Planctomycetaceae bacterium | reverse complement strand
GGCTCTTTTCATGTCCCAGATGAATATTGCGGCCCAGCCGAGTTGAACAGACCAGCGGCACGATGGCCACAACGGCAATGAATGTCAGTGTTACGCCGATGACGCTGCACCAGCCGAAGTCTTTCACCCAGACATTATCCGCCAGCGACAACGATCCAAATCCAATCGCAGTCGTTAACGACGTCAACATGCAGGCGTAGCCGACTTCATGCAAAGCGGTTCGGGCGGCCAGCCGTTCGGTCAATCCAGCCGCTCGCATTTTGCGAATTTGAACAGTCAGATGCACTCCGTCGGTTAAGCCCACGAGACTGATCAAAACAGGCAGAATGACATCATTGAACGGATTGTCTTCCAATTGAAAGAAGCTCAGAAACCCCATTGTCCAGAAGACACCAATCGCGGGGGCCAGCGACACGATCAGCACCGCGCGGAATCCTCGAAACAGCACAACGGCCATCACAGCGATGACACCGTACCCAATGAGCTGATACTTCACCTGATTGGCTTCATGAGCTTTCATGTAAGTAATGCGGGCAGGAGTATCTCCGGTCACCATGAAGCTGACATTCACGTCCGGGAATTCAGCAGCCGCCTTTTCGGCCACAGCTCGCAATTCCGTCGTGCATTGTTCGTCACTTCTTACGAAGTCCCAGTCGAAGGTGATCAGCAGCAACATGGTCTGGCCGTCCTCAGAAACCAGATGTCCGCCCACCAGCGGATGTTGCATGGCCTTGACTTTGGCAGCTTCGAATCTTTCGGCAGAGGCCTCTGAGCGAGGAAACAGGGGCTCCGAAAGACCGAAAATATTCAGCATGGGAACTCGATCCATCCACAGGATGCGGTCGACGTAGTCCAGCTCCTCCAGCGTGCTCACGACATGTCTCATCGCCTTCGCCCCTTGCGGAGTAAAAAACGATGTCGACTTGACGACCATCACGGCGTCCGACTCAGAAAGGCTCACGGGATCAACGTTCGGCACAGCGCGGAAAGCTTCTTCGTTTGACTGCTTTGCGGCAGCTTTCTCTTCGCCCGGCGAAACGAAGAGTTCTCGCACGGACTGCGGGCGTACGTATCCGAGGATCGCAAAAAGTGTAATGATCAGCACCGCCAAAGCGGTCGCCCTGCGGTGGTCCACGGTCCAAACCATCGCCTGGTCAAAAACAGATTTCAGCATGTTGTTCCAAAAACAATAATCTCAGCACAGTCGAGCTGACACGGAAGGAAATGTGAGGAGCATTAAAACCATAACGGCACAGAGTAACGATCAGGATTGTTCAGCACATCCGTCGGAAATCGTTTTCGACCTCGTCCCGCCCGTGGGCTTTTGGTTTCATCATCGATGTAGCTCTCTGGATTAACCAGGAATCCCCTGTGCAAGCAGGATCCTGCTCAACTCAGTTAACACCGCAATCTTAGGACCAGTCCCGAAACAAGTTCCCGAAATCACGACCCGACGCGTTAGCAAGGGATCGATGCCCGGAAGAGAAATCCCTCACTGACGTTTCGGGTTGTGATTTCTCGCCGCAGTGAAAACGGGATGTTATCTCGGGACTGTTCCTTAACAGAGAATGCGACGTTTCCCGAACTCCGCAAAACGTTCACTTCTCGTCCTGATAAACCGTTCGGGTCGCGTTGACTGAGTCGCCGAAGAACCTACGCCATGCATCTTCAGGAATGGGATCCTCCGCAGGATTAACAATCCCTTAACAATTGACCTTAATAATCAGAGGCAGGAGCACAGGTGTCATTCAGCTTTGGTGCGAAATTAACAATTTATCTTCCGGGAACTCTGCGTCATGAAGAATCTACGAATCACTGCCGTGTTGGCGGCGATTGCCTTCGCCGGATGCGGTGAACCTCCCAAAGATGTGCCTCAAGTGGCCCTGCATCCATTTACCGGAATTGTGAATGTGAACGGCAAGCCAGCCAGCGGCGCGATGGTGTCACTGCATGCCGCCGGAAAGCCGGAACTCGGAGTCGTGACTCCTCATGGAGTTACTGACGAAACTGGCAAGTTTTCGCTGACCACCTACCAGCCTGATGACGGAGCTCCTGAAGGCAAGTATCAGGTCACGGTCTCCTGGGCTGACAAGCTTTCCCAGTCTTCCAGCGATGCCGAATACGGTCCGGAGAAACTTCCTCGGCGATATCAGGATCCTGCGACGTCAGGTCTTGAACTGGAAGTCAAACCAGGACTCAGCGAAGCCATCGTGATGGATCTGAAGACTCGATAAACCACCTGAGACGGACTCGCTGAACTGCGTGCTTGTGTGCGTCACAAACAGTCTCACAGTTCATGCCGCGAGATCGTCAACAGCTATCCACTATTGTCATTGGTTGTGAATTTTTTTTTGCAGCCGGAATTGTTCTCGCTGCCTGAAACACTTAATCGGAAGGAATTTGTTCATGTTGAAATCCAAACTCAGATCAGCCTCACGTGGCTTTACGCTGATCGAACTGCTGGTGGTTATTGCGATCATCGCGATTCTGATTGCACTTCTGCTTCCTGCTGTTCAGCAGGCCCGAGAAGCTGCTCGCCGAACACAGTGCAAGAACAATCTGAAGCAACTCGGATTGGCTCTGCACAACTACGAAGGAAGCTACAACATGTTTCCACCGAGCCGCATCAATATCTCAACCCCGGTTTTCCAGCAGTCATGGAACGTGATGATTCTGCCATTCCTCGAACAGTCTGCGATGTATTCTCAGTACAATTTCAACATCAACTGGTTTGCACCGGGCAACGACCCAATCACAACGACACAATTGGCTGCGTTCGTTTGCCCTTCGACACCAAGTGGTCGTACCCTGCCGACTCAGGCTCTGTATGATGGTATCACCAACGCTTCACGGACTGGCCAGCCTATTTGGGGATACAGCGACTACGGTTCAGTAAACGCTGTGCGTAACGCATTTATCGTTGCGGCTGGGCTTCCTTCGATTAATACTAGAGATGCAATGGGAGGACTTGGTCGTGGACCGGGTGGCACCAGACTTCGTGACATTACCGACGGAACCTCCAACACAATGCTGATCGCGGAAGATGCTGGACGACCACGACAGTATATCGGACGGATTCCTGGCCTCAATCCACGGACAGGGAACATTGCTTTCGGCACTCAGTTCACTGCTGATGGCTGGGGCTGGGCTGACATCAACGGAGGATTCAGCGTTGACGGTGCTAACACAGCAGGTCTGCAAAACAATACCAGCGGCAGCGGAACCACAACCATCGTGGGAACCTGCAACATGAACTGCACAAACGACAGCGAAATGTATTCGTTCCACACTGGCGGCGTACAAGCTCTTCTGGCTGACGGCTCTGTCCGTTTCCTTAGCGAGAACATGTCCGGCGCGACACTCGTCGGCCTCATCACCCTCCAGGGTGGCGAAGTGCTTGGCGAGTTCTGATCTGGCAGAATGCGGTCGACAAAGAGACGTTGTGAACCGTTAACTCTGTCGATCTGATTCATCTTTTCGCGAGGCCCGGCAATTGCTTTCAGCATTTGCCGG
>CAIXQV010000025.1 GCA_903921605.1 uncultured Planctomycetaceae bacterium | reverse complement strand
GTAAGTCAGGATGCCGCAACGAAAAAGAACCTGAGCATCAACCTGCTTCGATTTGTCGGCGATGCTTCTGCCAAGCAGCCACACCTGTGGAACCTCGGGATTCAGTTCCGTCGCCTCACGGCAGATTGCGATGGCTTCATTCCACGCTTCAAATCGTGAAAGCAGAGCAGCGGTGATCAGCATCTGCTGCACATCGGATGTGCTGAAGTCGATCCGCGACTCCAATACCCTCGCGATATCTTTACTGGAGCGGCCCGCCAGCTTCATCTCAAGAGCCAGCACATCGTAAATCCACGGAGCCGATCGATCATTCCGAATCGCGCTTTGCAATCCCTCAACGGCCGCCTCGTAATGCTTCTTGTCATGTAGCCAGGCCACAGCGTCGGCGATCTGATTGTTGGTCAGGGACTCCTGGGACAGAACCAGATCCCACGCTTTGATTACGTCAGGCTGAGCGATGATTCGACGCGCGATCGATGCTCCAGCTTCAGGCTTTGCTTCCTTCTCAGCAGCCTTATCCTCAGTTTTCTGTTGGCTCTTTGAACCAGACGCTCGCTCAGCCTGCTGAGGAGTTGCGACACAGAAGACGTATTCCGCGGCATCCTGGGGGAGCAATTGGGAACGCAAAACGGACATGTCGACACCCTGTTCAGGTGCCAACATGTCCGTTGTAGATTGCCGAAGCTTCCCGGATTCACTCCGAGGAATTACTTCACCGGTTTTTTTTTGAGCGAGCCGTTATTCAGCTTGATACCGTCTTTTGCTTCAGCAGCAGGCTCAGGAGGAAGGCTCATGAATCCGCCGCCGCCAAACTGGCCGCCGCCCATGCCTCCACCCATGCCGCCCATGCCTCCGCCCATGCCACCCATACCTCCGCCCATTCCTCCCCCCATCCCGCCGCCCATACCGCCCATGCCACCGCCCATTGGCTGAGTGATGACGACGAGGTCAGCAACGTCGTAGATTCGAGTAATCAGGTTCTCTTCGGAGTTTGCCGTATCTGTGGTCGTGACCAGCATGACTTCATTCTTGATCATGATCGTCAGACCTGGATCCTGATCCTTCACCTTCGCAAAGATCAGCTTCAGAGCATTTCGCAGTGAAATTCCCTTCAGGTCAATATCGCTGGGCACTTCAGTTGTTGTCAGGAACAATGGGTCTGTGCCAATATCCGGATCTGTCTCATCAAGCATGATCCGCATTGTGTACGGGCCCAGCTCAGTGAAGTAGTTCTCAATGTCTGTCATGATGTCTTCCAGCGGAGTGTTGGCTGGATGTTCAAGATCGACAGGCATGTCCAACATTTGCTCGAGCCAAAGTTCAACCGGCCTTTCTGACCGCAATGACACCGACTGATGTTTCTCACGACTTCGAGTCAAAAGACGCCAGACGTCCGCTGGTGGGTACTGAATTGGTGGTTCATCCGGAAACGGAACGTGCGACAATTCGACCTGATACAGCACTTCAAGGAAGCGGTCTGCTCGCAGATTAACCAGTTCATACGCTTTGCTAAGTTGGCCAGAGGCCTCAGACATCACCACAGCAGCAGATGCCGTACCGTTGCCTGGCTCCATATCCAACGCTGTGCGAGCTGCGATCTCCGCTTCTTCGTACGCTGGAATATCACCATGACGAGCACGGTCCAGAAGTCCGCGGACCTGTGAAATCAGGGTTTGCAGACGTTGCTCTTCAATCTGAGCTTCCTGCAGCAAACGGTCCATGGCTTCGCGGTTGGCGAGCTGTTCAGATTTGTCTCGCTGACGAATCTGATTTGTCTGACGAGTTGAGTTCACAGATGAATAAGCATCAACAACACGACGATCAAGTTCGTTTCGCTTTTCCGGAGCCACATCCGCACTGCGAATCGTTTCCAGCATATCTTTCAGAAGCGTCAATGCGTATTCGGGCTGTTCGGCCGACACTCGATTCGCCTCGTCAATAGCGGCTTTGACGGACTGCACCAACAGCTGTGTCGCGATTTCTCTGTCAGCAGCAGCTCGGGAAAGCGCGTCGCCTTCCGCCGCACTTGGAGGTCCCAGCTTGTCATTGCCGGAATCGACCAATGGCTCGGTCCCTTCATCGGCTGGAACCGGAGCAACAGGCGATTCGACGGTTGCTTCGCCGTCCTGCAATGCCGCAGCCAGCCCTGTCAGAGTTGGGTTGCCTGAATCCAGCAAAAGAGCATTTCGTACGATGGCCAGGGCCGTTTCTTTCTGACCGGCCTTCTGGAATCGCTCAGCCGCTGTGATCGAATCTGTAATCGTCAGTTGGAACTGCTGAGAAGTACTTGCCAGTCCTTCGAGACCAACAACCGCCGAAATCAAACCGTCGGATTCAGCAGCTCGCGTGAAGAGAACTCGAACTTCTTCTCCCGCCTCTTTCACTGCGCCAGGGGCAGATTTCCAAACCAGTTCACTGCCGTCGGCAGAGTGACCGGACAGTGTGAGACTTCCTGATGGAGATCCCTGTCCGAAAAGAACGGTGTGTCGATCCGCTCTCAGAGCAACGCTGTCCCCGGCGGCCAGCTTAAGTCCGCTTCCGGAAACTTCCACGTCCTTTACGAACACTGGAGCCGCTGACATCTGAGTTGCCAATCGCTCAGCCGAAGCAACGGCATCCAATGCGACAGGCTGCTCAAAAGTTCCACCGGTCTGATTAGCCAGAATGCCCGGAAGTTGAGTATCGACGTTTGGTCCCAGCAGCAATGCGTGGAACGAGATACTGTGCTGAAGAAGCTCATCAACAAGTGAATCAAGATTCTTCACTGACAGTTGATCAGCCGCACTCATTCCATCACCGATGTAGAGCACCGACATCGGTTCAGATGTGTTCTCGACAAATGCTGCTCGCAGCCCGGATGTCAGGTCGGTTGCCCCCATTGGAGTTCGGGAGGCAAGTGATTTCACAGACTGCTTCAGGTCCGCTGAACCCGTCAGCTGAAAGCCTTCTGTCAGTGGTTCGAATGTTGTATCAACGGCGGCAACTTTGACCTGATGCCCAGCAGGCAGACGCTCAATCAGAGCAGTCAGCAATTCAATGCTGCCATCTCGAAAGCGGCCGGTTTGGCTGGCGGACGTGTCAATCAAGATCACGTGGCGACGAATTTCTGCCGGGACCGCCGAGGAGCGAATCGCGACGGCGAAGTGCTGCTGCCCCGCGACGGCTGGTGTCCGAAACACAACCGCGTCGGGAGCCTGCTGCTCCGTCTTCGTGTCAGCCATTACGGC
>CAIXQV010000024.1 GCA_903921605.1 uncultured Planctomycetaceae bacterium | reverse complement strand
GTGGCCGGACTTCAGGCCAACCGAAAAACGGATGCCGCGAAGCTGCTCACCCACAACACGTCAACCGGAATGATCCTCGCCAAGCGAAGAAACGAACTTGTGAGGCTCAAGACGGACCTTGCGACCGATTGGCTGAAGAATGAAACGAAAATCAAGCTGTCGGCCGGCCGTCGAGGTGGCTCAACCTCCGGCAGTTATGAAGCGCGGCTCACGGGTCTGCAGGACGGCCAAAAGTATGAGGTCACAAAGGCGACCACTCGCAAACTGAACTAGCCCTCAAACAACTTCCGGAAATGTGCTCCGGGGAAGGCAAATCCTTCCCCGGAACTCCCGTCAAATCTCAGAGAGAGTGTGTGGGGACACAAACATTATCAGCGTCCCGGTCCGACAACAATATTAGCGAGGAGGTGGCCGTGAGCCACGACGTCAAAGCAATCCACCCAACGTTCGACCGTAAACCAGCTGATGCACTGCTCAGCGACTAGCCCGTCTGGAATCACGATCCCGCTACTGATCTCAGCCGTCTCAAATATCATCTTCGGCTTTATCTGGCTCTACACTTGCTTCGGTGTCATTATTGCGATCCCGATGTTCATCCTGTCGGCGAAAGAGTTTCAGCTCTATGGCCGCATCGGTACGCGACCAATTCAGGAGAACGCAGCGTCCATTGATAGCCTTGCGAATTGGCAGATTGCACTTGGTATCTTCCTGAATATCCCGACGCTCATTTGCGGAATTGTACTGAAGGCGAATGCCGGAAAAATTCGGTGACGAGATCTCGAAGCAACTACTCACGCTCTCCTGCGTGTCCTGTCCGGCCTTGTCTTCACTGGGTTACTAGGGCCCGCCTCGCCACATCTGCAATCGTTTCGACTGTGATTGATCGTTCCTTACAATAGCCAGAACTGAGCCAGACAGAGAGGTCCTTCGCCCCCTTGCTCGCATTGCAGCCGATACAGCACAGAGCGATGTTCTCGCGAGTGATGATTCGAGCATCGTTGACGATGTGTTCCCAAGATGGCTTTCGTCGTCTCTCAGTAGCATCGGCCCGAAACACAACACCACAGTACACGCAGCTTGTGTCGCGTTTGATGACCTCGGCCTCAAGCCATTCTGGAATCTTCCATCTGTTCACGATTACGGATCCTGTTGATTGGATGTCAATCACTGTGATGTTCAGTTCCCGCTAACCGCCCGCCGCTTCATCTCCGCATCCACCGCTTCCACACTCTGCACGTTGACCAAAGCGGCCACGCTGGCCTGCAGGACAAGCCGCAACGCCTCTACTGTCAATTGGCCACACACGAAGTCAGCTCCTGACTTCACCGCTTTCGGAATGTCTGCAGGATTGGCCAATAGAACGACTGGAAACGTGTCCTTGTCTCCTGCAAGCTGCTCAACCAGATCAGTTCCCATTGAACCCAACAGACGAATCTCAGACAGACCTACGCCCCGCTGATGGTTTCGTTTGTCGATCAGGAATTCCCGGGCGGTCTGATATTGCTAAACGATGTAACCAGCTTCAGTCAACCCGTCGCTGAGCGGTCTGCAGACTTTCATATCCCGGATAATCAGAAAAGCTTTGATCAGTTGTTTTTTTGCCATCACTTGCTCCGCCCATCCGCCACGGGTACCTTTAAGGAGTCACTCCCCCTTACTGGAGTCTGACTTATGGGTTGGCAACTCGCAATCGCGGGCGCTGTTCTGTTCGGAATTGCCGCAGCTCCACCCGCTATGTTCGAAGAATTTTCCGGCAGGGTAAGCCCGCAAACTTTGAATCACTTTTTTAAGTTCATCAATGGCCAAACAACTTTTCATCAAAACAGAGCGAGAATCATCGGGCCCGCACAGTTCTGCAGAAATCCGTGAAATGGCAATGAATGGAACCCTTCTGCCATCTGACCTAATCAGCTTTGATCGCGAAAAATGGGGTGCCGCTTCGTCGTTAAAAGGCCTTGAGTTTCCAATGCCTGCTCCAGAAGCACCAAAGATCGATCTGACAAAAGGTGCCGCAAAGCTTGGAAAGTCGATGATGACGAAATTTGCTGGCGCTGCGGAGGTAATGTCGACCACGGTGTCAAAGATTCACACGATCCGTGATGAATCGAGGCAAGAACAGACATTGGTTCAGATGGAAAAGCGTTCTGCTGTACAGCGGTTTTTGAATGAAGATCAGGACCCGAAGATCATTGAGGCCAATGTGCCCAAGATACTGCAATTCCTGACGTCACAGGAAGAACTTCTGTATATCGCTGTCCAAAAGAAGCCGGTCGCCAACATTGCTCCTGATTGCGTCGCATTAACGTCGCGTCGCATTATCTTTTTCACGATCAAATTGTTCGGGCAGGTATCTTTCAATGACCATCTGTGGCGGAATGTCGCAAACGCAACTGTGAAAGAGGGTATTCTCGGATCAACCTTTTCTGCCACTGTGACCAGTGGTCAGTACATGAGTGTCGACTATCTTCCCAAAGCGCAGGCAAGGATGCTCTACCGCTATTCACAAGAAATGGAAGAACACGCTGTTGAAGAACGCCGAACTCGAGAGATGGAGGAAGCGAGGGCGGCAGCCGGAGGAGTTGTCATTCAGAATGCGTTGGTTCCTCCGACTTCAGCCGGGGCTCCAAGTGCCGCCGATGACCCCTTGGCGTCACTTCAGAAACTTAAGTCCATGCTTGACGCGGGTTTGATATCTCCTGAAGAGTTCGGAGCAAAAAAAACGGAGATTCTCAGCAGAATGTAGTGCAGTTACGCCTCCGGCAACATTCCTGCCGCTTCTCCAGCCCGACCGCATCACCGATCTCGTCAACCAACATCACTGGCCACCACATCCACGTACCGCGGTCGTTCGCACACACTTACTCGCGCAGCAAAGATGGAAATCTTTAGTCTTCTCAAACCCAACTTTGAAGCTACGTTGCGTGAACGGACCGTATCTGACTCTGCGTACCATGCGCGAGTTGCACAACTCCTGCTGGATCTGCTGGAAAGCTTGCGACGCGAACCCATAGGTCCGCGAGTTCATGCTTCGTATCACCTTGATCGTGATCTATGGCTGCAATACCGCGCACCCAACAACGCACGTTGCATGATTACAATCACAATCGATCGTCCGGATTACGGACCGCTCGTGGATGGTTTACCCGTTTTTCATTACCGAATGTGCTGCCAGATGACGGATTCAAGTGAAAACGGGAATCCACAAAAGGACGAGGATCGTACACGATGCATTGATTCGGCGGTCGAATTTGTGCGGAACGCAATTCGGGAAACAAGAATGCTTCCGTAGCCCCAGCAGTATGACAATTCGATTGGCGAACCAATAAGGCTTTGACTTCGCGACGTTCGGAGTGAGAGCGTGGTTTGGCGGATCGGGATGAAGCGGAGCGAGTTCCTGGCTGAGCGAGCCAGTTGAGCCGAAGCTTAAGGCTTTTATTCAAGAAGTCCGGCGGAATGGACCTGAACTCAATTCCCATTCACCGGCCGCCGCTTCATCTCCGCGTTCACCGCTTCCACACTTTGCACGTTGACCAAAGCGGCCACGCTGGCCTGCAGGACAAGCCGCATCAGGTCTGGTTCCCGGACAGCCAGTTCGCTGAAAGTCTCCAGCATGTCGTCCGGCCTCATCAGTCGGCGAACAGCGTTCTGCATGTCGGGCCGATTGCCGAGACTCTCAACCAACAATGTGAGCGTCTGGCGGGATGCCAGCAGAAGTTCCCGCAACTCTTCCGCTGAAAGATCGGTAAGACTTTTACTCACTTCGCTGTCCCCTCTCCGTCAGTCCACGCCTGAGCAGTCTCAACAATCTGGCCGTTATGTTCCGCTGGTGACGCCCGATACAGTTCAATCTGAGTGATGAACATTTTCTGCCAGTGCTGTTGATCCGTGGTCAGCATTACGATGTCATCCCGGCCCGCGGTCATCCAGTTCTTTCGGGAATCGAGCAATCGGGCGCACGGCACGTCTGGCAACCTATTCGGCCAAATTATGATCGATTGATCGGACAAGCCGCCGAAATGAATTCTGATGGCGTGAACAGTCCGGATGATCATATTGCTGTTCTAATTCCCAGGGGCCTTACGTGCCTTGTGCAATTCGATTTCCACTTTTAGTCGGGTGGCTTTTGTAATCAAGATCACTGAAGTACCACCCACCCCCGCTTTGAACTTGGCTTCGTGATATTCTTCTCGTTTAATGAACCCTGCGAGAGTTGCCTCGATAATCGCTATTCGCTCTTCCTTTGTACGCGCTAACTCAAGTTCCACGTTCATGACCTCGATGATCATCTCATCATACACTGGCAATTCTCCCGTACCTATTTGGAGGCGTGTGTGCTGATCTGCCACGACCGACCTGAGCGCATCGCGACGAGACTCCAGCAATGCCCGGAGTTCCTTGTCCTCCGACTCCTGCGTGACTGCCAGACTTCCCTCGCCGAAGCGTATCAGCCCAACAATCATCACCAGCACAAGAGACAAAATTGTTCTCTTCATTCATTGCACTCCTGTTGGTCAATTTGCCGTCAGTGTTAGATCTTCGCCGAGTATCGCGGCCAGTCGATGTGCCGCAAACGCTGCCCGCTTTTGAGCAAGTGAACCAGCTGCCTTCAAATACGTTTCCGGCAGGTCAACCACTTCCACTTTTTCGGCACCCGATCGCTGAGCCGCTTCGACAGCACTGAGAACCTCGGGCGTGTAGACATAAGCCTTTCCGAACTCAGAACTCTCTCTGAGCCATATCAGAGGCTCCAGCGTCGTTCCTGCCGCTTCGGCCGCCTGCCATGACTCTTTGTCACTTTTGATTTCTTTAGCACGTCTGGCAATGTCTCCAGCGTCGTAGCGACCGCCCAGCAGTCCATCCCAAAGTGCGTGAAGGTTGCGGCCTTGCTTCGTTGGTATGCTGTTTGCGCCTCTGTCTCCCTCTGGAAAGATCCCATCGACGTAGAGGCTACCAGCGTGACAAGGCTGGTGAGAGTCTGCAACCAAATGTGCAAGCCAACAGATAGCGATTGCTTTGTCAGAGTCTGGGCCAGAACCCCGTAACGTCTGTCGGCAGAGCTCGATTGCCTGCGCAATATGCAGATCCTTAGTTTCCAGATCTGAACCTGCTGGTAATGCTCCCGGTGTTGCGTGAACCTTGACGTTGTCACCGATCGTCAGTGTTGAACCCAGTTGATAGTGCCAGTTCGGTCGATTGAATGCAGGCTGATCTCTGGCAACGTCTGGCCAATATCCTGCCCGACCGATTGTCCAATGGTTCAGGTCCGCAATCTTTGGCCCTGGCTTGAAGTCTTCCGCAAATCGCGGGTGTTTCGACAGCAGCTCAATCACTCGCTTCTGACCTGCGGGCTTCATCAAGTCGAACGCCAAAACGGCGATGATGTGGTGCCCGCCGTTCGACCATGCAAACGCTGGTTGAACTGTGAGCATTACTACAAGGACTGAAACCAGAATCGAACGAAGCTTTCGCACAGATGTATCCTTGATTGGGACGGAAGTGACCTGCCCAGCATCTTAACTTCTGTGAAGTTTCTGTTTATGTGGTCGGTTCTCGTTGTTCAAACCAGGCATGTAGCTCAACAGTATCGCCGTCGCGACTGATCGGGGCAACTGCGATGACTCGTTGATCCGGATTGTTTGTCATCCACTGGGCCAAGGTTCCGGAAAGAAATGGTGCGAGTTCTCCGGCTGGTTAGCCGCGCCCCATGAAGATGCGGAGATACCTCATGTGGTTTCGATATTGATTTCGAATGTGAGGTTTGTCATTGCAAATCCTGCCAGGCTTTCCACATCCGGATGAGTTGGGCGACGTCGGTGGCTCGGCTTTTGGCGTTGATGCGGGAGCGGTGGGCTTCGACGGTTTTCGTTGAGACTCCGAGTTCCGCAGCGATGGCTCGGCTGGCTTTGCCAGCGACGACACCGTCCAGAACCCTCGACTCAGCCGGCGTGAGACGATCGAAGAACCACTGCAAATCTCGCTCTGAGAATTCCTCGGGGGTATTTGCTCGTTGAATTGCGGCGATCAGGATTTCCGCCGACAGCGGACCGCACACGAAATCAACGCCGGCCTTAACGGCTTTTGGTGTGTCAGCGTTATTGACGATCAGCACCACGGGAAACGTGGCTCGCTCGCCGGCGAGATGTTCCACCAGTTCCAATCCCTGCATACCAAGCAGCCGGAGTTCCGAAATCACGATGCCGCCGCTGTGGTTCGGCTTGTCGATCAGGAATTCTCGAGCGGTCTGGTAATCAATCGCACTGTAGCCGGCCTCTTTCAACTCGCCAGCGAGGGAACCACAGACTCGACGGTCCCCGACGATCAGGAAAACAGTTGTTGCTGGTTTCGTTGCCTTTTTTGCCATCGCTGCGGATCCATGGGTGGGAGTTGTTGTCCGCCCTATGATATCTCCGCCAGCGACAGTCTCCACATCACGACCACAAAAAGCTGAAAAACGCGGCGATGATCCCGCGAGGTGATGCGATTTCACAGCATTCGACTTTGGCCCGCCAGTCCTTGCCGCTGACGGGTACGATGCTGATGAGGACATGATACAGCTTGGCTCACCAATCTTACCGAGGACACTCCCTCCTGAGTTGTTTGGGCTGGAGACGTTTAGTGCCGACGTTGCGATCTCTTTCCCGCTCGACGGACTTCCATCCGTAGCCAACTTGACTGCGCCACTATGGAGTGCCGCCGACTAATCGAGTCAAATCGATGCCACTTCGGGGTGTCGGACCGACGCAGGAATGGCACTAGCTTAAGCGGAAACTGTTTCATAACAAGAGTTTAGGACGCTGTCGAAGCAACGCTATCGACCATCGCAAGATAACGCAGTTTACCGGGTTTGTTAC
>CAIXQV010000023.1 GCA_903921605.1 uncultured Planctomycetaceae bacterium | reverse complement strand
ACGCTCTTCCGGCTGCTCGCCGAGGCATTTTGCGAGTGCCACCGGTTTTGACATTTGTCGGAATCGGGCTGTCGCTGCTGATGTTTCTCCTGATGACAATGGTCTCACTTCAGGAAAAGCCCGGAGCCAAAGCGGCCTCCAGGCCCGCGACCAACCCTGTTGCCGTCAGCTCTGCCGAGACGTCATCATCAACAGCAGAAACATCACCGATTGCTGAGGAATCAGCAGCGCCAGAGGTAAAGCCTACTGAGACAACATCAGCTGAGGTGCCCCCCCCATCTGAAGAGTCGGACAAGAAGAAATCCGCAGCTTCTCAGATGTCGCCGGAAGACATGCAGAGCGCACTGATTCAGACCGTTGTCATGGATGTTTTTTTGTTCCTTGTCTTCGGGGTCGTTGTCTTTGTGGCTCGACTACAAGGCCGAGCACGCCTGTCCGAGTCCGCAGCTCTTTTGCCCTCGCCGCAGACTCAAGCTTACCAGGCTGCAAAGTATTCACCGGCGAATTTCTGGCCTGATCTGGATGACGCTTCCGCTGCACCAATGCCCGGCTACCCGTTGCCTGTTGAACGTGCCGTCACACCGTCGGGAGCCAGTTCAGTTCCTTCTCACAGTGAAGCATCAGAATCTCCATGGGCTGCTCCTCAGGCCGAGAGCAATATCAGTTCATCAGCGGAAATGATTTCACCAGGCGAAACATCGGGTGAAGTCGATGAACCATTCAGCTTTCTCACGGAGCTGCGATACGCTGCAGAAGTCTTCCTCGCGGCGTATGTTCCCACGGCGATGCTGCGAGTGCTGGTTGTCGCGTTGACAGCAGGGCTGACCGGGGAAGTTCCGGATCAACATCCGTTTCTCGAGATGATGGAGTCCGACGTTGGAATAGCAGTGCTGGGTCTGATCGCGCTGACAGCCGTTGTGCTTGCTCCCATCGTGGAAGAATTACAGTTCCGAGTCGTCATTCTCGGTGGCATCGCTCAACTGGGCAGGCCGTGGCTGGCCCTGGTCGTTTCGTCCGTTCTGTTTGCTTTTGCACACGGCTTCCCGGATTCACTCGCGCTGCTGCCACTGGCCTTTGCACTTGGCTACGCCTATCTCCGGCGGCGAAGCTACATCACGGTGATGTTGGTGCATTTCCTGTTTAACGCCTTCAACATGGTGCTGGCTTTCGCGTCCATGTTTTGAAAGCCCACTGTCGGCAAACGGAGAGTGAGTCCCGTCGGCGGAGCGACGGGCGTACCGTACACCCGTCGCTCCGTCGACGGGATCCCTTTCGTTAGAGCGATACGCCCAATTCTTTCAGCGCGGTAAGCAGCAGCGGTGTGGTTGTATAGATGCTGGCATTAATGCCGAACGATGCGCCCTTGTGGATGTAGGCTTCGATATCGTCCGTGTAAAAGCATTCGGACGGTTCACATTGCGCCTTCGAGAGGGCGACTTCGAAAATCCGATCTTCCGGCTTCAGGGCTCGCGCTTCGAATGAGGTGACTCGATCATCCATCAATCGCAGCACATCGAAATGCCGTTCAATGAACTGTATGTGGGTGATGCTGGTATTTGACAACAGCACCAGCCGAATCCCGGCGTTCTTCAACCCTTGAAGGACAGGAATAATCGAATCGTTCAGCCAGAAGATATCGGCTGCGGCGTGGCGGAGCTGGTCGATATCGATCGTTCGTCCGGTGGCTTCACAGAACTCGGCATGAAACTCTTCTTCCGAGATATCGCCGCGCTCGAGCTTCCACTGTCGGCCTTCTTCAAGAAGAAAAGTTTTTGTCTGAGGAAGGCTCCAGCCGCATAGCTCGGCGATATTCTGACACATCCGTTCGTGCGAAAAGAACACGAGCACATTGCCCATGTCGAAGAAGCAGGTTTTGATTGTCATAGATGGTACATCGGAAAAACGTTGTGTTTTCGGCTGATGCCCCGCCGATAGGCCGATGGTTGCTGAATCGCAATTTTCACCACAGAGGTCACAGAGAGCTCAGAGGAATCGCAGGAAGTTTTCAGTGGTGATTCAATCGCAGTTTTGAACGCAGAGTTCGCAGAGGGAAACGGTTTGTGCTTCCCTCCGCGTTCCTCCGCGGACTCAGCGTTCAAATTTTTTTTGCGTTCACTCTGCGACTTCTCTCTGTGTTCTCTGTGACCTCTGTGGTTAACTTCCGCATAAACCAAGTGCTATGGGCACTCCGGCTGATGAAGACTTGGCGCTATGCTGTTAGCGTCGGCGAGGAGGTCGGCTGCCGCCACCATCGCGTCCACCGCGACCACGACTCTCTGTT
>CAIXQV010000022.1 GCA_903921605.1 uncultured Planctomycetaceae bacterium | reverse complement strand
TTACAGCGACTGGGACGGTTACGGAGCCGAGGTTCGCGAAAGCAAGCCGCACATCTGGCGCTGGCGGGACTGGATTATTGAGTCATTAAACGCTGACAAATCCTACGATCAGATGGTTGTCGAAATGTTGGCGGCTGATGAAGCTTGTCCGGATGACCTGCAGGCCGCACGAGCCACCGGGTACCTTGTTCGTAACTGGTACGTCTTCAATCGCAACGCATGGCTCGACAATACGATCGAGCATACCGGAAAAGCGTTTATGGGCGTCACTTTCAACTGTGCTCGCTGCCATGACCATATGTTTGATCCTTTGGCTCAGACAGAATATTACAGTCTCCGAGCGATCTTCGAACCGCATGACGTGCGCACCGATCGCGTCCCAGGCCAGAGTGATGTCGTGAAGGATGGACTCGTGCGAGCCTACGACGCCAACGCTGCCGCGCAGACGCTGTTGTTTGTGCGAGGTGATGAGAAGAATCCTCTGAAAGATAAACCTCTGGCTCCACTCGTTCCCGCTGTCTTTGGTAACCGTGAGCTTCCGATTGAGCCTGTGAATCTTCCTGCCAGCTCTTATTACCCCGGACTGCAGCCTTTCGTGATCGAAGAAGCACGCCAGAGCGCCGAGGCGGAATTGAAGTCAGCGAATGAATCATTGATTGCCGCGAAACAGGCGATCGAGAAAGCTCAGTTGGCTTTGATTGAATTCAAGAATCGACCGACCGAGCCTGCTGAGTCAACAACTCTGCTCGCCGATGATTTCTCAAAAGCTCGCCCGGAGATCTGGGAGCCCGGAACAGGCAACTGGCAGTATCAGGACGGTTGCCTGAAGCAGCTCGATGCGGCCGACGCCATGTGCAGCATGAAAGGCCGGCAGGTACTTTCGAATGACTTCACAGCAAGCTTGAAGTTTCGGATTACCGGAGGTGACGTTTACAAATCGGCCGGACTGGCCTTTGACGTTGTGGACGACCAGAACCTTGCGTTCATCTATGTCAGCTCGGGCGGTTCGAAGTTGCAGATTGCTCATCGAGTCAATGGAGCCGATCAGTATCCGGCGAATGGATCGAAGCCATTGGCGATTGAGTTGAATCGCGATCACCAACTGATTGTGAAGGTTCGCGGTTCACAAGTTGAGATCTTGCTGAACGGTGAGTTGCAGTTAACTTATCCAATGCCGAATCCACGTCCTGCTCAGGGACGTGTGAATGTCTGGACCTATGATGCAACGGCCGAGTTCACAGCGATTGAAGTTAAAGACGCTGCTGAAGTCAGCGAAGGCATGTTGATGGCAAAGCGGCAGTCCGCCGAATCTCAGGTGCAGGTTGCGGAGAAGAAGCAGGCGGTCGCTCAGGGTTTGCTGGATTTTACGTCCGCTCGAATTGCTGCCGACGCGGCCAACTATGCGACGCCTCCAGCAGGCAATGCGAAAGAGCTGTCGTTAGCCGCCGGCAAAGCAGAGAAGACATGGTTGCTGCTGCAGGAAGACCTCAAACTGGCCACGGCCGAACAATCATTGGAGACTGCTAAGGCAGCACTTCCCGGCGAAGGAATGCCGGCCGATGAAAAGAAGACAAAAGCTGTTACCGATGCTGAGGCCGCCGTCACAGCAGC
>CAIXQV010000021.1 GCA_903921605.1 uncultured Planctomycetaceae bacterium | reverse complement strand
CGGTTACACGGTGACCTCAATGCCCAATTGATGATCGTTGGTCAAGACTGGGGAGATGTACGGTACTACAAGAAGCATAAAGGTCGTGATGATCTTAGCAATGCCACGATGCGCAATCTTGAAAAGCTGCTTTTCCACATCGGCATTGATGTGAGTGTTACGACGTACTCCGGTGAGCCACGAGGTCTTTTTCTGACCAACGCTATACTTTGCCTGAAAGATGGCGGCCTTCAGGCCAAGGTTGATCCACAGTGGGTCTCGAACTGCGAATCACGATTCCTGCGACAACAAATTGAAATCGTTCGCCCAAGTGTGGTGATCGGCTTGGGTGCCTTCGCGTTTCATGCCATACTACGATCGTTTAGTCAGCCAGTTGTCGCCTTGCGTGATGCCATTGTGGACGAGCAGGGCTGCGAGATTCTCGAGGGCGTCCGAGTGTTCGCAGCGTATCACTGCGGAGCCGGCACAGTAAACCGTACTCGAGATTTGAAACAACAGTCCGTCGATTGGGAGCGAATCAGGAGGCACTTGCAGCCCAGGCAAAAGAAAACAATACGATGTGATCACACCGATTACGGACTGTGAGTGTCATGTGCTGCCTCGTTTCCAAAGCCAAACCCAATGACCATCAACCAGTTTTTTACCGACACTTTGGGCGTTCAATTGAAGAATTCGCGATGGTCGTGGGGGGCAATCGATCCGCTGCATCATCGAGTTTTCCTGCGAGTCTGGGAGGACGGATTTCGCACGATTAACAGCGTCGATTGTGTTCTGGTTGGCTTCGGTGTGCAGGGCAGAAACTCGAACGGTTTTGCGGAGCGACATCAGCAACTGCAACTCATTCGCGATGGAGCGAAAGGATATGGCGTTGTTTGCGTAGCCGTTGATTCTGAAACAGATGCAGCACGCCAGATCAAATCGTTCGACGACCAGACTCTTATCGAGTTTGGATCCCTGATCACGGTAGACGGTGAAGTATATGCAACGGTTGTTTCTCGTGTACCGATCAGTGAGCTGGCGCATGCGAAGTCTTCCGCCAGTACTCTGGCTGACGACCTCAGAGCAATCGCCAGACTGAAGATTGAAACAACCACCAAAACAGCGTTAGTAAACGCTCGAGTTGGGCAGGGTTTGTTTCGCAAGCAAGTCCTGGCGAAGTGGGGTAACGCCTGCGCGGTTACGGGCTCCACCGTCCTCGACGCAATCCGCGCGTCGCACATTATGCCGTGGCGAGATTCGAACAATGAAGAACGCCTTGACTCAGAAAACGGCTTACCGCTCGTCGCCAGCCTTGATGCGCATCTTCGATGCCGGGCTAATCTCATTCGACCACATCGGTGCTATACTGATCTCAAGTCGACTGAATACGAAGGAGCAATTGCTCTTCAACCTGCTGGGCCAACACCTTCGCCAACAGCCTTCGCCTGAAACCCGAGAGTATCTTGCGTACCACCGCGAGAACGTTTTCTATCATTGATGGCCGACACGAACAAAACGGCGTTCCCCCTCGGCTTTATCGCGACAGCAGCGATTGATAGAGTAGGGCTTGGCCGCAAGCATCATCGAATACCGAGCTGTGTCAACTGCCGCAAATTTCAACAGTGGAGTTCACGATTCAATCGTGCAATGTATTTCGCTGGGATATCGACCCAATGATTTCATTGAGATGCTCGACAAGACGGAAGGTGTGACACTTGCTAAGGAGCTGGTGGCAACAGTCGAGATTCAGAGCGGCTTGAAGCGAGTCAAAGCTCTTGGCAGGCCAGAGCTCGCCATGGATCAATTATGCTGGAAGACGCGTTCTCTGGACTATTCACGAACGACGAACGAGCCGCCGCTCGATGGCGACTGTAGCAACTCCGAAGTCACGTGCCCCCTTTGTACCTGCTGGATGTTGTGCGCCGGTCTTTGACCACATACATGAATTCGACCGAAGGTCTCCATTTGGATTTTTCGCCGTGATCCCCTGTCAGATTATTGCTTGGCCCGCCGTTTTTCGATCGACAGCCGCACCGCAACGATGATCATCTACACCTGTTTATTCCGGGGTGACAACCATCACCGCCAATGGTAGATTCCCCTCAGCCGCCGGGTGCCCGTGATTGATTCCGCAGAGAGTCCGTTATTCTTTGTTCTCCTGAAAACTGAACACTGACGACTGAAAACTCAAGCTGACCCCAATCCACAAAGCGGAAAAGTCCAACGCACGATCCATGCGTCCGCTAACCGCCAGACGCATTGATCACAATTCGTTAGCAGTCACATTAATGTTCGTGTTTGAGAAAAATGAATTCAGCAACTGTGACCTTCAATCGGTCCTCCGATTCGTTCGTTGCTGGGAGCGTTACTACCGTGGCGACGACGATCTGTATTCAAAAGCTTTAAATGTTGGCGGCGATTTGCAGGAAGACGGCATTATCGTCCTGCTTCGATGGAAGGACCCAACTTACCTCAATCATCCACTGAAAAAGAACGATGAACCGAACCAGCGTGTCATCAAAGTGCTTGAGCAGTTACCCGCAATCAACAAATTTCGCAGTGGGTCACTTTCAACTTCCGACTATCAGTCAATCACAGCAACGCTGTTTCCAAGCGGTATCATCTGGCAGCTCTTCCTTTTTCACATTGCTCGCCCGGCTGAATGGCCAATCGCAGACCAGCATGTGTTTCGCGCTTATTCGCGATTGTTTTCTCAGCAACAACCGACGTCAATCGACAGTTTCTCTTCTTACAAGGAGTCCTTTGCTACTCTAGCGGGGAAACTATTCGAGCAAGCGTCGATAGATTCGACTGATCCGCTGGCCGTCGTCCAGGCTCGTAAGCGGTTGGATAATGCACTGGTTGCGTATGGTCAGTTTTTAAAGAAATACGACTTTTAACGAGGATCACGCCCGAAAAGGCAGCACAACTATGTAGCCCTCCGAGCTGAGGAGGAGTGCTCCAGGTGTTCAGGTACGTTTGCGAGGGGCCCATTTCATTGAGCCGACGCTACACAGAAGAATGGCAGAATCTGCAAATGCTGAGGTACCTATGAAATCTAATCTGGCTGGCATCATTCTCGTTGCCTTGAGCACTGGCTGCAGCGAAGCACCCTCTCCGCCCCTGCCAATCGTCGTGACCCCGGCGGCATCTTCTGAGGTAGTGCCCGAACCGGATGCCCAAGGTCTTGCAGAGAATGACATACCAACCGAAGTCGACAGTCCCGTCCTTCCTGCGGATGTTTCATACGAAATCATCAAGCACGATGTCATTCCAAACATCAAACGCAGTGTCGATGTGCGATTAAACAAGCGGGTTCCAGAAGACGTACTGATTCAGATTGCTCACTCTATCAGGGGTGGTGAACCTGACACGTTTGAACGCACGTTTATTGGCTACTACCTCCCTTACCACAAACCCAATGATGTCTACTGGGCAACAACTAACTTCACACCAGACCTCGAAGTGCGCATTATTGGAATGAAGGCTGATAATGCGAAGAAGCTCGTCGAGGATCCGTCGGATGCCGAACGATCTGAGATCGGACGATGGCTCGACGAAAGTAGTTTTCACAAACGGGTCACAATCTTTCGAAAGAATGGCAAGCTCTACATGGAAGACACTTACGAAGATGGAAGTGGAAACGTTCAGGAGATTCGCAGCAGCAATGTGCCACTCGGAACCCGCTTTGACAAACTGACCAAATCGCCAGCCGGCGATCACTGGATATTTGACACCTCCGGCAATCTCCAGATTCATGATAACGAGGGATGGATCTACACGGCGCAACGATTGCAATAAGCTGAACATTTCAGTCCTATCTGCCAGTTCATTACCGAACCAGTCCCCATCCTTAATCTTCAAAAAAGCATCGTCCACATGGAATCATTTTCGCCTGAAGTCATCGAGAAATTAAAGACATACGTCTATCGGCTGATTGATCCGCGCAATGGCGAAACGTTCTACGTCGGCAAGGGGAAAGATAACCGAGTATTCGCTCACATCCGCGCGGAGATCGGCACCGACGAACCTAACGAAAAGCTCAAACGAATTCACGAAATTCGGGCGGCTGGATTCAATGTTGCTCACGTCATCCATCGACACGGACTCGACGACAAGACCGCTTACGAAGTCGAAGCCGCGTTGATCGATGCCTATCCCGGACTGGCGAACGCCGTCACCGGCTCTGGAAGCAATGAGTTCGGCGCAATGCATGCCCAGGAAATCGTCAACAAGTATCACGCCAAACCGGCAGACTTTCAGCATCGAGCAATCATCATCAACGTCAATCGTACAGCGACCGAAACATCGCTCTACGAAGCAACACGATACGCTTGGAAAATCAGTGCCACAAAAGCCGAGCGTGCTGAAATTATCGTTGCGGTTCGCTTCGGAATCATTATCGAAGTCTTCGTCGCGGAGAGTTGGCTACCAGCCACTGTCGAACATTTCCCCGGACGAGAGCCCGTTCCGGATCGCTACGGCTTCATCGGTTCTGTTGCCTCTGAAACACTCCGTCGACACTACATCAACAAACGCCTCCCCGACGAATTCCGCAAGCAAGGCGCAGCCAATCCGATAAAATACACTTATCGATAACTCCAGCGTCAACTGACAAATCGGGATAGCAGCATTCGAGCGGCCCATGTCGCACCACCTGACGTGCATTTTCGCAACGATGGGTTCAGATCTTTCACCGTGAACGTCGCCCCCAATTGTTAGCTGGCAGGTCCGCAATCATTGCGTCGACCCCATCGCATGAGCATCGGCTCGGGCCACAAAGCCTTCACTGCATGCCACAGTCAGTTGAGCCTGAAAAGCAAATGCCGTATCACGGGTGTCATCCGGTGCCAACTTCCTGTGGTTCACCAGAAAGACAGACACACTCTGGCAGGGGCGACTGTATGCCGCCAGATTCCGGACGCCAGACAAGCTTCGTCCCGTCACACTAATCCGCATACCTTCGCTGCCGGGAATTGGAATATCTGCCCGCCAGCGATCCTTCTGCTCAATCGGCACCATCAACGTTTTGTGCTGAGGCTTCCGTCGCCACGGATTTGACTGGCCTGGTTCAGGTTCCAATGGACCATACTCTCCCCAGTCAATGGTCACCTGAAGTTGTTTCGTTACTGTTGGCAGGAGGACGCTGAGCCCCATCGATGAAGGAAATCGTGTTTTGCTGGCGGCTGCACGTTCCGGGGAAACATCGTCGTCTGTGCCACCACGTTCACCAGCACCGTCGATCTCATCGCCAGCATCTTCATCATGACCCTGCTTCTCTCCCGCATCGAAAGG
>CAIXQV010000020.1 GCA_903921605.1 uncultured Planctomycetaceae bacterium | reverse complement strand
GTCCGATGCGAAGAATGATTCAAAGTCCAATTGGCAACTTTTGCTGTCTGTCCTGAAATCGACGGAAGACCAGATCCTTGAATGGGAAAAGGCACAGTTGCTGACCAGTGAGGACTCCCAAAAGATCCTTGGTGATTTTCCGAAGCTGGCGGAATCGTATTTGTTGAATGCAGAAAATGGGACAGCCTTTCCTCAACGGGATTGTTTCCTGCCGAGGCAGCCAAAGGAAACGGCCGCCGTTCAGGAACTTCGCACGGGCATTTACATGGCGAAGTTTTTTAAGTTTCTGCGTTCAGGCGGAATTCTCCCGCTCAGCAAATATCACGCACTGCAGGCTGAACTGCGTTCGCGCTTGAAGGTCGTCGAGCGACAACTCTTTCTGGAGGGAAATCATCGTTCCGACCTGGAAGCACAATGCGTTGCAGGGAGTGGAGAACCAGATTCTTCCAACAACCCGGAAGCCTCCGAGGAAACAACCACAAGCGGGGAGCAGGTGCCTCGTGCCGATAAGTCTCCTCGGCCTAAGCGTCCCGTCGAACCGCCGGAGCCACGACGCAGCATCATGGAGATCGTTCTTGATCCTCGCAGCATTCAGTGCCTGCTGGGGCTCGGCGGCGCTCTGATGGTAGTCGGCCTGGTGATTCTGCTGTGGCTCAACGACGTTTTCACACCGCCGGTGCTGGCGATAGTTCTGGCGTTGAGCAATATTGCATTACTGAGCAGCGGACTGGCGACGCTTCGTTTCAGCCGGTACCAGCTCGCTGGCAAGGCATTGTCTCTTTTGTCATGCCTCGTGATGCCTCTGAATCTTTGGTACCTGCATGCGAATGATCTGATCACGATCGATGGGCACCTCTGGATGTGTGCTGTTTTGATCAGCGTTTTGTACGGACTCGCTGCCGTGATCCTGAAGGACGAATTGTTCGTCTATGTCTTCAGTGCCGGGGTTACGATGACCGGTCTGCTGATTCTCAGTGACCTGCCGCCGTCCCCACAAAAGTTCTGGGAGATTGCTTCTCCGGCGACATTGCTTGTCGTGTTGGGCCTCATTGGAATCCACCTTGAACGAGCGTTTAAGGTCGGGGAAGGTCCATTCAACCGCAGCCGGTTCGGTATGGCGTTTTTCTGGTCTGGTCAAGTCCAGTTGGCTGCCGGTCTTCTGCTTGTTCTGGGTGCCCAGATCGCTGGAAACTGGCTGTATCCGTTTGGGTTCAAGTCGATCTACGCTTCTCTGCAGGCAACGCCATCACCAATTTGTGGGGAGCTTCGCTGGTTAGCTCTTGCCCTGGTCGCCGCAGGAACTTACGCCTACGCATGGTCCGACCTCGTGGTTCGAAAGAAGGGGGTCTTTCTGCATGTCGCGGCTTTCATGCTGTTGTGGCTTGAAGTGCTGGTTGTTCAAATTCTGGATTTACAAATCGGTGTCGATGCGATTATTGCCGTTCTTGCCGTGACATCACTCTTAAGCCATGTGGCTCAGCTTGCGTTGCCTGACAAGAACCAGTTCACTCGATCGCTGCCTGCCTTTGGCTTGCTGCTTGGAATGCTGCCCGTGCTGATAGGAGTCGTGGTGTTCCTCGACCACTTCGGGGTACATGCAGTCTGGGTCGATGAACCGCCACGCTGGACATTCGTGGGAGCGATGCTGTTAACGGCAGTGGCATCCCGTGTAGGTGCTCATCAGTGCCGAAAGTCATCACTGCCACTGACCACCGGCTACTTCTTCGCCACAGGTGCTGCAACGATGGTGGCAGCCGTGGCTGCTCTGGCGGCGATGGGGCTGAATCAGTGGCAGAGTCATGCTCCGATCGTGATGTTGATCCCCATCGCCTACCTTGTGGCATCGCGACTCTATGCGGATCGATCACCCGCGACGCCTCTGTTGTGGGCCGCTCATGTGGCTGCCGGATTGATGCTGGTTTCATCGCTGGCCTCTTCTTATCAGAGCCTGACGTCCTCAGCCAACGGGCGTGGGCATTTGCTGCTGGCATTGTTCTTTACTGAAGCTGCGGTCTTTTATGGACTTGCCACTTACTTCCGCCGCCAGACCTGGTGCGTCTACCTGTCGGCATTGACAACGTGTGCCGCCTTCTGGCAACTGCTGCACTATGTGGGTCTGGGAACACAGGGATATATCCTGGCCTTTGCAATCACCGGATTGCTGATGCTTATCATCTATCGCCTGTCACTGCTGGAGAAGACCGTTGCCGGTTCACTTTCCGAAGCTCTGTTCCAGTCGGCGAATGCCGTGTTGAGTCTTGCGTTTGTCTCGTCCGTCTTTTTCGGCCTGAGTCGCTTCGCCAGTCATTCCGGTGCCGAGATAGACTGGAAATTCGCCGGATTCTGCTTCGCCATGCTGTCCATTAGCGGGGTCTCGTTACTGATCACACGGCACCCGGCTGGGCGCAACTGGTACTCAGTGACAACAATCGCTCAGGGCATTGTGATGTTACTGGCGGTTCATCGTTTGATCGACCTGAGCCCTGGACAGCAGCTCGAATTGTTTTGCGTTGTGAGCGGTTTAATCCTGCTGACAATTGGACATCTCGGCTGGTTCAAAGAACAGGACGAGCAGTCTGATCTGGTCAGCATGAGCCTGCTGTTTGGCTCGTTACTGGCAAGTCTGCCGTTGGCCATTGCTACGCTTCTCGATAGATCGCGCGGCGAATTCCTGCCGCTGAATGAACTCGGATTCCTTGCGATCAGCATTGCACTGCTGGCGACCGGCGTGATGTTTCAACTGAAATCGACAACGGTCGCGGGCACCGGCATGACCATGCTGTACTTCGTTACGCTGGCACTGTTCGTTCCATGGGGCCGTCTGAGTACTGTTGCACTGGCAATCACGATAGGCGGTGGAATGATCTTTGGCTCCGGACTCGTCCTGGCCATCTTCCGCGACCGCTTGCTCACATTGCCGAATCGCATCAAGCAGCGTGAAGGGATCTTTCGAGTCCTCGCTTGGCGGTAATGTCCGGCAAACAACTCACGTGAAATAAACCCGGAAAGAAAATCCTCAATGATGAATCCTTTTTTGCAGACGCATGCATTTGAATTTGATGATCTCGGGCGTCTGAAGATACTCTTTGACGCTCGTAGACGCAGACGACCTGCAGCGATGACAAACTCAACGGTAGCCGGTGCGGTTTTAAAAAGACGGCAATCTCCTGCTGCTGCCTGAACACACCGGGTGATACACAACAAACGAGCCCAGACAGCAACCTGGTTCAATCAAATTAGCCGAAGTGTGCTGGCACTCGGCTTGAAGCAAAAAAACAGCCTGACGTTAACGTGTTTCGGCTGATGGTGCAGACGGATTCACCTTCAGCAGCACATCCGTCGTGGCACGGAAACCAAGGTCCTGCGTTTCCTGGCCCACGTCGGCTTCGAAACGCACTTCGCGGCGGCCCGCAAGATCGCTCCGCAGTTCCATCAGCTTCCATTCGGTTTCCTCGCCAGAAAGAATCGACGACGAAACCAGATTCTCCACGAGTCGCACATCGCACCACTCTGCCGGTTGCCGGTCCCCGCCGGACTGATCAAAGGCCCGAATTCTGAGCGGTGCCTGAATTCTTGCCTCGTTGTGAATCTCAATCAGAAATCGTTGAGTTCTGTGCTGAACCAGCGATTCAGGCAGCGAGATCGGAGCAAGTTTGACTCGGGATTCCGGATTGATTTGCACCTTCAGAATCGTCAGTGGTTCAGCAGCATTTCGCAGGTTTCCCGAATGCACCGAATGCCTGATAGCACTCACGAAAGGATCATCATGACTAAGCGGCGATACAAACGAGGCCTGCATCAGCAAGAGATCTCGCTGTTCATCAATGGTTGCTAAGCCCTGTTGCTGAGGCCGCGATCTGATCGCCATCAGTCGTTCATAGCGACGAATGGATTCACCTGCATACGCCAAAGCCTCATTGCGCTGAGTTGCGTTTCCGAACAGCCCCTTCGTCTGGATGTCGCGAATATGCAACCGCATCCGATCGATCCACTCATGAGCGGCCTCATCGCGAAACACCGAACGCCCATCGACGTGAACGTACACGGCACTGGTGTGCGCGATATCCGGATGCCAGATGGCGTTCCACTGATCGTTCCGAGAACACCTCGCCACAATCCAGCGACTTTCACCGGCGGGCATTGTGACGGTCAGTTCTGCTTGCTTCTCCAGGGTTTCGATCTCCCTGAGAACATCGCCATTAGAGAGGATTTGAACTCGCCCCAGCGGAAATCGCGACTTTGCAGTCACTTGAATCTGAAGCGTTCCACTGGCTGTCGTCGTCAGGACATCTCCGACGTCTCTGCTATTCACAGTCAGTGACAGTAATGGTCCGGACGTGGTAGAGGTTCGACCTCGGCGAATTCCATCGATCCACTTTTCGTAAGCGAAGTCACCTTCGATCTTCACATACGCTCGAGCACAACCCGCGACACGGGCCGGATGATCGCTGCCGTTGGTCAGTGGTAACTGGAAGCCACAGTCAAGCAGTCGGTAGTAGTCATCCGGATCAATCTGATCGAGCGAATCGGTCAGTCCGTGCACGGCGTTCAGAGGAAGCTCATGATTGGCTCCGACTCCGTGAGCCTCGATACTGATGCCTCCCTGTTCACGAGCCTGCAGAATGGCGGTCTTGTTGATGGGATAGTCCAGAGAATCATCGCCGGCAATCTGCGGGCCAGTTCCGATCGGCAGCACCAGCCACTTCAGGTTCAGGAAACACAGGTGCCCATAGAGATTCTGATTGCGATACTCTTCAGCCATTTCGATGTGATAATCATCGTTGCAGAAGTTCCTGATCGGCCCCATCGGAGCTTGCGAAGGCTTCACAAAGGCATCGACGGTCGTGCGGTGCAGCAGTGTCAGGTTGTTGACGACTCGCAGATCTTCTGCCTTCTGCACCAGTGATAAATGCTCAAGCGGCAAATCGACATTCCAGGCATTCGTGACCCAGTGAATATGCGTGTCACCGCTGATCCAGCCGTCCGCTTTCATGTCGACAAATCGCTTCGATGACAGAGTGAGCTCCCGAGTCTCTCCAGGAGCCAGATTAATCGATTCGCTTGCCAGTGAATGTTCGAAGCCACGTTCCAGAGTCACAATCGTTCGTCCCGGCGGAACTTCAATTTCGAACGTTCCATCTGCGTAGAAGAAAGGCACGCCGTAAGAACGAGGCACAGTAGACTGCAGAACGGGCTTCTCCAGAAACGACTTGTTGGCGGCAAACGGTCCGGCGTGCCGATATTGATGATCACTTCCTTCAACCCACACACGTCCCGGCGTGGCTTTGTTGAAATCACCATCAATGAGTCGGCCACGAATCTTTGCAGGCTCGGCAACCTGAATGAGAAGCGAAAAATTGTGAGTCGCTTCACCTGCGTTTGCTGTCACAGTTACCGTCACAACTGGCAAATCCCCCGTCAGCATCAATGGAAACCACTGCGATTTTCCTGGCAGCACTGTCCAGGGCACTGCGTTCTGATTCTGTCCTCCAATGGCCAGCGTCAAGTTCGCCGCTGCCGAATCTGTGTTGAGGATCTCGACAATCACAACTCGCGAGAGTCCCCTGGCAACTTCAATCGCGGGGACATCCATCGCGGGTTTGAGTCCTGACTTCGACCATTCCAACGAAACCACTCGATGTCGTTCTCGCAGCTTTGCCTGCAGCGATCTTCTCTCCGCCACAAGCGTCCTTAGTGAGGGAGCCTGCGGAAGCTGCGTGGCCGTCTGCAACTCCACCAACGCCTGCTGAATCGTCTCCTGCTGTAACGGCGAGGCACATCGACTCGCGAGCCAGCTCAAACTTTCGAACTGAAAGTAAGCCACTTGCCGATCAACTTCGGAAACAGGATCGGCCGGCTCTTTTTCCTGAGGTTCACCTCCCTGCCCAGACGCCGATCCATTTGGTTTGGATTCAGGAGGATGAGCTCTTGCCGCCTCTGGATCTGAAGCAGCCATCAGCCCGGCCATGAACATCACCGCAACAGCACAAATAGCTCTCATTAAGTGACTTCCTTTACCACACAACGAAACACATGGTTCAGTCGTCGGTTGCGGCCTTTGAAATGACAGGTCATACGCTCGTGATCAAATCAGAGCCATACCGGCCTGTTGCATGCAGAGAGCACTCGCGTGCATGATGGTTCCTTCGAAGCGTCCTGGCAAGCATCATGCACGACAACCACGACACTTCATTGAGACCACCAGTTAGCATTCGCGGCACAGCACTCGCTTCCCAGATGATTGAGAAACTCTTCCCTACGACCACCTTCGTACGCAGCCTCCACTCATACTCATTCGCAATCATCGACGCTGAACAATAACAACCATTCATCGTGTCTGCGGATAACCATAAGCAGCGAACGGCTGACCGAAAAGTTGCGTCGGTCTCACCGAAGCGGCTTGGAGCGTCGTGTTGCCACGGTCGAAATTCTCAAACGATTCCTTTTCAACTCCCCAAAGAACCCGACTATTGTAGTGTCGCTTACATACGCGAACTTATTTTCTGCCGCGGCTGCTTTCGCATGTCATCGACTTTGCCTTAATTCATTCCAATGGCGCGGAGAAAGTATTCGATGGCTTGCATCGATGACTGGGTAGCGATGTTCTGTCGCCAACCTCGTGATTTCTCCGCCACGGTGATGCAGCCTCAGCTACGTACCTGTTCGAGGATACGGAAGTATGTCAACATGAATCCATTTGTAACGACACTTCTGTTTCCGGTTAATTATTGATGGATTTTGCTGATAGAGATCTTGAGGCGATGCCACAGAACCGCAGAACTGTTACGCTTCAGTGACGCGCTTTCTGATCAGCTCAACCCTGAGCGATTCTCCCTAAGTGACAGCTCGCCGAGTAAATCATGCAAATCGCCACTAGTTCCGCCCGGCTTCTTTTTTATTGCACGATCGCTGTCGTCGTCTGTGGCGGGCCTAAGAGAACCGTTAGTGCTGAGAATGTTGCCTTCTGGGAGTTTTCACATGACATGCAGGGATGGAAGGCAAATTCTCTCGTAGTTGATGCTCGACACTCTGGGGACGGTTTGATCATGAAGGTTGAGTCTCCCGATCCATTCCTGACAAGTCCCAGAGTGGACTGTCCGACCGGCCAGTTCGTCACTGTCTCAATGCGGATGAGATCGACCGGCAGCAAGACAGGCCAGATTTATTTTGGCCGGTCATTCACGGAAACAAATAGTCGCAGTTTCGAAGTCATCAACGATGACATGTGGCATGAGTACCAAATCACGTTTCCATCATCGGGGCCTGGGACGCGTCTGCGTTTTGATCCGGGCAGTACGGCCGGCACAGTGACGCTGGCATGGATACGAGTCGATTCGCACATTGAGTTACCACCGGAGAAATGGGCGGCTCCTCAAGAATTGCGACATAAAAAGATGATTGGTGGCGGTCTCTATACAGTCTACGGCGAAGAGACGGCCATAACTCCGGGGTTTATTGCGAGGCATCCCGAATTCGTTGACTCATACCCGTTCGACGGGATCGTCATGCCAGCATCTCTATCGTCCGAATGGGTGGAAAGTCTGGGGCTGACCAAAATGGGGATGCCGTGGCGACCTGCCTTTCTGAATGAGCTGCTGTGGAACTCAATACGCATTCCAGACAAAGCTGTTGAACAAACGCTGGCCGACTTGAAGTCGATGCGGCGTGGCAGTCTTACTGACAATTTTCTGATCTGTGGAATGGTCGATGGAGCGCGTGGCTTAAAAACTCCGGATCTCACAGATGATGACGACTGGGCCATTATCGAGCATAACGCGAAGCTGGTCGGCCGTGTTTGCCGTGAAGGCAGGCTGAAAGGGATTTGGCTCGATACGGAGCAGTATGGTTATTATCGCTGGCGAACTGAATCCGGAATGCCAGAGTTTGATCCTGACAAGCCACAGGGCCTTCATTTCCCGTTGGGTAAGGAGACGCCGGACGTGCTGCGACACAGGGGCTCGCAATGGATAAAGGCAATTCAGTCCGAGTTTCCCGAAGTCATCATCGTCACGACGTTTGCATGGTCGCCCGATTCGAACAGCTACGGTCCGCTTACCGGTGTTATTCCATTTCTTGATGGAGTTCTTGCCGGGATCGAGTCGCCAGCAAGGATTGTTCACGGTCACGAAAACACGTTTTATTTTGGTCATGCAAAAGGTACGACTCATACCTATGCGACTGAAAATGGATTTCCGGGCGACCGCAATCGATACGCTTCAGCACGATCAGACATTCTTGGATGGCGATCTCTAAGTGACGACCCGGAGAAGTACGACAGCTTTGTCCAGGTTGGGATGGCTGCGTGGGTCGAGGATCATCCCTGGAACCTGCCTGATGGTTGGCCGAGTGGGGGCAAGGCCTCGCTTTGGTCCAATCTCTCTTTAGCTCTGGCCTATACAGACGAGTATGTCTGGGTTTGGTCGGAACACACGAAGTATGGACAGCCAAACCTGACCGACTTGAATCCGTTCCTGGCGTCGCTCAACAATCAAACATTCAACACCAAAAGCAACACCACAGCCAGCTTTGCAGAAACCTTCATAACCGATCCGATGCAGCGCGGATGGTACTTTGATTTTGATATGCTCGCCATCGGACGCAAGGCAGATCCTGACCATGAAGCCGCTGTCATGAGTGACGATTCGATTCCATATCGCTGGGACAAGAGTGCTGCGGAGCTCCACGTTTTGGGAGAGAACTCACCCCGTATGAGTGGCCAGCGAAGGCGATTTGTACGCCCGCTAAGTCCAGACGCAACGCAAGGTGACTTTCGGGCTATCATCGACTTTCGAATCGATCACTTTGGGGCAAATGAAACGAATCCAATGGTTCTGGGTCTGTTTCACAGTGAACGGTCGATCAATGATCATTCGATTTCGCTACAGATCGAAGGCCAGGATGAAATTGCTCTCGTATGCCACGCAAACGGCAGGCCATCGAAGACTCCAGTCGAGCTCCCAGAGGGGCTCACTGCAAAACAAACGTATCGCATCTCTTTCGAATACGATGCCAAAAATCGAGCTTTGAATGCCGTGCTTACTGAACTGAAACCAGGTTCCGTTAATTTAAAGAGCGTAGCAATCGTAATGTCGGAAGCATTTGACCGCGTCGGCGCTGATGAATTTGGCGTGGCACTTCCTGAAGGAGGGGGCCGTGAAATTTCTTCCGAGGCCCAATATCGTTATTCAGTCGTCGGGGTCGAGTTTACAAGTCGCTGATCAGGGACGGTGACTAACGGCTCTATCAAGTTCTATTGAGCAAGCTTGATTTACTCGGACATATTGGATTTCATCACAAAGGGATTCCTGAATGTTCAGTTGATTTCGGTCGTCACAACCAAGATGCGGATGTTGGCTAATTCTCATGATGCGTCTTGGAATCGATTTGCAGGCCGAATAAAATGGACTTGTGAAACACTGTTCACTGTCGATCCGGAAACAGTTCTGTTCCTGGATCACCCCGCCCCGATCTCCCGCCGACCTGTTTTGCTGCGACAAATCCTATGATCCCAAAACTGTTCATCGTGATCGGGGGCTTTGTTGTTGCGATCGCGATCGGTGAAGTTTCTTCCGCGGTTGATGAGACTCCTGCTGTTGTCGATAAGCCGACATTTACGGCAGAGCAGATTGAGTTCTTCGAGGCCGAGATTCGACCAGTGCTGGTTCAGCATTGTTACGATTGCCATAGCACCGATGCGGCTGAATTACAGGCAGGACTTTACGTGGACAGCCGCGAAGCCATGATCAAGGGCGGCGAATCGGGTGCTGCAGTGGTGGTTGGCAAACCAGCGGAAAGTCTGCTGATCTCGGCGGTCAAATACAACGGCATTGAAATGCCGCCCGATCGAAAGCTCGAGCGACGTCAGATTGAGGCTCTTACGAAGTGGGTTGAGATGGGGGCTCCGTGGCCGGAAGCAACGTCAACTCCTGGAACTCCCGCAGCGGAATCGCGTCAGGATTGGTCGAAGTTCGACTGGGCTAAAGCTCAACAAAGTCATTGGGCCTGGCAGCCGGTGCGACGGCCGGAAGTGCCCTTGGCGAGTACAGTACAATTATCAAATGAAGCGGTTAACCCCATCGACAGCTTTGTGACCGCTCGTCGAGCGCAGGCTGTGGCGCCAGCGGCCACGCATATTCTGGCGCGAAGGATCTTTATCGATCTGATTGGGATCCCGCCGACTCCGGAACAGGTTCAATCGTTCACGACGGCTGCTGCGATTGATCGGCAGAAGGCGGTTGAGTCGCTTGTCGAGCAATTGCTGAACTCGCCAATGTACGGGCAGCGCTGGGCACGGCATTGGCTGGATGTGGCTCGGTTCAGCGATGGGCGAGGCGGATTTCTGGAGGGCGACAAAGCGTTGGACGACGCCTGGAGATATCGCGACTGGGTTGTCGATGCCTTCAATCGCGATCTGCCGATCAATGAATTTATTCGACAGCAAATAGCCGGTGATCTGAGTGGTGATCCCTCGCAGGCTGTCGCGACCGGTTTCTTTGCGCTGGGGCCCACGTATCAATCTGACGGAGGTGACCCGGACAGCATTGCTCAGTCGCGAGCAGAAACGCTTGACGATCGAGTCGACATTTTGACGCGGGGACTGCTGGGGATTACAGGCTCATGTGCTCGCTGCCATGATCACAAGTTCGATCCGATACCTCAGCAGGATTACTATTCTCTCGCCGGCATCTTTAACAACTCGGCGACTCACGATTTGCCGCTGGCAACGGCGGATGTCGTCAAGCGATTTCGCGATCACCAGCATGCGGTTGAGGACTTGAACAAAAAGATCAAGACGTTCCCAAAGCGGTCGAGGAATGAGAAGAATCCCGCAGCTGAAGAGGCCACTAAGGAAGAAGCGACTCCCGAAGAACAGACACAGCTGGATCAATGGAAAGCCGAGCTGACTGAGCTGCAAAAGAATGCTCCGCCCGCTCTGGAGACAGCTCATACTTTGCACGAAACCGGTCACGACGACATGAAGGTTGCCCTGCGTGGTAATCTGTTGAAGACCGGTGACGTGGCGCCTCGTCGTTTTCTGCGAATCTTCTCGGGAGCTGAGCCGACAGGTTATAGCAAAGGCAGCGGTCGTGAAGAATTGGCGGCCTCAATCGTGGATCCTCAGAATCCGCTCACCGTTCGAGTTTTCGTGAATCGAATCTGGCAGCATCATTTCGGAGCCGGACTTGTACGAACACCGAGCAATTTCGGAACGCTGGGTGAGAGCCCGACTCATCCGGAATTACTTGATTGGCTGGCCAGTGAATTTGTCGCCAAGGGCTGGTCGCTGAAATCTTTACATCACCAAATCATGTGTTCGGTCACTTATCAATTAAGCGGTGACTACAACGAAAAGTCTTACAAAGCGGACGGTGACAATCGCCTGCTGTGGCGGATGAGTCCTCGTCGTATGGACGTGGAGGCCTGGCGAGATTCTTTGTTATTTGTGACGGGTGAGCTGGATTCATCGCTCGGCGGTCCGTCTCATCACAACATTACAGAAACAAAACGTCGCACGTTGTATGCGAAAGTGGGACGCAACGGAGATGCTTTCGGATCTGATGTGTTTCTGCGTTTGTTTGATTTTCCGTTGATGCGATCGACGGTCGAGCAGCGGCCCAGCAGTATCGTGCCGCAGCAGTATCTGTTTTTCATGAACAGTCCATTTATGTTCGACCGAGCCAAAGCGCTGGTCGCTCGATTGCATTCGCTGAGTGATTCCAATGAGGAACGCATTCAGCACGCGTATGAGCTGCTGTATGCTCGCGATCCGGAGCCTGCAGAGCTTGAAATTGGATTGAGTTTTGTCAGTGCGGCCAGTGATGGAAGCAAATTGTCCAGTTGGGACAGATACGCTCAGGTCTTATTAAGTTCCAACGAATTCATGTTCGTGAGGTAATCGCCATGTTTCATCGAAATCCTCTGCGCCCGATCGATCGTCGTAATGCGCTGCGGCAACTGGGAGCCGGGTTTGGAACGCTGGGCCTTGCGAGTGTGCTGGCGCAGTCAAACACAGGTACTGGCGTTGCTCATGCAGACATGGTGAGCAATTCAGACTCTCCCCTGGCTCCGCGGGCTCCACATTTCGCCCCGAAGGCGAAGCACGTGATTCAGTTGTTTATGCCGGGCGGGCCATCGCAGGTCGACACGTTCGACTATAAGCCGGAAATTGCCAAACACGCGGGCCAGCGACCGGAGTCTGTCGATCGCAAGTCGTTGCGAAACACAAAAATGGGACTCATGCCATCGCCGTATTCGTTTCGGCAACATGGTCAGTGCGGTCGATGGGTCAGTGAGATATTTCCTCACGTGGCAGAACTGGTCGATGATCTCTGCTTTATCCATTCGATGCATACCGACACGCCGGAACATGCCAGCGCGATGATGATGATGAACGTCGGGCATCTGCAGCCGACTCGTCCCAGTATGGGATCGTGGTTGACTTATGGCCTGGGCACCGAGAATCAGGATTTGCCCGGCTTCATCGCCATGAGTCCTCGCGCGCAGCCTCGCAATAAGCTGGCCAACTGGGGTAACGCATTTCTGCCGGGGGCTTATGCGGGAACGTACGTGAATATTCACGAGATGAAGCCCGATCACATTATGCAGGACCTGAAGAACAACTGGTTGCCTAAATTGGACCAGCGACATCAGGCCGACCTGCTGACGAGACTCAATCAGCTGGATCTGCAAAGGCAGCAACATGATCCTCAGCTGGAGGCCAGTATTCAGACGATGGAGATGGCCTTCCGCATGCAGTTTGCCGTCCCGGACGCGTTTGATACGAGCAAGGAATCGAAAGAGACGCTCGAGATGTACGGTGACAGCGAATACGCCAAAGGATGCTTGCTGGCTCGCCGACTTGTCGAACGCGGTGTCCGCATGGTTCAGCTGTCTCTCTCCATCGACGGTTACGACATCGCATGGGATACAGGGCATGAGAACATCGTTGACGGACATCGCAGATTGGCTCAAGCCTGCGACCAAGGCATTGCTGCTCTGATCAAAGATCTCAAACAACGCGGGCTGTTTGAAGAGACGCTTGTGGTCTGGGGCGGTGAATTCGGAAGGGCTCCGACATCAGAAGGCCAGAAGGGACGTGATCACGATCACTACGGCTTCACCACGTGGATGGCTGGCGGCGGCGTGAAAGGCGGGATCAGTTACGGAGCAACGGATGAGTTTGGTCTGACGGCTGTGGAGGACCGTGTGCATGTCCATGATCTGCACGCGACCATTCTTCATTTGATGGGACTCGATCACGAGCGACTCACGTATCGTTACAGTGGTCGCGACTATCGACTGACGGACGTACATGGGAAAGTGGTCAGTGAAATCATCTCCTGAACCAGTTCCCTATGCGTGAACATTGCCGGGCTGATGACCTTCGGCTAATGCGAGTCGGGGCAGGGTGGCACAGCCTGAACAGGCTGTGTTGCGGAGCAACAAGACGCAGCCGCTCGACGTTGAATTCTCATGGCATGCGGGCTTCCAGAAGCGAGTTCTCACTGACGCTTCTTGTGCTTGCGGCACAATCCCACTCCGTAGAAGTGCCTCCCAGTGGAGTCGCGCCTCTGACAACAGACTTTGTTAATAGCAACGGTCTTCACGATCTTACCCAGAACAGAAGCTCCCTTCGCGACTCCGGTCCGTCATGCCGGAGTGGCTCCAGCCGATCTGACGAATGGCACTTAGTTAACGTGCAAGTTGTTGAATCACAACAACATACGTCGACGCCGCTTTCTTGCGTATGATGCTGTCTGCGACAGCACCATAAACGGCAAGGAGGCCAGGGATGGAAAGTTTCAGTCACGGTCGAACATCACAGCAGTTCAGGTTCCTGCGGCGGCAGTTTCTTCAGGATGGCAAGCTGCCTTTCACCAACGTTTTAACAGTCGAAACGATCACTCACGCACTTGAGACGATTGATGCGTGCTGGAAGGACAGGATCTACACGCCTCTGGTCACGCTTTGGGTCTTTCTGGGCCAGGTACTCAGTGCAGACCATTC
>CAIXQV010000019.1 GCA_903921605.1 uncultured Planctomycetaceae bacterium | reverse complement strand
TCTGAGACGACGCTGCCTAACGCATTGATTGCAGCAAAACGGACGCCATATGAGTGTCATGACGCTTGACGCGTAGTGTATGAAGCCCCATCATCAGCAATCCAGAGTTCCAATGTGTGTGTCCGCTGCTATCTCAGGCATGTCGTCATACGTCAGATCCGGAGTTGCATTTATGACTGTCGGAAGACTGGTACCTCCTCCGAGTCTACCAACGGAAATTGCCAGGATGACGCTGGCGCATTTGCCCGCAGCGACATCATTAGCTTCAATCTACCCATTTGTTTGTCAGCTTGCTGCTGCTGTTCTGAAAGTGGAGCGAGTCGGAATCTGGTTCCTTGAAGACAACGACACTGTGCTGAAGTGTGTCAATGTTTATCAAATGTCCAGGGGAACACATTCGGCCGGTTTCGTTTTCGACGTGAGCAAGATTTCTTCCTACGTGGAGTCACTTCAGCGTCGACGATCTTTGCATGTTGAGATTGTGGAAGCATTGCCATGGACCGTGGAACTCTATGCTGGCTACTGCGAACCCCTCGGAATTACGTCTATTCTGGATGCAGGTATTTTTCATGAGGGACGTCTTACGGGTGTCGTCTGCCACGAGCATGTCGGCCCTGTACGTGACTGGAGTTCAGAAGAAAGACACTTCGCTGAATCACTCGCCGATTTTATCGCATCAAGGCTTAAACCGTCTGGCGAAGAAGCCCATTCGATAGACGGAGATCCACTTGAACGATCCCTGCCGCAGGATGAACAGCAATGCAGCGTCGAACAGACCTTTCGCAACATTTCGAACGCGTCGCTTCATGTGAAGACTTTGATGGACGAAGCCAGCAATGATTCCACAATTCATAAGCGGATTGCCGTGCTGAACAGGGACATTTCAAGAGCCTCGAATGAAGCCCTTAAATTACTTGCTGATTCGTGACAGATTCCATCAGCCTTCACGAGGATAAAAGTGTTCGATCATCGCGTACATCAGGACGCCCAGCAGAGCACCAATCGCTGCTCCTCGAAACTGCTGCAGAACATGAACTGAACGAGGCAATATCTGCGGCGAAATAAAGTACTGCCCAAGTAACAGTCCAACAATAACAAACGCCAGCATGGGAATCACGCGAATCTTCGCAATGCCCGTGGCGGGCTCGTTGCGAATCTCCGGAGTGTTCAGCAACTCCGGGGCCGCATAGGGATTCTGTTCCGACTCTGGCTGCTCATCGTCGACGCGAACCTGGGACACATCATATGGATTCTCACCACTCTTCAATCCTGACTCCTCTCTGCTTACTCATTCCGACGTTTTCCACAGCTCACTTCGGCGGTATCAATCTCACTGCCCGCAGATCAATCAGCGCAAACGGGGGTTTCTCCGGAGCTGTGATAATCAACTGCCCGCGGCCTCGATGCAGATCGATCGTGCCAGCTTTCCACGTCTGATAATTGTCCCACGTTCCGCTGCCGGGCACCCGAGCTGTCAACATGCGATTCCCAGTGGAGAACTTGATCAGACTTCCCGCGTTGCTGTCGTCGCACGCAAAGTCGAATTCAACCGTCCAGTGTCCGGACTTCGGCACTTCAAACGTCCATCTTGCATAGTCATCCGCAGACATCCAATAGCCAAGATTGCCGTACTTCTCTTCGAAGATGAGACTCGGTCCATAAATCTCCGCCGACGACGCCGGCAAGGTCACCGTGCCATCAGTATTGGCCGCGACAAACTTCGGAGCATTCCCGTCAAACCGCTTCCACGGTGTGCCCGTTGACTGCACAAACGCGATCACATTCGCAATGTCGACCGCTGAAAGATCCTTCTCCAGACCTTCCGGCATCAGAGATCTCTGCGAACCCGCAAGTTCCTCAGTGTTCGCTCGCACAACGGTGATCTCTTTGCCGTCGTTGCCGATCAAAGTCAAACTGCCGCCGGTCTCGCCTTTCAGCATCCCGGAATGCTGCAGCCCGTCCTTTGTGACGACTGTATAAACCAGAAACTTGGATTCCACCGCCTTATTCGGATCGAGAATCGCGGTCAGCAATGCATCCGTCGATCGATCCTTCAACGCCGCCAGATCGGCACCGACTTCCTTGCCGATGTCCTGCAATCGGTGACACGTCGCACAACGTTTTTCAAAGACCAGCTTTCCTGCCGCAGCCTGTTCGTCTTTTGAAATCTCAAATTTCAAGTCAGAAATTTGAGATTTGAATGCTTCGACGACAGCGATTCGAGGTGATGGAGATTCTTCACCAAGAACCTTGCGAGCGCGCTCAGAGATTGTTGCAGTGCTGTGATTGATCAACCGATCACGTTGAGACGCATCCAGGTCTCCCGCTGAAAGACTTCCACCTTCAATACGATCGAGAAGCTGCCCGATGGAGTTTTCACGCTTCAGCATGTTGGCCATGACCTCCGCGCGCACCGCCGGATCAAGACTTGCCCATTTGTTGACGATTTGGTCAACCACTTCCTGATTGAGATCTCGCCCCATCAATTGCGCCGTGGCCAGTTGAATAGCGAACGGAGTCTGAGGTGTCAGAAATTGAATCAGGTCGAGAGATTGACCGCCAGTGATGAGTCCCGAAGCGCCAACAAATCGAATCGCAGCTGCTCTTCGATCTACCTCTGCGGTTTCATCACGAGCGATCTCCTGAGCAATTGCGGCCGCGACGTTGATGGCTTCCACAATCTTCGTATTGCCTTGAAGTCTCTTTGCGACATCACCATTCAGCACGCTGGACAACGTGCTGGCCAGCGAATCCATTTTTTCGGATGTCGCATCCGGTTTTAGCGATGCAAGCAGAGCCAGCAGCGGTCCTGCAATGGCGCCCTGCTGTTCCATCGCGGCGGGCTGACCGAGAAGCAGACCAATCAGATGTTCGTTGGGATTCTCCGGGGCAAGTTTGAGCGTTGCGGCAAGTACATCTTTGATGTGAACAGACGTCATTGATGAGATCACAGCGTTACGTATCATCGAGTCATTAAAATCTCGGTGCAAAAGCTTTGCCATGATTTCTGGTGTTTTTCGATGACCGATTTGTCCTAACACGAGTGCCAGCTGCAGGCGCACAGAGGGATCATCGTCCGATGCCATGCCTTCCAGCATCGATATCACGAGCTCGTTCGCGGGCCTTTCCGCTTCTGATGACTCCACCATCTGCAGTCCCATTCGGCGGCTTGCTGGCCGGACATCCGTCAACAGCGCGGGGATCGCTTCGGCTCTGGCGGCAATGGCCTGAGCGGAACCCGTGTGCTCGCAGATAAACGACAACAAGGAACCGGCCTGAACGGCGACCGCTTCATTCGCGTCACCCGTTGCCGCCTGAACCAGCGCCGTGATATCTCGCGAGTCCAGTTCGTGAATTCGGTGCATCAAAATTCGATGCGTCGTATCACGCCACCAGCCATTGGAGCTTTGAACACGCTGCCGCAGCTGGACCAGAGGAATCTCGTTCCACGGCTTGTCAAAGTAGCCATCTCGCTCCGCCGAAATGAGCCTTGCGGGTTTCGCTTCGTCTTCCGATGCAGGCTCGTCTATACGAGCAATTTCCGTGTCGACCACGGGCGTCTCTGAATCAGGCGGCGCTGCGGAAGGCTCGTCTCGGCGGAGCGAGACGGCTACATTCTCCCCGCAACATTCGCTCGCCGGAACAATCCGGTAAATTCGCCCCATATCGCTGCCGGCGTAGAGATTCATCTTCCGCTGATACTCGGGCGGAATCCACTCCGGATGCTCAATCACTGCTCGATACATGTCGGCGACCCAGAGCGCTCCGTCGGGACCAGTCCGAATCATTGTCGGACGGAACCAGTTGTCGGATGACGCGAGAAACTCTGACTCCTGCTCATCGGCTGCTCGTTCCCCTATGAAGCCGTAACCATCGCGAGTCATCACCAGCCGCGACACCAGATTGTGAACCGGCTCGGAAGTGAACGCGTTGCCGTAGTATTGTTCGCCAAGATAGTTGTCTCGGTAGATCATCGTGCTGCAGGCGGAGGTGAATCGATTCGCGTACGCAAAGTCATTGAATCGAGCCAGCGTGCGACTGGTGGGATAAACCGGAGCTGCTCCTGGAACAACAGCAACCGCCGCTGTCACCTGTGAAATTCCGGCATGAGGATTTCGGCGGACGTAGCGATCTTCGAGCACATACTGCCAGATTGGATTGGAGTTGTTATTCCCAAACCAGTTTCCAAAGTCATCGCGTTCGCGACCAAACTGAGTTTGCCCTGAGACGGTATCCAGCTCATTCGTATTCGGATTGATGCGAAGATCGCGACCACGCAAACTCACCGGCGAGCGGTTGGGCGTCAGCCCTCCGAGTGCGTTTTGTTCTTGTTCTGTTTTCGATGCATCAGGCGCGTGATCTCGGAGGGCTGACGCCCTGCCGCTCGCCGAACTGCCGGGCACAAACCCAGTCCCTGCAATCTCGCCGCCGCTATCCCCATTCGCCAGGTACAACCAACCATCTAATCCCCAGCGCAGGCCGTTGACGCGATGCTGCTGATTGCCTTCCACGAAACCTTGATACATTGTTTCACGAACATCAGCCTTCCCATCGCCGTCCGTGTCTTCAGCGTAGAAAATTTCCGGAGCCATCGTAATGATCACGCCACCTCGCCAGCAATGAATGCCCGTCGGAAACGCAAGGTTATCGAGGAACGTCGTGGCCTTGTCGTAAACGCCGTTTTTGTCGGTGTCTTCGAGCATCTGCACGCGACCTCGGTAGCCATCTCGCTCCGCCGAGATGAGCCTTGCAGTGTTCGCTCGATCCGCCAATG
>CAIXQV010000018.1 GCA_903921605.1 uncultured Planctomycetaceae bacterium | reverse complement strand
ATGTTGATTTCTGGCAACAGGCACGATGTTCCGGATGAATCGTTTATTGCTGTTCGTTGTCACAAGTCTCCGGCCTTAATGGTTATGAGCAGCGGGAACAACAGGCTGGGAGGCAGATCTGCGACAGATTGTAGTCAGGATGCAGCACGCAAACTGCATGCTCACATCCCGCTCTGGCTACTCTATCAGACAGACTTACTCCATGATTCAACGTTCTCTGGCACGCCTTTGCGGTCTCCTTGAAAGCGTTTCTCGAACGAGTCGTCGACGACGGACGCTGGCGGTGAATCGTCCGGAGTCACTTGAAGAGCGACAAATGCTCGCCGCAACCGCCCTTCAAGCATTTCACCGTTCCGGGCAAACCTTCATTACCTGGAATGAAGATACGGCAGTGACAGGTGAGAAGTACAACGTCTATCGGTCTGCGTCACCAATTACGACCGCCAATATTGGTGCATCAGAAAAGCTCACCAGCAAATGGGGGCCACTTGATGACAATACAACGTTGCATCCACGACGATCGCAGGACATCGGGATTCCAGCAACATTCATGATCAACGATCTGGGAACTCCGCTTTCAGCAGACAAAGGGCTGTTTGTCTACACGACTCCAACAGGACAGTCGGGAACATGGTACTACGCTGTCACTCAGTTGACCGGCAACACTGAGAGCATGTTGCTGACGACTGGCTTGAATTCATTAACGACAGGCGTCACCGAACTGGTGGCCACTCCAGCACCGGTGCTGACTGTGAGAAATGTCAGCGGCAAGGGACGCATCTATACGCAGTACATGGACTACGCGAAGTGGAATCCCACGTTTCAGGGATATGCCTATAACTACTCCGTGGCCTTGCCGGACAACTACGATCCGAACGTTTCATGGCCGATGAAACTTATGCCACATGCCTACGGCGAACGACTGCGGATGGAGCCTTCGGCTGAATACGGATGGCCATGCATTGAAGTATTTCTGGATGACCCGGGTGGCGGCGCACCAGGAGAACGGTTCCAGACATGGTGGTACGGCTTCGCGGCTGACCACAATTATGTAACTCAGGGATCGCTCCCGACAGCAGGGCGTGTGGAGAATTTCACTGAGCAGCGCGTCCTGAAAACAATCGACGAAATATCGTCGATGTTTAAAGTCGACCCGTTGAGAATTCATTCTCAGGGACATTCGATGGGGGCGTCCGGATCACTGTCGTTGGGCATCAGATATGCCAACGTTTTCTCGGGCATCTTCGGCAGTGAACCGATGACAAACTATGCCAGCAGTCCGCTGTTTCAGAATGACTTTTCCGTACTTTGGGGCAGTCAGGCCTCCAATCTGCCAATCGTCAATAACGGAGTCTATGCCGGACCGATAAAGAAATATGACGGCATGGGCGTCTACAACTGGATGAATCATCATGAGCAGTTGGTGAATCGTCGCGGAGACAATATGGCCTTCCTTATGGTGGGTCATGGCAAAGCCGACGACGTCATTGACTGGGCCACTCAGGGCAAGCCGTTTATTGCCGCATTAAATGCGGGCAATGTCGGCTTCTCGGCTGAGCAGCGTTTCGGCTGGGATCACAATTGGATGAGCTTCGACTTTTCGCTCGATACGATGTTCAGCCCGGCAGATGGTGGGCTGAGTGCCTGGGCCTATCCGCGCAATGTAAGCTTTCCAGGAATCACAAATGCCACTGGATCCGGCCCCAATGTGCCGGGAACGACGGGCACAAACTTCTATAACATGCAGCTTGAATGGTCCGTTCCATGGAATCCATTCCATACGGATCTGGTCGACACAACCAATCAATATGAAATCTCCATCAGATCAAACACAGTGGCACAAACTGCGGACGTGACGCCACAGCGACGGCAAGCATTCAATCCCATTCCAGGTGCGACGGTCACCTGGAAGAATGTTAACAACGTGACCGGCCAGCTTGTTCAGTCAGGCACATTGATTGTTGATGCAGACGGACTTGTCACATTACCTTCTGTAACAATCGGCACGGGAACCGGGAACCGTTTCATTCTCACAGTACCAGCATCAGGCACCATCCCGCCAGCAGTGACGGGACCAACGGCCGCGACTGTCAACCAAAAACCCACGATCACATGGACGGGTACTCCTGATGCTGTGGACTACGACTTGCAGGTCAGCAATTTCAGCACGGGCAGAAATGTCATCCTGAGAACGACTGTCGCGGGGCTGAGCTATACACCACCAGAGAATTGGGGAATCGGTCAATACAAGGTGGACGTAAGGTCCCGCAGTTTATCGGGCCAATACTCTGCATGGTCAGAGGCCAAATTCTTCAGGATCTCGACTCCTCCGGTTGTGGAACCTTTAGTTTCGGGCGCAACCACGGGACGCCCAACGTTCCAATGGAGCAATCTCCTCGGAGCTACACAGTATTCGCTGATACTTCGAAATCTCAACACCAGCCAGACAGTGACCGCTACTGTTAACCGGATGGATGACAACGCTTATCAGTTCCCAAATTCGCTCGGATTGGGCGGGTACAGTTTTTCAGTCAGCGGAATTGATGCGTCCGGACTTTCAGGGAACTGGGCTTCCACATTGACATTTCGGTCCATTGAGCCCGTGACTTTGGTTTCTCCAGATGGATCAATGTTCAATACTTTTCCGACGCTGACCTGGTTGCCGGTCCCGGGAGCGACCAATTATGAGCTGATACTAAGGAACGTTCGTACCGGGGCAGCTGCAGCATGGGAGCAATCTCTGACATCGACATCATGGACGCCCAAAACGGCACTGGCCTATGGAGACTACCGGTGGTCTGTAAGGGGAAGACTTGGAAATGTTTTGAACGGAAACTGGAGTTTGACAAAGGATTTCAATAATCGAGGAAAACCTATCCTGCTGACCGCGTCCGGAACGACGACCGATCGCACCCCCACGATCAATTGGGCTGCCGTGCCGGGTGCTGCCAGTTACCACGTAAACATTGCTCGCCTTGATACGGGCAAAGCCATTATCTACGTGCAGAATCTGACAGGAACCAGCTTCGCACCACTGACTGACCTGGCTCCGCGTGAGTATCGCATTTGGGTGCGTGCCGTCAGTACGACGGGAGTCATCAGCGAATGGGGAAATTTCATCAACATCACCATAACTTCAGCTGATTCTCCGGCGATCAACAGCTTAATCGCAATGGATTCCGTTGTGCCCATTCTGATGCCGGATGTCATTGAAGAGCGGGGGGCATCGAATGTTCCAGTCACTTCAATCACAGCGGGCAGTTCAATCACAATGGCTTCAAGAACTGAGGTAGAGCCGGAGCCTGTTGAAGAGATTGCTTTGCCAATGGAAGCAGGCAAAGTGCCGCAGAAGGTCTCTGGCGATATTGATATTGTGATGACTGAGTGGGCTCTCGGTTTCTAGTTCTCCGCTGAGTCGTACGTGAGTCCCTCGTTGCGAAGCTTCCTGCTTTGCAACGAGGGATCTGCATTGTCAGATGCTCGCGCCTATTCTATTGCCCAAGGGCTCTATTCGAACGAACTTATTGCTGCCGCATCTGCTGCACGTACATGGCCATGAGGACAAATCCCTGAAACGATTCCACAGAGATATTCGTCGTGGTGCTCAGGCGGTTTTCTTCCATCGCCAGCGAGAACCCCGAGTAGCTGGCTGGCAGCTCCAGCCCTTCAATCTGTTCCAGTTGAATCGGGATTGGCAGAGTTCCGGTTCCAATGATCAGTTTGGCAAACTTATAAACCGAATTCGGCAGATCCACCAATACGATCACATTGGCCT
>CAIXQV010000017.1 GCA_903921605.1 uncultured Planctomycetaceae bacterium | reverse complement strand
GCCGACGTATCTGGACATGATGACTCGCGGACTTCTTTGGGCGGTCGGCCGTGATCCGGAGAAGTATTTCACACCAACGACGGAAGTGGTCGACGAAGAGCTGCGTGCGTTAGTTGCTGCAAAGATTGAAAAGAACTCGCCCGTGCTGACTCAGGGATGCTGCGGCGAAGGAAATCACGTCTTTAACAAGCCGGCGACCGCCAGCAGCGAAGAGACCGGGAAAAATAATTTCGCAAAGAACGCTGTCGACGGACGGCTGGATACTCGCTGGTGCGCCAGCGGTCCACAAAGCGGCGAATCGATCACGCTCGACATGGAGAAACCTCAGTCCGTGCGCAACGTGCGGCTGCATTGGGAATCCAGAAACACGGCCTACCAGTACACCATTGAATCGTCGCCGGATGGTGCAGCCTGGACTTTGCTGGCGGATCACTCAAAGAACAAAGAACGCAACGGGCTTTCGGTCGATGCGGTCAAGACGGATGATGCGCGTTATCTCAAAATCACGTTTCTCGGATCGAATGGCGGCGGCTGGGGCAGTCTCTGGGAAATTGAAGCCTATCCAGGCGATCTCCCGCCATTGCCTGAAGGAGCTGCTTCCGGGGCGGAGGGAGCCGCATCGATTGATGACGTGAAAGCTCCGGAGGGATTTGACGTCAGCTTGTTCGCCGGACCTCCGCAGGTCACTTATCCGGTCTGCATCACGACATCGGTAGACGGTGAAGTGTTCGTTGGAGTTGACGAACAAGGTTCGCTAGGCAAAGAACCGGGGCGAGGAAAAATTGTGCGATGCATCGACACCGATGGAGACGGCAAGGCGGACAAGTTCAACGACTTTGCAAAGATGGATCATCCTCGCGGACTGGTTTATGACAACGGCTCCATGTGGGTTTTGCATCCGCCGTTTCTTTCGGTATTCCGTGACACAAATGGTGACGGCACATCTGATGAAAGCGAAGTGTTGATCGAAGGTATCAGCACAGAAGAAGTCAATAAGCGAGGTGCGGACCATACGACCAACGGGATTCGCATGGGCATCGACGGCTGGATCTATATCGCTGTCGGAGACTTCGGATTCAATAAAGCCGTGGCTAAAGATGGCACAACGCTCAGCAAACGCGGTGGTGGCGTCGTTCGCATTCGGCCGGATGGGACTGAGATGGAAGTCTTTTCGTGGGGCCAGCGAAACATCGTCGACATCGCGATTGATCCGTCCATGAACGTGTTTACTCGTGACAATACCAACGATGGCGGCGGCTGGGATATCCGTTTGTCGCACGTGATGCAGACGGCCAACTACGGCTATCCGTCTCAGTACATTAATTTCAGCGAAGAGATCATGCCGCCGTTGGCTGATTACGGCGGAGGTTCAGGATGCGGTGCACTTTACTTTCAGGACGATCGCTGGCCAGCTCCGTACAACGACATGTTGCTCACCTGCGACTGGGGGCGCAGTGAAGTGTTCAGCCACGTGCTGCCTCGCAACGGTGCCACGTTTGATGCGCAGCAGGAGACGTTCCTGAAGATTCCTCGCCCAACCGATGCTGACGCGGATGCCAGCGGCCGGTTGTTTGTGACGAGCTGGAAGAATGGTGGCTTCGCGTTTGAACGCCCGGACGTAGGCTTTGTTGCGATGATCACGCCGAGCAACTACGTGGCTCATCCGGTTGCAGTGCCCTCGGCGAGCGGCAGGGCGTCAGCCCTCCGTGTCGATGCCCTGAAAGACCTCGACACTCAATCACTCGTAGAGTTACTCAAGAGCCCTTCGGATGCATTGCGTTTGGCCTCGACTCGAGCGTTATTGTTCCAGTCGAATCAATCTGAAATCTCAAATTTGAAATCTCAAATTGCCGAAGGCGTGTTGGCATTGGCCAGAGACCGCGCGGCGTCGCTGAATTCTCGAATCGCCGCTGTCTGGACTTTGCGACAAGCCAATTGGGAGGCCTACAAAGCCGCCTTTGGTTCTCTTCTGATCGACGCCGATCTGCGAGAACACGTAATCCGAGCGGCAGCAGATCGCAAATCTCAAATGGAGAAGGGACTGTTCTCTCCGATCTTCTCCAAGCTTGATGACAGCAATCCGCGAGTCCGCGCAGCGGCAATTGTGGCCATGGGTCGCTTCGGCGACGCACGAGCCGCAAAGCAACTGCTGGCGCTTACAGAGAGAACTCAGCCAACAGAAAAGGCAGAAGGCGACGCGTGGCGAAAGGCGGATTCAGGGCGTGTGATTCCGCATTTGGCCATTAAAGCCCTGACCGACGTCAAGGCCATCGACGCCAGTCTGGAAGCTCTCAACGGTCCGCTCCGTTCCGGGGCCATAGCTACTCTGAAGCAGCTACACGATGCGAAGACTGTCGATGGGCTGTTCAAAGTACTCAGCACCAGCCGCGATGAATCGCTGCGACGTGAAGTCTGGACGACACTGATCCGGCTTTATCATCAAGAGGGCGAGTTTACTCTTGAGAGCCCGAAGTGGTGGGGAACTCGACCTGACACAACGGGCCCGTACTATGATCGACAGAAGTGGAGCGAGTCAGATCGAATCGCTGAAGCCGTAAAAGTCGCGATGGCCGAAGCTGATGAATCGCTGAAGACTCATCTTACCGAGCAACTCAAGAAGCACGTCGTCAATCTGGACGGCTTGTCGGTCGATGTGGCGATGAAGGAAGAAGAAAAAGCGATCGTTCTTCCCAAGGCCGATCCCAATGATCCGAATGCCATTGCGAATCTGCTCTTCGATATTGTGGCGACGCGAGCCGCAGCAACACCTGGTGATGTTGAAAAAGGACGAATGCTGTTTCGTCAGCAGTCGTGTATCAACTGTCATACGTTTGCCAATGGCCAGCAGCCCAAGGGCCCTCATCTGGTAGACATCGGTAAGCGATACAAACGAGCCGAGTTGATAGAATCCATTGTCCAGCCCAGCAAGAAGATTGCTCAGGGATTCGACACGTGGGCCATCGCCATGGACGACGGCAAGATCTACACGGGCTTCATCGTACTGGAGAGTGCGGAGACGGTGACGCTGAGAGATGCCACCGGGATTTCTCACGAACTGATTCAGGATCAGATTGAAGATCGAGTCAAGCAGGAGATTTCGATGATGCCTCAGGGAATTGTTGGAAATCTCAGCCCCGAACAACTTTCGGACCTGCTGGCGTATCTGGAGTCACTCAGGTGATCTCACACGGCGATGAAAGTACAACTGATATGAGCCAAATGTGATTACTTCTCGCTCATCTCTTGTCGCAACTGCAATTCTCGCGATGCTGCCATCTCTGTTTGGCACTTCGCAGATTCGGGCTGATGTTGCAGATGGCGAGCGTGAGTTTGTCCAGAAATTGCTGGATCGAGCGATGTACGGTCTGGCGGAACAGTTCTGTTATCGGCAGCTCGAAGGTCTGCACGACGTCAATCACCTGGCGACCTGGGAAATGATGCTGTCGGAATGTCAGCAGCAACATGCCTGGAACATGGACGCAGACAGTCGTAACGGAATGATACGTGAGTCGGCTGAACGACTGACTGAATTTCTCCGCAACAATGCTCCCGCGGCCGAGAACGATCTGATGCTGCGAGTTAGGCAGATCGAACTTCTGTTGGCCGCGGGCCTGATGGAAGAGATTATTGAGTCGCCAATCTCGAGTGCTCAGCTGCTGCCTGCGGCGCCGGCTACGACACCTGAAGGCGTCCCGCCGCGAAGTGTGTCTCAGGAAACCAGATTTGCCACCGAGGCCATCAATCAGGCTCAGATACTTGCCGAAACTTTGCTGACGCAAATCGAAGAAGTCCGCCGCGAAGTTGATCGTGATGCGATTCGTGCAGCACGCGAGCGAACTCGAATGGTGCTGACGGAAGTGGCCTTTGTGAAGTACCGCCTGGCTGATGCGAAAGAGTCGAAGAAACTTCGTGAGGAAGCCGAAACACTCATTGAGCAGATGCAAAAAACGACATCGGATGATTGGCTTCGGTTTCGGTGTCGAGTGATGTTGGCTGAAATTCAGCTGGACCAGAAAGACTTCGCTGCGTTTGAACTTCGTTATGGCAACACACAAGCCGCTGCGACCAGTCAGAATGAAAAAGCCAGCGCAGCCTCGCTGAAGATTCGTTCACTGCTGCAGCAGGGACTGCCATCGGAGGCATTGCAGGAATATGTGGAAGCCTCGAAGAACGGCCTCACATTGACGCAGGAGCTGCAAACTCTGAGACTTGAAGGGCTGCTGCAATTAGTGGAACTGCTGTACCAACTTGATGAGTCGCCACAACGGGCGGAGTTGCAGAACAAAACACAACTGGAGTTTCAGCAACTCCGCGACAAAACTCTGACTCTCACGACGGGAGTCTGGCGGCAGCGCTGCGTCCGAATCGCTGATCACTTTGATCGCGTGTTACAAGTAGGGCCGGATGCGGCACTGGAATTAGAATATGTAGCGGAACTGATCGATGACGGCGATATCACATCCGCTCGGCAGCGACTGCAAAGCCTGGCTCAACGACTATCAACAAAGTCGCCGATTCTGGCTGCACGCGTCCAGCTTCAGGCCGGAAACCTTTCCATCCGCATGCGAGAATGGCCGATCGCGAAAGAAGAGTTGCAGCTTGCCAAAGAGAAGTTTCAGTCGGCCAACGACCTGCCCGGCGCTGCCGCCGCTGATCTTCTGAGAGTTTATGTCATCGGACAGCAGTGGAGTTCGGGCTCGCCCGGCGAAGTCACTGAAGCTGATTACCAGTCAGCTATCGAGTCTCATTT
>CAIXQV010000016.1 GCA_903921605.1 uncultured Planctomycetaceae bacterium | reverse complement strand
CCTGACCTTGAGAATTCGATGCGCATCGATTGCTCAAGTTCTTTGGCTCCGATCACGAAGCATAGACAATGGCCGTTCTGATTTCATCCGCAGGACATGCGATAGTACACAGCGTTTTGACGGCGGACGCAATTGGTCAGGTTGAGGTCAGAGCCGGGCAGATGGCCAACGTTTGAAACTGGCAACCAGTGATAATAGCAGCCAAAGCAGTTGTCTAAAGTGTGCCTATTTCAGCAGAGTTGCCAGTTTGCCGACGGAGCTGAGGGCTTTCTTTGAGTCGGAGCCGGTTTTGACCACCGAGGTGGCAATGCGAACAAAATCACGACTGAGAGCGTCTTCCTGGCTCGATCCAAACTGGGCGAGCGCGTCCACTCCCATGATCACTTGTTCCTTTCCCGCCGGGTTACGCACCGCGAGTGATGATGAGGCGAACGTTTCAACAACGTAAGGAACGACGGTGGGTTGATCTTTCTTCCATTCCACTCGAAAAATAGTCTGACCACGACGAGGGCGAATGAACGCGGATTTCCGAGGCATAACGATACCTTGAGCGAAGAATCGAATGAAAACCTGAACGTCAGGTCAAGTCGCAGATCGACAGACTGACACTAAGGAAAGCTCACTGCTTCTGGTATCCAAGTTGTAAAATCCGTGGTTGCATGTGGATGTTGGCACGCGAACAGGCAGGTGACAAGCCGTTTACCGTGCTTTTTTTGTAGGCCGTGCAGAATATCGACTCGTCCGTACTGATGAGTTCTGCTTCCGAATGTGGCATTACTCAACCCCCGATTGCATCGGATGGCTGCCTGTGGTGAAATCCCACTCCCCCAGTTTGGGGTGTTGCTGAAGTTTGTGAGTTTTCAACCGTTTACGAAGAAGCTGTTTCACCATGGATCCTGAGTTCCGCGCGCATTGCAATGAATTACTGAAGCGTATCGTTCACCTTCGAGACTGTCTTTGACCTGGCTGGCAAGACGACCCGCATCGAAGAAATTAACGACCGAATGTCTGCCAGCGACTTCTGGACTGACCAGGAACGCGCCAGAACTCAGATGGAAGAGCTGCGAAAGCTGAAAGGCACCGTGGGGCCTCTGAAAAAACTGTCCAGCAGTGGCGACGACATGCTGGTGCTGATGGAGTTCGCAGCAGACGATGATTCCGGTGAAAGCGAAGCAGAGCTGAAAGCGTTGGTGGATCCGCTCGCCGCAGAAATTGATCGTGTCGAGCTTCAGGCGACGATGGCCAATCCCGAAGACGTCTGTTCAGCCTATCTAACTGTGCAGGCAGGAGAAGGCGGAACCGATTCGGCTGACTGGGCTCAAATGCTGCTGAGAATGTATGCGCGCTGGGCGGAACGCAGCGGTTTCAAAATCGAAGAGATTGATTTGTCGCCGGGCGAAGAAGCCGGAATTCGCAACGCCACGATTTTGATCACTGGCGATTTCGTCTATGGCTATCTGCGTGGCGAAACGGGCAACCATCGCCTGATTCGTATCAGTCCGTTCGACTCGGCCGGACGTCGTCACACGGCGTTCGCGGCTGTGGATGTGGTTCCGGAAATCGACGACGAAGTCAACATTGATATCAACTGGGAAAAGGATATCAAAGAAGACACGTATCGATCCAGCGGAGCGGGCGGACAGCACGTCAATAAAACTGACTCGGCTGTACGACTGACTCATATTCCCACAGGCGTCGTAGCGGCCTGTCAGAACGAACGCAGTCAGCATAAGAACCGAGCCACCGCGAAGAAGATGCTGACCGCAAAACTGTTTCAGATTGAAATCGAAAAGCGCGAAGCCGAAGTTTCCGCGCGACGCGGTGAGAAATCAAAAATCGGTTTCGGCGGTCAGACGATTCGAAACTACGTTCTGCATCCGGATCAGTTCGTGAAGGATACTCGCACCGGTACAAAGGTCGGGAATCCTCAACCCGTTCTTGATGGCGATCTCGATTTGTTCCTTGAGTCGTACCTTCGCTGGACGCTCAATGAACAGGTGGCTCAGCCGACGGATCTGGAATAGAGTTTGAAAGAAGCGTTTTCGCCACCGGGTTCATATCCCGGTGGCGTGAACTTCGTGAGCGAAAAGAAGCGAGTGCCTGGTCTGACCTAAAAACGTAAGTTGGACATACTTGTCCGACCAAATTGCGGCGGGCAAGGAAGTCCATCCTAACTTGGCAGATAGGGACTTGACGAAGCGCAAGGCGCCGGTGTTATCTTTCGAAACATAGGGTATCACGGGCGGCTCGCCGTTAAACAAAGACGCTCATTATCTGACCCGGTCAACACGCCGCTCTTGGCCTGCGAAAAACAAATCTCGTACCAAAATCTGTTTCTCTACATCGACCGCGACTCAGGATCAGTTGTATGAACTCTGGCTCACGAAATCTGTTGACGCCGCTCGCGGTGGTTCTGATCTTTGGATGCAGTCCGGCCCCGATCGAACAACCGTCGGCAAAAGACGCGGTGACGACTCCGGCCGCGGATGCAAAGCTTGCTGTCTCCACAAAATCTCCCATCGCCGAAAGTCCTAAACCAGACAGTGCGGCAGCGACAACGGAGGCTGTGGAGTTTGTCGCTCCGCCTTTATCAGCCGATGAGATCAAAGAAGGCTGGATCAGTCTGTTTGACGGAAAGTCACTTTTCGGATGGGACGTGCCAACGATCTCAAACTGGCATGTAGAAGACGATACGATCGTTGTCGACAGCGGCGAAAAGAGCCTGCTGTTGACTCCTTTTGATCTTGATGACTTCGAACTTCGCTGCGACTTTCATCTGTCCGCGGGTGGCAACAGCGGACTCTTCCTGAGAACCGCATTGAACGCAGCCAATCCGGCAACGGACACTTATGAATTGAATATCTGCGACAGTCATCCGACTCATAAAACCGGCAGTCTGGTGGCTCGTCATATTGCGGAGAATGTTCCCGCTGTCGAAGGCGCGTGGCATAATTTTCGAGTGCTCTGCGACGGACCTCGCATTCAGGTCTGGCTTGATGGTCAGCAGATCGTGGACTTTACGGATACATCCGAGGCCGTGCGCCTCACGGGACGGCTCGGGCTGCAGATGAATCAGGGGCGAGCTGCCTATCGAAACGTTTGCATTCGCCCGCTGAAGTTTAGACCACTGCTGAATGGTCAGGACACAACCGGCTGGCGAGCCGTCCCTGGCTCGAAGAGCGAGTTTGCCGTGAAGGATGGACTGCTGCATGTGTCCAACGGGCCTGGATTTCTGGAAACCGAAGAGACGTTTTCTAACTTCGCGATGAAGGTGGAAGCACGCATTAACGGCGATGGCCTGAACAGCGGCGTCTTCTTTCGAGCACAGCCCGGGACGGAAGCTACACCGTCACATGGCTACGAAATGCAATTGCATAATGGGCTTAAAGACGGAGATCGCTCAAGGCCGGCCGATTCCGGAACGGGTGCGATCTTTCGCCGCGTGGCAGCTCGCTATGTCCCGGCGAATGATCGAGAATTCCTGACGGCGGTGTTGATCGCTCAGGGTGATCGGTTTGCTTCGTGGGTCAACGGTTATCAGGTTGTTAACTGGCAGGATACTCGCGAGCCCAATCCAAATCCGCGTGCGGGCAAACGACTGGAAGCCGGTCACCTTAGTCTGCAGGGGCATGACCCGACGACAGATTTGGACTTTAAAGCGGTTGATGTTCACACATTTTCCGGACAGGCTGCACCTGCGACGGCTCCGGCAAAGTAACTCATGTTTCCTCGCTTCGAAAACCTGACGGAAGAACGCTTCGACGCCAACTGCGAAAAACTTGCGCAGTTCGGAATTGCTGATCCGCCTTCTGGAGTCAGAATTCTGGAACGACTGCGAGACGCCTGGCTGGCGTCGGAAGGGTATCGATCTTCGAAGGTCACTCCAACAACTCCGCCAGCCGCTCCGCATTGGTACGAGACGCTGGAACGAGTCGTCCGCGAAGCTCCTCTGCGAAGTGTCGTGCTGAATGTTATGGATCAGTATGTTCGTAATGCGACCGAACAACTGGATGCATTTGCGTTGTTTGAACAGTCACGACGCTCGCTGGAGATTCTGGCGAGACTGGCCTGCGGCAGCCCTTTTCTGACTCAGATTCTGCTGGCCGATCCGTCATGGTTAACCAACATGACGCTGCACGGTCGTACGGCGGAAATGAAGTCTCGGGAACAGTTTGTTTCCGAAGCCATGACGGTAGCCGATCAACACAACCGTCGAACAGCACGGCTGACAGAACTGCGGCGATATCAGCGTCGGCAGCTTCTGCGAATCGGTATGTGCGACGCTTTCGGATTGCTGGATTTGCGATTCGTGACATTGCAGCTTTCGCTTCTGGCCGACGCGATGGCCCAGTGCTGTTTGAACATAGCTTACTCCGAGATCAAAAAGTCTGACTGTCGCCTCGCAATAATTGCCCTTGGCAAACACGGCGGCGAAGAACTCAATTACAGCTCGGACATCGATCTTGTGCTTATCACCGATCGCGACACGTCCGAGGTTCAGCGTATCGCACGACTCACGATCGATGGCCTGGCGGAAGACATCCCGCCCGGGTTTCTTTATCGAGTCGACCTGCGACTGCGCCCGTGGGGAGAAGCCGGGCCGCTGGTCAGTACGATTGATTCCTACGCAGACTATCTGCTGCATGACGCTGCGATCTGGGAAAAACAGGCGATGCTGAAAGCTCGACAGGTGGCTGGCGACCTGACGATCGGTCAGCAGTTTCTGCGGACGATGAAGCCCTTGCTGTTTTCTGGTACGGCCGCTCAGGTTCGCAGCAGTATTCAGCAAATGAAAGAGAAGATCGAATACCGCCTGCGCCAGCGTGGCAAACTGCACTCAGAAGTCAAACTGGGGATCGGATCAATTCGTGACGTTGAGTTTCTGGTGCAGAGTCTGCAACTGATTCACGGCGAAAAGGAACCTCGAATTCTGAGCTTCAACACGCTCGACTCGCTCGTGCGACTGGCGGAGTTTGGACTCATTACCGCCGCATGGTATCGGCAATTGCGAGCCGGTTATGTCTTTCTTCGCACGGTGGAGCATTCTCTGCAGTTGCTGCATAACCAGCAGACTCACGAACTTCCCGAAGATCGCCGTCAGCTCGAATGGCTGGCTCATCGACTAGACTATCCCGATGCCGAAACGCTGATGCATCGGTTTGATGAACATCGTCGAGCTGTCCGCGCGATCTTTGATGAATGTCTGCATGGCGAGCGATTGCAGGACATCACCGTGCGGTCCGATGAATCCCGGATTGTCGGCGAGCTAATACCTATTCCGGCGAATCCTAAGCCTCTGACCGATCGACAGCGTTTAGAGCGTCAGGAAACTCTGGCCGGGATTTTTCAACGTCTGGATCGCGGTGAATCGGCGGTCGTGACCAGCCAGCAGGTTTCCGAAGATGATGATGAATTGTGGGAACTGACAATTGCCGGCATCGATTTTTCCGGGTGGCTGGGCGTGATCTGCGGACTGCTGTCAATTTGTCGTCTCGATATTCGCCGCGGCGACGCACTGACTGGCGAAGGCATGAACGGCTTTGGCGATCGCTGTGTCATTGGCAAGTTTCTCGCCTGCTTTGATGTGCGTCTTGATCGCTCCGTTGTGCCAATCGCCGCGAATGCGAGTGCCGAAGAACTGGCTCTGTCGCTGCAGGAAGAGATCTCTCGTCTGGGGCAGATGTCACGAGCGGGACGCATTGACGAAGTGCGTAGTGAATTGCTTGCTCGATTCTGTGATGCGGTTCCGGATCAGGCAGAACGCGAATCGGGGTCAGATGATGTTGAGGTGGAACTGGTCCGTTTGCCGGGGTCGGTTCTGACTCAGATGAATATCACGGGAGCAGACTCGTGGGGCTTCCTTTATGAGCTGGCCAGCGCGTTGTCGTTAAGCCGTTTCCGAGTGCTGCGGGCCATTATTGATGCGGAAGGTGATCGAGTTCAGGACGTGCTGTATGTCCGTGAACGTAACGGTCGGCCGATTGAAAGCGAAGAACGATTGCAGGAGCTGCAGCTTGCGGCGACTTTGATCAAGCAGTTTACTCACTGGCTGCCTTCGACCAGCGATCCGCATCATGCTCAGGCACGATTTCGCGAACTGGTGTCGCGGCTTCAGCCAGCCTCGGCATGGCCTGACAATATGCAGTCACTGCTGCGGCCCAACGTTTTGCACGCTGTCGCGCGTGTCCTGGGGATCAGTCAATATCTGTGGGAAACATTCCTGCAGTCACGCCATCAGGAATTGTTTCCGCTGCTGGCCAACGCGGAAGCATTGGGGATTCGTGAGTGTCGTGAGTCGCTGTCTTTGGAGTTGGACGAAGCCATCAGTCATGCCACAACAGATGAGATGGCCTGGGCGACTCTGAATAACTTCAAGGACCGCCATCTGTTTCGTATCGACATGCGTCACGTGCTCGGCCACTGTCGACCTTTCGGCGCGTTTTCGGAAGAGATTACGGAGCTGGCGGAGATCGTGGTTTGTCGCGGTTTGGAGATTTCCTGGCAACGACTGGTTCGTGATCACGGAGTTCCAAAGAGCGAAGACGGGCTGACCGATTGCCGTTGGACAGTCGCCGGCCTCGGAAAATTTGGCGGTGTCGAGATGGGGTTTGCCTCCGACATCGAACTGATTTTGATCTACGAATCCCCCGGCCGTACCTCGGGCCCCGACAGCGTTTCAAATTCGGTCTTCTTTGATCAGATGGTCGGTGGAGTCGCGACCGGCATTCGTGCGGCTCAGAACGGCATCTTTCATGTCGACCTTCGCATGAGACCATTCGGTCAGGCCGGTTCGTGTGCCGTGTCGCTGACGGACTTTGTAAACTATTACGGGATGGATGGCCCCGCATGGCCTTATGAACGCCAGGCGATGGTGAAGTTTCGATGCTTTGCAGGCGACAGGGAGTTTGGGCCAACTGTGACTGACGCCTGTCATACGGCAGTTTACTCTGCTGGCTGGTTCGATTTTTCTTCCATGCGTGCCATGCGAGAACGTCAGGTTCGACAACTGGTTCGAGGCGGTTCAGTCAACGCAAAGCTCAGCGATGGCGGCATCGTGGACTGTGAGTATGCTTTGCAGGCGTTGCAACTGACGTTTGGCCGCGATCTCCTGACGCTGCGACATCCGAATACGCTGATGGTTTTGCACGAAGCGTCGCGACTGAGTCTGATTCGCCCGCAGGATAAAGAGACGATCGAAGACGCTTACGTGTTTCTGCGCGAGCTGATCGACTGCCTCCGCATGGTCCGCGGCAACGCGCGGGATCTCACAGTTCCGCCGCAGGGCAGCCACGACTGGCATCAGCTGTCACGACGCATGCGGTCGATTCACGATTCAAGGATTGCTCTTGAACGTATCGAAGAACAGATGCAGCTCGTTCGTGATTTTTCGCATACCATCGAACAGCATTGCCGCAAAATGCGCCAGCACAAAGAGCGACGCATTCAGACGGAATCGTAATGCAGAACGTAGCGTGCCGACGTTTCGCGTTCCCGTTGGCTGCCAGGCCGCAGCGTTCCTGAAGAACGCCGCGGCTTCCGCTACGATTCCTGTGCGCTGCTAAAAACAAGCTCACAGCTAATGGGTTTATCCCCTTGGTTTTCAGACATTTCTATCACTTCAGTCAATGTTACCTTGGCCGAGGCGGCGCCCCGCGACCTGGTCCGCGAGTGTCAGGTTCTTCATGAGTGTGCCCGACGATGATTTCAAAGCTCGCCGCCAGTTCGCCGATCTTTGAATCCTTGATCGCTGCAAAGTCCGCTGTGACCGCGGCCTTCTGATCGCCCAGCGACTTGTAGATTCCATCGCGAGCATTTCCCGGATCATCCTTCACAAAGAGCTGCGTTGTGAGCAGGCGTTCTTTGTCACGATTGACAGCAAAGTGGATATGCGGAGTTCTTCCGGGATAAGCAACCGGTTTGATTGTGCGGAAGTAGTAACGTCCTTCGGGATCAGTGAGAAATCGACCATAGCCCTGAAAATTGCGATCGCGTTTTTCGACATTGGAGGTTCCCGAATGCAGATACGCTCCCTGCTGATCACACTGCCAGATCTCGACCAGGCAGTTTCGCATCGGAGCCCCGTCGAGGCCCAGAACTCGCCCGGTCAAATGAGTAATCTCGCCCAAAGCCGGAGTCACGCCGTCGGTGATGATCAGCAGATCGTTGTCCGTGTCGAGAGGTAACTTGTCCGGATAGAACGGGCCTTCCGTCGTCCGCGGCGTCTTCGCGAGATCTCTCGCAAACAGCCCTGGCGTTGCACTGACCGCAGCAATCCACGCTGCCCGACTCACAAAGTCCCGACGCGAAACCATATTGAAATTCCTATTTAATCTATGAAGAAGCATTCAGCAAAATTCAATTAACAGACCATTGAAACGTCTGAGTCCCGAAAAGAAACCGCTAATTCAGCAATGAACTCGTCCCTCTTCCAGTCAATCAGCATGATGTGAACCCCGCCGTAAACAGAAAGAGCCGTTCGTATTCCGTTCTTTTTTGCATTGTCTTGTAACGTTGGCTTCAGCCAACGTTGAAGTCCCGGCAATTGACCTCCAAATAGCCCGCCGATTTCATGAGTTCGTCGTCCTCGGGACGTTATCTTTGAGCCGATAATTTACTGTAGCGGAATTGTGGTATCTCCCCTTACACTTGTGACGCGGCAGGGACCAACGTCCAAAGGAGACTGAGTCAAGACGAAAAGAGTCTTCATCCCGTCTCTGACAGGCGGTTTTTCTGCCTCAGACAGCCGCAATCGCTGATCGATGGTTTCGAGAAGGCTGGGAGCAAGATGGCCGATACCGCTGAAGAGCCGAAGTGCAGCAACGAATGCGAGCACACGAATATCATGACACTCCGAAGTGCTGATCAGATTTCATCACGCATATCGCCTAACAGAAAAACGCGTCTCATCGTCGGAGCCGTTCTGTTTTCGTTGATGATGACTTTTCTGCAGTGGCCCCGAACCACGGATGCCGCTCCGAATGATGAGTCTCCCGTTGCTGACTTGAAATCCAGTACTGAACCTGGGTATCAGCACACGCACCTTCTCATCACAGATGGAGAGATTCAGGGGTTCAAAACACGATGTGTTCTGGATACCGGCGCCACCACATCACTGGTCGATGCTTCGTTAACGGCTCGATTTGCAGGACGACAGCCACAGGAATTGAATGTTCAACTGACATCAGCGGAAAAAACACTTGCGGCGTATGATGAAATCTCAGTTGCCTATGCGAATCTCGCACCGAAGCAAACCAAAGTTGTCGTCATTGACCTAACGGCTGCAAGATATACAGTAGGTCAGGAAGTCAACGCGATCATTGGTATGGATCTGTTGGGCTCGCGCGTGCTGTTGCTTGGCGGAACTGAGCCAAGGTTTGTGGATTCGCTGCCGGACTCGACCAAGGGCTATTCACAGTTTCCCTTGTTGATTCGTTCTTCCCGTGCCGTACTTCCGTTGGAACTTCCTGTTGTCGGTACGCGAGACTTCATTATCGATACAGGCAGTAACGGGTGCCTGAGTATCGACACGAAGTTGGCTGAAATTCTCATTCGTTCCGGACATGTAATTGAGCGTGAGCATACTGTGAAGGCTGATGCGACCGGCTTTTGTGTTGATCGAAAATTAATTGTTAAAGAGATCACGTTGCTTGGCGTGCGATTTGAAAATGTCCCGGCATCGGTCGCTGAGATGAATCTAATTGGGATGCCACTCTTAATGCGATTCGACCTTGCCCTCGACTTTCCTAAGCAACGATACTTTTTGGGCGACACCTCAAAGGTTGATACGATACCATATTTACCAGATGCCAGTGGCCTTGGCCTGACGTTCCTCTCAGCGTCTTCGCTGGAGGTGCGTCATGTTGCACCTGATTCAGCCGCTGAGGCCGCCGGACTGCGTGTCCAGGACGAAGTTCTCGCCATTAATGGTTGTTTACCCAGTGAACTGACACGCGACCGCCTGTTTGAGATCTTATCGCACGATGGGAAAGTTGTACGACTTCAGGTGCGCCGAGGCGATGAATCGATAGGGGTAGAACTGCTTCTAAAAAGGAAGTTCGAGTATCCGCCCCAATGGCCCGATTCAGAATCGGATAGCACCGAATTCTTCGAATCGCTCAATCAGCGCAAGTAGGCTCGCAACCCAATAGACACAACAGATGTGACAGGTGTTGTTTGCAAATGACAGAGAGTGCGGGCGCTCTTGCCAACAAGCTTAAAACAACAGTCTTCTCAACGAATCACTGGCCAGCACAAATGTCAGCCAACTGGCGGAAGTCGCGAGGATTGTTGCGGTAAGCATTGTGATCACAATCTCGGAGATTTGCAGCGTGGCGATCGTCAATCGACTGCACCCCAGACGGAACATCGACATCATCTCGGCGGCTCGCAGTCGCATCGATAGCGACAACACCAGGGCCAGCAAAAGTCCGGTCACCACGGCTGCGGCAATTGAACACAACCACACCATTTGCTCGATGCGAAACACAATGCTCAGCAGTTCCTCCACAACCTCCGGTGGTTTCAGGCATTGAGCTGTCGAGTCGGCCGATGCGTAACGTCCCAGAATTCGTACTCGGGATTTTTCATCTTTCGGGACCACAATCACGGCCGTCAACGGAAACGATTCCGGTTCGCCGTGAAAATGAAACGAATCGATATTTCCCGGCGTGATTTCCGTGAATGGAAGAACTCCCGCATTAGCGGTAACAGAAGTCTTATCATCAGAATTCAACAACAATGCCGGATCGGTCTGCGGACTGACTTCCTGATGGCCATGCCCAATGCCGGCAATGACCCAGGCCGTTCGCACATCGGTGAAAACCGCATCGTCATCCGGCGAATGCGATGGCTGCAAGACTCCCGTAACTTTCATTTTCAACGGATAATCGCCGGCCAGATTAAACGCGTTCTGTGGTGCCGAGAGAATTGAATCGCCGGGCTTGAGCGACATTGCGGCGGCAACACGAGATCCGAGGACACAATCGCCCAGCAAGGATAACATCTCTCCCGATTGAATCCGCAGAGCTCGAAATTCAAAGTACTCGGGCGATGTTCCAACGATCGGAGCACCATCAATTCCCGGCTGCGACTGTGTTCGAAATCGGACATGCAGAGGAATCGCGATCCCCAGATCCGACGACGTTAACTGATCAACCTGTGCCATCGTGGTTTCGGCCGGTGGCATGGCTTCGAAATAAAGTGCATGCAGAGCCAGATCGACTCGACTTCCCGGGGCTCCGACAATCAATGGTGTCGCGGCAGCTCGAGCAGAGATTTCACTACGAAACTGATTCAGCACAAGGCGCACGGTGACCGGCAGCCAGATCGTGATCGCGAGGCTGAGCACTATAATCAGCGAACGACCGCGATGCCACAGCAAAGATCGCCACGCGAGAAACAGGGCATGCTTCATGAATTGTTCACTTTAAGGCAGCTGATGAACACTGGCGGTCGTGTCTCCGTTAGCGACCACGATTCGACGTCCATCAGGAGCGAACTGAGCATAGTTGCCGACTCGCCCCACGCGAGTTTCATACAGGAGACGTCCATCGGCCGTATTCCAGAGCTTCAATTGTCCCGAATAGCCATAGGACAGGATCTGCTCCCCATTCGGGCTGAACGTCACGCAATGGATATAGTCCGTGTGACCGTCCAGAGTTCGCTGTTCTGTTCCTGTGATCATGTCCAGCACATGAACTTTCCGATCGGCTCCGGCCGCGGCAATCAATGCTCCCTGAGGATGCACGGCAACAGAATACATGGTCGATGTGTACGTCGTGAGTTGCTTCAGCTGGCGTCCTCCGACGATGTCCCACAATCGTAATGTGCCGTCAGCTCCCGAGGACACCGCAAAGGTCTCATCAGGACTCATCGCAATCGCATGCACGGCACCAGTATGTCCATTCAACTGAAACTTCTGTTGGCCTGTGCCCGTATCCCAGACACGCACGGTCTGATCGGTGCTGCAGGAGATCACCGTCGAGCCATCTCGATTGCTGTCGACACCATAAACCGGCCCGCCATGATTAAACTGTCGAAGTTGTTGCGGCCCGGCATAAGACCACTCATCAACTCGCCCGTTGGCCAGCGACGTCCAGATCGATCGACCGTCCGGTGAGAACAGCAGGTCCGTGATCGCAGCTTCCGTTGTAAACTGCTGATGCAGGATAAGTTCGACGGGCGGCTGAACACTGGGCAGCGATGGCCCAAGAACTCGCACGACATTGTCGGCGGTCGAGACAAGCAGGTTACGATTATCAGTACTCCACGAGATCGCCGTGATCGGTGAACCGAAACCAAACGTTAGCAAAACCTGTTCGCCGTTGTTGGCATTCCAGATTAGTACATCCCCTGACTCGAATCCGGCGGCAACTCGCTGACTATCCGGTCGGCTGGCCACCGCCGTCGGTTTGCGATCGCCCACTGCAAAGTTACGATCGACGTTTCCGTTTGTCAGATTCCTCAGGACGACTTTTCCATCAACGCCACACGTCAACGTCTGAGCCCCGCCATTGACCATGGCCAGGTCCCGAATCACGCCGGCATGAACTGGCAGTGATCGAAGCACCGACGTTTTCATCGTCTGCAACGTTTTGTCATCGCCCGTGGAAATCAACGTTGCACTGTCATTGACATAACGAACAGACTGCACGGCAGTCCCCGGAGCATGTTCACGAAACGATTCCAACAACGCACCAGTCGCGATGTCGAATACTCGCACCAGACCGTCAACGCATCCCGTGGCCACGCGAGTCGAATCGGCCGATACCGTCACCGATCGAACAACCTGCGGATGCTCCAGAGAAAACGTGCGGACGGCATCGGCCATCTTCCAGATCTGCAAAGTCTTATCTTCGCCCACGGCACACAGCGTCTGGCCATTCGGAGTGACTGCAATCTCTGTAATCGACGCAGTAGATCCTTCAAAGGTCTTGAGGATTGCTCCGTCAGTTAACGACAGCAAGCGAAGCTTGCCATCTGCTCCGGCTGTTACGATCTGCTGCTGATTGGGTACAAACGCGACGGAGGTCGCTCCCCCAGGCATGTCCTCCCACAGCCGCAACAACGATCGATGTGCCAGAGTCGCCTCGTTAGCAGCTCCGATGGCAATCACGGATTTCTGTTCCGCACCTAACCAATCGGCATCGGCAACAGGAGTTGCAAGAGGAATCTCTTCCTGCATACGGCCGGTTTCAATGGACATGATTCGAACACGCGGCTGGCCGTCGCAAATCAGCAGTTGTTTGCCATCACGGTCGAACTTTGCAGCCGTTAAACCGGCAACCGGCGGCATCGTCTTTTGTAAGATTCCATCAGCAGCAAACACGTGAATGTGTCCGGCATCACTGGTCGCCAGGAATGTTGCGCCGCCAGCCGCCACATCCAATCGACGGATCGCTCCGGCCGGTGAATTGATGGCAGTCCCCGCCGTGCCATCCCATTTGAGTCGCAGAATCTGAGCACCACCGGCTGACACGATCAACAGTCCCTGATCCTGCGAGAGTCGCTTGAGCTGAGCGACCGCGGTACTGTCCGGAACCTTGAACTCCCACTTCGGCTTGAGCGGTTCTTCACCAGCGGCGGGCTTCTGTTTTGGAAGAGGCAAGGTCCAGCTTCGGACGACTCCATCGGCCGCCGCAGTGATCAGGCTGGTGCGATCTGCCGAAAACGCCAGAGCTGTGATTGCCGCCTGATGGGCCGTGACGACTCCCTCGGCCGACCCATTGGCAGGATTCCAGATCCAGACTGTGCCCTCCGCATCACCAGTCGCCAATAGAGCATCGTCATCTCGCACCGCCATGGCTTTGACTGGTTGGGTATGGTTGCCCAGTTGAGACACCGTTCCACCGGATGCGTTCCATACGCGCGTTGTCATGTCATCGGAAAACGTCGCTGACCATTGCCCACTGGCAGCACTCACGACACCTCGAATCGGCGCGGTATGTCCTGGCATGGCGGTCGCTGGAACCGGCGGCTTCCACAAACGAACAATGCCATCTTTGCCAGCCGTTGCAAATCGCTGAGCATCAGAGAAAACAGCGGCATCAGCGACCGCACCTTCATGTCCCGCAACACTTCCGAGAATCGTGCCATCGTTAAAATTGACGAGCCGCGTTTTTCCATCCGCTGTGCTCAGCACGACAAACGCATTGTTCGGAGCCATCGCAAGATCGCTCAGGGCGACTTCGGGCCTGGGAAGTTCACGCAGCGTTTCTCCGGTCTGAAGATTCATCAGCCGTATTGATCCAGTCGCCGTGGTCATGATCGCCTGAGGCTGACCATTCACCAGCACAAGTTGCTGACCTGCCGCGTCAGCAGTTGCCAGCATTTTGGGAAGAGTTGGCATTAGTTGCCAGGTTCGGACCGAGCCATCATCTCCGGCTGTGATCAACTGTTGATTGTTGGCAGAGAACCCCATGAAAGCAAGATGACCCTGATGACCGGACCAGCGTCCGAGCGGTGTCTCGAGATCAGGGCTCCAGAGCACGATTTGTCCCGAAGCATCAGCCGACGCAAAACAAACACCATCGTTGCGATAAGCCACCTGTTCGACTTCGGAGACATGCGCTTGACGAATCGCCCCAGGAAAAACAGCGGCTCCAGACGCGACTGGTGTGGCAATATCAATCAGGCGAACGGACTTATCGACGGAACCAGCCAGCAGTGACTTCCCATCTGACGCATAGACTAAATCTGAAACCGCAGGGCCGGGTTCAACAAGTCTCCGGATCGGATGACTTAGCGGAATGCTCCAGACTCGCAGAGTATTATCCTGAGCACCCGTTACCAGAGTTCTTCCATCACCACTCACGGACAGACAATACAAAGGCCCCGTGTGCTGGCCCCACGACTGCAGAGGCAGCCCTGTTTTGACATCCCACAGCTTTGCCGTCAGATCAGAACTGGCCGTGACAACACGATCATTATCCTCTGCAAACGCAGCCATCATCACCGCGCCGTTGTGGCCACTAAAGTAACCCGGCTCCTGCGCAAGAGCTGGCTGGCTCGATAGCAGATTGATAACGAGAACGGCGAAAATCCCTGCCATCAAAAGCTGCCAAAGACCAGTCCGGCCGAATCGATCGATCACGGGATTCATATCGTCCGTCTTTCGTTCAAAGTTCCGACCTGATTAAAAGGGGACATTCTACGTTATTCTTAAGGAGGAATGTCCCCTTTTTACTTCCAGCACAGATCAGCGTGGCTGATAAACGATGACCTTTGTTCCTGCGATATCATCATGCAGGCATCTGCGACTTGCTCGAAAAATCATCAATGCATCAATCAGGGCAATGACGTTCCCCACAAACGGAATCATTGCTAATGCCTGCATGGAAACATTTCGTTTTAGAAACAGCGGCAGCAGTGGCACAAGCGCCCCTGTCTCAGCGTCTACGATCTGGGTGCCCACAGCCATTTTGCCAATCGTCTGCCCCTTCGTGGCAAGTAAGTAGCCGTGCAGAATCAGGAACCAGGCAATGGATATGGGGACAATGATCAGCGTGATCCAAAATGGTACTTCGGGTGCAGCACCTCCGGGTGCGACAACTGCTGAAATTGCGGTCAGATAAAACACAACAGCGATGATTGGCAGCATCAACAACCCATCAATAAATGCTCCACCGAACCGCTGGCTACGAGTCGCCAGTGGTGGCCCGTCCGCCGAGTTCTCAATTGCAAATCCCGATGTTTCCGGCGCTGCATACGGATTGAAGGGATCGTTCGCAAACGGATTCTGATTTGAAGTGCTCATACCGAAGTATTCCGATGAGTTGAATGACACGAGACGAACAACCGTTCAGTTGGCATAGGGGTAGATTAAGACTTTGCCCGTATTCCGACAATCAACAAGTGCTCAAGGATCGTGTTCGCGAACTGGACTACAAAGGGGACACTCTGCTTTATGCAATAGGTAGAATGTCCTCTTTTTTAGACGCGGGTTGCCAAGCGTGCTGCGAGGCGTTTGAGGGCAGGGCTGACATCAAGCTTATCCAGATGGACATTCAAGAGGCTGAAGGAATCCTGATTGGCAAAAGCGGCTTTGAAAGCTTTCTCCAGATCACCTTCCGTATGAACTTCAAAGCCCCAGCCGGCGCCAAGCAATTCCGGCATCTTGTGATATTGCCAGTTGTGGATATCATTGAATGGGCCTTCCTGAATGAAACGCTCGGTCGAGTATCCCTTGTTGTTCAATACGATCACGATCGGATTAAACTTCTGGCGCACCGTCGTGGACAACTCCATACACGTCATCTGAAATGCACCATCGCCGACCAGCACCAGCGGACGAAGTTGGCGATTGGCGACCTGCACTCCAACACTCGCCGGAATCGCAAAGCCCATTGAAGTGTAATACGCAGTGCTCAAGAACTCTGTGTGCTGAGTAATCGAAAGATCAGCGGCGGCGAACAGAGAATCTCCGGTGTCTGAAACGACAACCAGTTTCTCATCCAGCACAGAATTAATCTTCTGAAACAATCGCTTCATCGTAATCAGAGCCGCCGAATTGGGTTTCCATGCCGCGATCTCGGGCTGACTGACTTTCGGGGCTGCTCGCCGAATCGCAAACTTCTTATCACTGATCGCATTCATGAAGTCCGCAAACTGAACTTCGTGAAAATGATGATAGCGAATCCGCAATTTCTCACTGGTCGCGTAAATGCACTTGCCTGGGTCAAGCTGAGCCGTAAAGCCACCCAGATTGATATCACTCATGAACGCACCGAGCAGGATGATGCAGTCGCTGTCTTCGACATAGCGGCGCACCTCTTCGCGTCCCATCGCTCCCTCATAAACACCCAGATAAAGCGGATGACGTTCGCTGACGACGGACTTGCCCAGCAACGTTGCACTGATCGGGATGTTGTTATGTTCCGCAAACTTCAGTAGCTGATTCTGCAAAGCGAAACGGTGCAGTTCTATTCCTGCGATAATCACGGGTCGACGAGCCGCTTTGATGGATTCACGAGCTTCCTCCAGAGCTTCGCGCAAGGCGTCCGGATCGCTTAGATGAACCTCGGTCAGCGGGTGATGTTCATGATTCGGAACGGCCAGCACTTTGTCGCGAGGAAGCTCCAGAAATACGGGGCGTTTAAAGCGAACGCATGCTGCCAGGCATCGATCAATCTCACGAAACGCTGTTAGCTCATCTTCCAGCGACGCGGAGGCAACGGTGATCTTTTCGAAGACTTCACGCTGAGTATTAAAGTCCTTGACGCGATGATGCAGCAGGGGATCACTGCGACGTTCGCTCATTCCCGGCGAACCACTGATCACGATGACCGGGCTCTTTTCCGCGTAAGCGCCGGCCACGGAATTGCAGAGACTCAATCCTCCCACACAGTACGTCACGCAGACTGCGCCGATGCCGTTGATGCGAGCGTAACCATCGGCGGCGTATCCAGCACAGGCTTCGTTTGTGGTCCCGATGACTCGAATGGGACTTTCTTCCAGCATGCCATAAAACTGCAGAACAAAGTCGCCCGGAATCCCAAAGAGATCGCGAACACCGTAGTCCTGCAGTCGCTGAATTAAGTAACTGCCGATCGAATGTCGATGCGGTTTCACGGCCGACTGATCTTTCGCCGATGCTGCCGATGCGCGAGCACCCTTGTTCTTGGCCATGGAAATAGCTCCTGCGACGATAGCGACTTAGGAGGCCGTTAAGAAGGGTATCTGGAACTCTGCAGCGGCTCCTGTTCAGCGTGTTTCAACGCCGCCTCCAAAGTTCAGGACACCCATGTCAACGCGATGTTAAACTGTCAACGCGATGTTAAACCAGAAAATTCTGTTTCAGATGTCATCGCTCGATGCTTCGTACGTTGACTCCGCAGCGTTGTCGCTTGGCGATTCGGTTGAGGCGGTTGGCCGGCCCATTTCGACCTTTGGCAACAGTTTGAAGCGGATCAGGATCCAAACGAGAGGCAACTGAAGAATGATCATCGGGGTGATGATCAGAAGAAAGCCGATCGGGCCGGAAAACGCGCTCAGGAATAGCAGCAGCAGCGGGAAACTGCAGAGCAAAACCAGAACAGTGACAATTGCACTTCTGAGCAGGATGTTTCCACCCGATGACTGCAATGTGCTTCTGTCACTGTTCATTCAGCAGCGCCGACAAAAATCAGTTACCCACGGAATCGGCAAACTTGAAGAAGTCCATCTTCACCATGGCCAGGTCTCCTGTGTTGCGATTGGTTGGGCGTGGAAACCCGTAAGCAATCACATTCCCGGAAGAAAGTTCGGCAATATAGAGCACACCGAAGGCCGGCGCATTGGGGCCGGTGCTTTGGAGATTCGCCGGACCGCTGACGATCGCGTACTTGGGATCCTTGGAGCCGGTCTGGAAGTCGGCGGCCACATTGTGCAGATATCGATGAGTAAACGTGCCGGTTCGTTCATTCAGCGCGCTACCAACCACGGCTCCGGTCAGGTGATTCAGGACAAACACTGCTTCATTTACGCCAGTTTCGAGCAATGGAACCGTGGCCATGGAAAACTTGTCGTTTCCGTGGGCCACCGGAGCCTGAGCCGGCTTGGCTGGCACCGCGTACATAACGGCCGCCATCGCGATGGCTCCCGCCGAAAACATCATCGCCGAACGCAGAATGTGATTTTTCATACTATCGCCTTAAAGTTTTGCTCGACAACGTGGCACCGCAACCGTGACGATACCCTCCAGAATGATCATACTCTGTCGACAACACCTCGACCAGACAGACGGCAGGCTCCTTTTTTGCCCGCCCCAATGACGGCGCAATAAACGCAGACTGCGTGGAGTGTTCCGTCAGTTGTTCCATAAAACTTCGCCGGATTCTGAATTCTTCAATGAGCAACCCTACTGTTTCTGAAAACACCTGCATCTGGTCCTCCATCCGCGAACGCGCTCTGCAGCGAGCCGCGACGGAGCCCATGTTGGCCAGTTTTCTGCACGCTACCGTCCTTAACCATGATCGCTTTGAAGACGCGATCAGCTTCCACCTCGCCGGAAAACTGGCCTCCAGCACACTGACAGCCATGCAACTGCGAGAAGTCATTCAGGAAGCCATGACCAAGGATCCTTCGATTATTGACGCCGTCTGCGCGGATATTCGAGCTGTCCAGGAGCGTGACCCGGCCATCAAATGCAGTCTGGTGCCACTCTTGTTTCTGAAAGGAGTCCACGCCCTGACGGGATATCGCATCGCCCATTGGCTCTGGGGACAAGGGCGAGAACTTTTGGCGTTGCATTTCCAGAATCGCATCTCGGAAGCCTTTGCCGTCGACATTCATCCGGCCGCCAGAATCGGG
>CAIXQV010000015.1 GCA_903921605.1 uncultured Planctomycetaceae bacterium | reverse complement strand
GTCCAGAGCGTTCGAAAACGAAGCCCGTTTTGTGCATCAATAAACACCAATACGCAGTTGAGCGCCGTCGTCCAGACGAGTCCCATCAGCCGCCACGGATTTAGCGGCATCCACAACGCCAGAGCTAATAACATTGAGGAACTGCTAACGATTGACATCGCAAGGCAACAGAGTCCCGCAACCCAGATCAACGGCGTGACCGATGTCAATCCCTTCCACATCTGCGACGAACTGACAAACCAATCAGTCCCGTAATGGACAACCATGTAACAGCCACCAGCGCTCAGCATAAACAGCCAGCACGTGAGAGTTGTGCAGGCGACGACAATTAACTTGATGGCAGCCATCTGATCATTTCTCAACGGTCGAATGAGGTCAAACGGAGAAATATTAATTCGTCCCTGACGGCCTCGTAACCCAGCGACAGCATCGACCCCAATCAACTGATAGACCAACGGGCAAAAAATAATCGCTAACAGCCACGTAAGTGGTTGACGCTCCCACTTTGGATTTATTAGCGGGATCAGGTAGACCAGCCCCAGAACAATCAGTGGCAGCAACAGGCCCGCAATCAGAGTTACCAATCCGCAACGCCGCAGTTCAAAACCCGCTTGCGCCAACAAACGCCGATCAACTCGAGTAATGGCAGCAAAACGAGAGAGCCATCCGAAGAATGATAAAGTCCATGAGATCTTCGCGCTTTCATTCACGCGGTCAATTTCAAGATCCCGAGGTACCGAAAGAACACGTTCACCGGATAGCTCGTGACGTTGCCGATCAACGGCGAAAATTGTCACACCGATCATGACCGCGACTGCAAAGACCACGATGGCATCGTAAAGGTACGACCAGGAGCGGTTGACCGAATTGCCAAGCTCATTGATCCACGACTCACCCAACGGCACCACACCGATGTACCAGCGGATTAGCCCAACCGATAGAGCTGACAAAAGCAAGATACCGGCCAGCTTTTCGAGACGATTGCGGGTTCCCCACATTGCGGCCAGGCACCCCACATTCATCAAGGCGGTCAGCAGAATAGGGGCATGCACCGGTAGTTTCGTCCCGATCACAGCAGTGAAGAGGCTCGCCGGAATCACATAACACAATACGGACGTCACCACTCCATACAATATCGGCAGTGAGACCAGCCAACAGGTCGATATCGGTCGAGTGAACCCGAGTCGCAGACTGAAGCCGGATTGCTGAGTATCCAGTTCCTGCAGCCACAGCGATGACATTGCTCCGCAGATCATCAGCAGCAGAACCGTGATCCCGGCAATCGGCTGCAAGGCCGATGACTGCAATCTCGAATTGGAGATCACCACCGCAAACATCACGACCATCAAGCTCAGGGAAAACAATCGAATCATCAGATCCGAACGCCCTGTGCGCCAGAGTTCCCATAAGATCGCTCGCTGAGGTGTCTTCATCGCACAACCTCCAACTTTTGCCTGCGCTCACGTCCTGCTCGCGCGACGAAGATTTCCTGCAGTGAAGCGGCCCTGACGCTGGCCACGCTGATGCCGCGTTCCGCAAGACTATGAGGCAGATCTCCCGAATCGTCCGATGTTAACTCACACACCACACGCCATTGCGATCCGATGCGTTCGGCTGAGATCAGCCCCGAGAATTCGGGCGCTTTGTCTGATGGCGAACAACTGTCCAAATGTGCGACAACATGGCGCCGCTTGACTGAATCCACGCTTCCTCGCAAAACAATTCGTCCGTGATCCACCATAAATAACTCATCGGACATCTGCTCCACTTCATCCAACAGGTGAGACGAGAACAGTGCCGTGCGGCCATCATCAGCAACCGTCCGAATAATGGCGTTCAGAATATCTTTGCGAATGACGGCATCGAGACCTGTCGATGGTTCATCCAGCAAGAGCAACCGCGGTCGATGAGCAACCGCGACGATGAGCCCCGCCTGAGCTCGCATTCCTTTGGAGAGGTGTTTTACCTTTTTCGTCGAATCAAGATCGAACGTCCGCAGTAAGTCTTTTGCGTACTCAAAATCCCAGCCCGGATAAAACGCGGAGGTATAGCTGAGCAATTCATCGACTCGCATCCACTCCGGCAAATCGCGTTCTTCAGACAGATATCCGATCTGAGCCAGCACTTCGACGGGTGATGTGACCGGATCCAGCCCGAGTACGCGAACCGTCCCCTGTTGCGGCCTCATCAGCCCCAGCAGATGTCGAATCAGCGTTGATTTGCCTGCCCCGTTAGAACCGACAAGCCCGTAGACAAGGCCCGGCTTTAACTGCAGAGTGACATCGTTCAATGCCTTCGATGCCCCGAAAGTTCGCGACAGCCCCTGCACGTCAACAATATTCTCGAGCATGGTCAGTCCCCTTTGCTTTCAAACTTTGCCTGCGTTCGAGTCATTGCCGCATGCCGATCGTGCAACAACACCAACACTTCCTCGAGCGTGAAATTCAGTTGGCTGGCTTCGGTCAGAACTGCGTCAATCCGCTGAGCCAGAATGCGGCGTTGCTCTTTGCGAGTCAGCGGCGAATTCGTATCAGTGACATACGTCCCGGAGCCTCGTCGCTTCTCCAGCAGCCCTTCCGCTTCAAGCTCATCGTACGCCTTCACTATGGTGTTGGGCGTCACCGTCAGTTGCTCCGCCAACGTTCTGACCCCAGGCAATTCCTGCCCTGTCTTTAACTGTCCGGACGCTATCAGATACTTGATCTGATTACTGATCTGTCGATAAATCGGCAATCCATCCTGAGGCTGTATCTCAATATGCACAATAGGCCCTCCCACTGACTCGGTG
>CAIXQV010000014.1 GCA_903921605.1 uncultured Planctomycetaceae bacterium | reverse complement strand
GATCGATCTCGGTCTACTGACTCGTTGCTGCACGAAGCTCGACGAACAGCAAAACTGCGTCACCCAGGAATCGTGTCTGTCCATGATGTTGTTAAGCATGATGGTTCCGTCGTCATTGTCAGCGATCTGATCGAGGGGCGAAGTCTTGCTGCTGTGATTGCAGAAGGTCAGACGACCATCAAACAGGCAACTCGGTGGATTGTCGAAGTGGCCGAAGCACTGCAGGCCGCTCATGAACAGGGATTCATCCATCGAGACATCAAACCGTCCAACATTCTGATTGATCAAAAAGGCAGGGCATCGATCACAGATTTCGGTATCGCCACGACCGTTGATCAAGTTAACAATGGAGATGCCCTTTCCTCTGGCACGCTGGCTTACATGGCACCGGAGCAAATTCTGGCTGAAATCAGGCTGCTGGGTCCTGGAACCGATCTGTGGGCATTGGGAGTTGTGTTTTATCAACTGCTGACAGGAAAGCATCCGCACAAAGCTGATTCTGACATCGCACTGCGAGAGAACGCTTTGTTGCGATTGCCAGTGCCGCCCCGTCAATTTAATTCAGAAATACCGATACACATTGAGCAGGTCTGTCTGCGTTGCCTGGCAAAGCATCCAGCCGATCGTTTTGAAACAGCCACTGCAGTAATCGAAGCGATCAATTCACCTGGATTGTTGGTTTCAGCTCCTCGTCTGTCTCAACTGCTTCTTGCAATCATCGCAGTTGCCGTATTGCTGACGGCGTCTTTTGTTGCTGGCCAGTGGACCGATTCTGCTCCGCAGCCAGCACCAGTGGTTGCCATCGAGTCCCAGGATCGCAAGGTTGCCGAGAAGATTATTGCGATGGGTGGCGAGCTGGAAATCACAGGTAAGGACGGCAACCAGCGTCTGTATTTTCCCGCTGACATCCCTGCAACGGAATTCGTCATCACTGAAATCAAAGTACTCGCCGTTCGGGAGTTCGGTGACGAGCACTTGCCAATGTTCGTTGGATTGCCAAGGTTACGCACCATCTACAACGCTCATACAGCAACCACAGATGAAGGAATGAAATCCGTTGGTGAGATCGCAACACTTCATGGAATCGGTTGCGGGGGAAACAAGATCACAGCGGCTGGAATTGAGCATCTGACAAAGCTGAAATTCATTCGACTCCTCGATGTCAACGACAGCCCCCTGATCACGAATGATGTTTTCAAACATCTCTACAACATGCCTTCACTGCGAGAGATCAATCTCACTGCAACTGCTGTGACCCTTGATGCTGTGAACGAGTTTCGAGCAAAGCGACCAGACTGCAGGCTGCAGTTTGAGCAGTAGACGGTTTCTGAAACCAGTCACATTTCCTTAGCACTCAGTTCTTTCAATTGGCCCCAGTCGATCCATGTCAGCCCCAGAGTCCCCTGCAAAGGGCCATTCCCATACCTCGGCGTATCCATCAGTAACTTTGCGATTCTGGTCAACCAAATTTGTAGATCCCGCACAGAGATCTCTTGCTCTGAGTAAAGATCAAGAAAGATTGGAGCCTGGAATCTGCGGACTGGCATGGGACCAAGATCGAGTAGCAGAAGCTTCTGAACCCTTTCCAGTGCTTCGTTGTTGTTGCAAAAGACTTGGGCCTCGTTCTCTTTTGACGACCATTCAGCCCCAGTCCAGTATCTGAGATATTGATCTGAGATGACGAAACGTTCGAACTCAGGGACGCCTCTGCGATGGACCGTTAACACAATCGGAGCTGGATTCTGCTCACTCATTTGTATTCTCCTCATCCTGACTTTTCATGATTTCAATCAATGTTTGTTTTCCAACTTCTATTGGTGGATCGAACCCTTGAAGCAACTTTGAGGTCCTGAATCGCTCTGTGAGGTCTCCGAGAAGACGAAAACCTTGCTCTGGAGTCAGGGCAAGGTTTGAGGATTCAAAACACTCGACATCAAGTCGCATGGTCAGCAGGATCTTTGGGAGACCACTGATTTTGGCGACCGTGACCGAAAGAAGCTCGACTGGCAGTGCAAGTGTTTGGTGACCTCTACTCATGGCCTTTGCCTTGTGAGTCTTTGCCATTCACCTGCTCAGAATCCTTTTGAGACTTTGCGGAATCGATGGTGGAACTGATCGATGCCATGACCACTTTGTAGAAGAGATAAATCCCTCCAACGATCACGATCACTGGCAGAAGCGGGATGCCCATCAACAGTGCAAAGGGGACAAGAAAGATCGACTTGAAGCAAAGCTCCCAGCCAAGGCCTTTGACTGTGCCTCGGACTCCTTGCAACATCTCCACAGGCGAGTGTGGCCGTTGATAACGGATATCAGACGTGCAGTAAGGGCAAATTTCGGCTCGTGGATCGACGGCTTTGCGACAATACGGACATTCGAACGCCATTTTTTTACTCCTGTTTCGGGGTGACGAAACTGGAGTCGGTAGTCAGTATCGATTAGAGGCATCGAATGATGGGCAGGTACGGAGCCGACCAATTTTTCCAAGCGGCAGTCGTGTGTTTCAAAGAACCGAATGGCCGTCGTTGGTTACTGAGCCGTCTTGGGGATTTATTTCAGTCGTCTGCCAAAACAAAAAAGGCCATGACAGGTGTTTTCCCGTCATGGCCGTCTAAATTTACCTGAATTTACTTCGACTGATTTACCTGAATTTGTCGGATGGAACCAACTTGATTTCCCTTCGACGCTCCCTTTTTACCTGAAAATTTACCTGAATTTGATTTACCTGAAAATGAATCGCCGTAAATCATTGGTACTAAAGGGTTTAGAGTGGACGATATTGGACTCGAACCAACGACCTCCACGATGTCAACGTGGCGCTCTAACCAACTGAGCTAATCGTCCTTGTGGCGGGGAATTTATCGTGCGGCGAGGAGAAAAGCAAACTGCCGATTCCGGAAATCCCACAGGCTGCCGAGATGAAGAATTCCGCCAGACCGTACAGCCGGAATCAGCGGTAAAGCTGATCCCGGCTGGTGGGGTTGAACAAATTGGTGCGTTAGTATGCTGCACCAGAAAGTAGCCGGATTCGTGAGAATTCGGATGCCTTCCACGGAGTCGCACCGAATTCTTACGAATTCGGCTACCACACAGAAATCAACCGGGGGCTAACGCCCTGCGGCTAATAATGCGAACTGCCTTAGAACTCTTCCAAAATCACGCCGTTGGCATTTCGCGGGCGTAGTCGAACATTGGAGATGACAAGTAGCGTTCTCCGGAGTCCGGCAGAATTACGACGATTGTCTTCCCGGCGGCTTCCGGGCGAGCGGCGATTTTCAGAGCGGCGGTCATCGCGGCTCCGCAACTGATCCCGCAGAGGATGCCTTCTTCCCGAGCCACTCGTGGAGCCATCTCCATCGCTTCTTCGTCAGTCACCTGGATCACTTCATCCACAATCGACATGTCCAGAATATCCGGCTTGAAGCCAGCACCAATGCCCTGAATGCGATGCTTACCGGGTGCGCCGCCGGAGAGAACCGGGCTTGAGGCTGGTTCAACGGCGATCGACTTGATGTTAAGTCCCTTCTCATGCTTCAGGTAACGAGTGACCCCGGTGATTGTGCCGCCGGTGCCAACACCCGAAACGAAGTAGTCCACTTTGCCAGCGGTGTCTTCAAAGATTTCCGGACCCGTTGTGCGAAAGTGAATCTCGGGATTCGCAGGATTCTTGAACTGTTGAGGAATATAACAGTTGGCCTTCTGAGCCAGCTCTTCCGCGCGAGAGATCGCGCCTTTCATTCCTTCGGCACCTGGAGTCAAAATCAGGTTGGCACCGAAGGCTCGCAGAATCATGCGACGTTCAATGGACATTGTTTCAGGCATCGTCAGCGTCAGCTTGTATCCTCGAGCCGCACAGACATAAGCCAAAGCAATGCCGGTGTTCCCGCTGGTGGGTTCCACAACTTCCATGCCGGGCTTCAGCTTGCCGGATTTCTCAGCTTCCCAGATCATCGCAGAGCCGATGCGGCACTTCACGCTGTAAGCCGGATTGCGACCTTCGATTTTAGCGAGGATGGTGGCCTTGAGCCCGTTGGTGAGCCGGTTGACTCGCACAAGAGGCGTCCGTCCGATCGTTTCAGAATTGTCAACAAAAATGGCCATGTGGGAATCAACCTTTCTCGGAGTAACGTCAACGATCCGCGGACGCCTCAGACATTTGTTTGTCGGCGACGCGGTTTGATAAATCCTTCAAGACGCGTTTCATAGCAAAACTGGCGGAAATTGGCGAAGTGAAATCCACGGACAGGCGCATCGAGAGAAGAAAACGTAGGTTGGATAGGCAGAACAGGGGCTCTCAGGGCCAGTGCTGCGTCAAGACTTGATTGTCGGGAGAGATAGGTTTTCAGGGCTGTCGAAGCCCAGTCGGACAGGAATGTCCAACCTGCCAGCGACGAGAAAATCTTTCGTCTGGATAGAGGATTCCCGCATTCGTTGCGCAGGTATTTCGTGAACATCAGTGTCGCGATGACTGAAGTTAACAGGTGATTAACCGGTACTTAACTGAGGCATGGAAAACTCCCACTGATCGATGTTCAGCGATACGCTCAACATATCGCTCAGCAATCCTGCAGACATGCTGACTGAAGCAGCGAAGTCAGACAACAGGATGAAATCTGGTCAGCAGTGCTATTTTCGATCGAGGGAAAAATGATGACCACCCTCAGCACTCTGCTTGAGCAGCGTTGCACTCACAGCGCGCGATCGAGGTGATGGAACTGACAGGAATTGCCGGAAGAGCAGGTTCGTCAGTCTGGAATTCGAAAAACGAGGGATGAATCTTCGAGAGAGAAGTTCATTGGCCTGAGGTTTGCCTTGAGGTCATGCCAAGTCCCCCAATGACTCCATGGAAGATAGTTTAAGAGGCACTAACAAAACCGCGACAGATATTCATTCCGGTCGCTTTCGCTGAGTGATCCCGGAATCTTTGCCGGAGCCAGTTGCGGTTTTGTCAGGCGTTCAAGTCAAAGGAGATTATGCCGTGTTGAACAAGATTGTATTCCGAAAGATTCGAGAGATCTGGTTTCCTCTGGCCATGATGGTGATCGCATTCGTGTCACTGTTCGACACGTATCTGATCTGGCATTTTGAAGAGGAAATGTTGTCGATGGAAGAGAATCCGATTGGTTATTGGCTGCTGCAAATTGACAATGGAAGAATTGGGATTTTCGTTCGCACAAAACTTGCTGGAACAATTTGTGTCCTTTCAACACTCCTTGTGATGTGGCGATTGCGAAGTCGAATTGTATTCCCGGTCACAACGTCAGTGGCCTCTTATCAGGTTGGGTTATTCTTTTATCTGACGGTTGTCTGAACTTCTCGCAACATCGCATTGACGCAGTGAGGCAATCCCTTTGGCTGGCGGATGTCGATACCGTCTGCTGTTGGTTGCTTCCGCCGGTTGAGCGTCCGGGCATGAAGTGCAGGTAAAAGAGCTCATTGCGTTTCATTCAACGATTAAAGTTGTGGAAGAAGCACGGCTTTTGTGCAATGGTTGCCAGAACGGGTTCTGGAAGCCATGGCGAACCGCTCGCCATTTTCCGTGAAATGTGGCGGAAATCGGAGTTCGTAAATCTTTGCGTTGGCAGAGGCAGATGATTCGGCTTTTGCTAGGATGCTCGTGTCAGCAGAAACAGGTTCTGTGACACCCGCCAGTTTTGTAACAACGCAAGTGACGATCGCCATGGGAAGAAGTTTCGAAAATCGTAAGGCCTCGATCTTCAAGACCGCAGGTCAGAAATCCAAGCTTTATTCGAAGTACGGCAAGCAGCTTTATGTTGCGGCCAAGAACGGTGTGCCCGACCCTGACAACAATCCTGCTCTGCGGAGCATGATCGAACGTGCCAAGCGTGAGCAGGTGCCGAGCCACGTTATTGAAAAGGCGATTGAAAAAGCCAAGGGCGGCAGCGGCGAAGACTTTGCCACCGTCCGCTATGAAGGCTTTGGGCCCGGCGGCTGCACCGTGATTGTGGATTGTTTGACGGACAACAACAACCGTACGATCACTGATGTTCGCACTTGTTTTACACGCACAGGAGCCAAGCTTGGCCCAACCGGCTCTGTCGCTCACATGTTTGATCATCTGGCGATCTTCTCATTCAAGGGCGACGACGGAGATACCGTCCTGGAAGCTCTGCTGAATGCTGACATCAATGTTGACGATGTCGAAAGCAAGGATGGCCAGGTCACGGTATTCGCTCCGGCCAGTGAATTCTACAAAGCCAAAACCGCGTTGATGGAAGCATTCCCGAAGATTGATCTGGAAGTGCAGGAGATCACGTTTCATCCTCAGGCAAACAAAGATCTGAGTGCTGACGATGTACCGATGTTCGAGAAGTTTATGAACCTGCTTAATGATTGCGATGACGTGCAGGAAATTTATCACAACGCCGTTCTGCCGGAGTGATAAGAGTTGAGTGATCAGAATCCTCCGTCCCACGTCGCAACTGATAGTCAGCCGCCAGACACAAAGCTGGTGCGAGGTCTCGGGCTGCCTCAGTCAATTGCGCTGAATATTTCCAACATGGTTGGGATCGGGCCTTTCGTCACGATCCCCCTGTTCATCGCAGCCATGAACGGACCGCAGGCGCTGATTGCCTGGATCATTGCGGCTGTTCTGGTCATTTGCGACGGTCTGGTCTGGAGCGAATTGGGAGCGGCCTTGCCCGGAAGTGGCGGCACCTATCATTTCCTGCGGGAGATTTTTGGCCGCCATCGATCGCCGTGGGCTCGGCTATTGCCGTTCTTGTTTGTCTGGCAATTTCTGGTCAGCGGCACTTTGGAAGTTGCTTCGGGCTACATCGGCGCCATGCCGTACGTGGAATTCGTCTGGCCACAGATGACGGAAACTCTGAAGCAATGGCACATTCCCGGCGGTGCAAGTACTGTGGCCGCGTTTTGCTGTCTGATGGTGACGTGGCTGCTGTCGCGTCGCATTGACATTGTCGGACAGATGGGGCTGATCCTGTGCGTTGGGACGATCATCACAGTAGCCGCGGTGATTGTGTCCGGGCTGATCCATTTCAACAGCGCGCTGATCACGCTGCCGCCCGATGCCTTCAAGATTAATGGCCAATGGGTTCACGGTCTTGGCGGAGCCATGCTGATCGCGATTTATGACTATCTGGGATACTACAATATTTGCCATCTGGGTGACGAAGTTCGCGATCCTGGCAAGACGATTCCGCGTGCGGTGATCACTTCGGTCATTGTTGTGGCCAGCATTTATCTCACGATGAATCTGTCTATTATCGCAGTTGTTCCCTGGGAAGAAGCGATGAAGTCGACACAGATCGCTTCGCTGTTTATGGAGACGCTCTATGGCCATCAGGTTGCCGTATGGTTTACAGGGTTGATTCTGTGGACGGTTCTGGCGTGTATGTTTGCGATCACTCTGGGGTATTCGCGGATCCCTTTTGCAGCGGCCGTCAACGGAGATTTCCTGCCACAGTTTGCGAAGCTTCATCCGACTCGAAAGTATCCAGTCGTATCGTTGTGGACGTTAGGAGCATTGACGGCAGTGTTCTGCTATCTGCCATTGCAGACGGTCATTGAAGCGGCTGTCGTGGTCCGAATTCTGGTGCAGTTTATTGCTCAGATTCTGGCGTTGCATGTTCTTAGGACATCTCGCCCGGATGTCCCGATGCCGTTTCGCATGTGGTTTTATCCGATCCCCAGTTTGATCGCTTTGGCGGGCTGGTTGTTTGTGCTGGGAACCGTTCGCTGGCAGTTGTGGGGCGGCATGGCGGTCGTCATCGTCAGTGGCACGATTGTGTATTTTTTGTTCGTGCGAAAGCCGGTTGAGGATATCGGCGTGCCGAAGATCTGAGAGCGATTCAGATAAATGGAATGCGACGCGATGTCTGCGTGCGAAAGTTGAGCTCAGCACTGACGGCTGCGGCTTGCCGTTAAACGAATGACGGGATCAATGCTGCAACCACAGTACGCAGGCGATGGCCAGCAGAATTCTGTAGTATCCAAATGGCGTGAGTCCGTATTTCCCCAGTGCTCCCACCATAAAGCGAACGCTCAGGACAGCCGCCACGAAGGCTGTCACGAGAGCCACAAGCGGCATCGCGAGTCCGTAGTCGGCAATCATTTCTTTGCCATGCTTGAGGCCTTCATAGCCAGTGGCAGCGGTCAGAGTGACCAGGCCCAGCAGAAAGCTGAACTCGACCGACGCCATCATCTTCAGCTTCGCAAATCGACAGCCCAGAATTGTGGCGAGGCTGCGGCTGAATCCAGGCCAGAACGCCAGACACTGCAGAGTTCCAATGAGCAATGCGTCTGGCCGTGACATCTCAGAGATCTCTTTGCCCTCGTTGGGATTGCTTTTTCGTGTCACAAAACCGTAAGCAATAATGATGATACCGCCGACCAATTGTGCGGCGGCAACAGGCATGACTCCGAAGAGATGCTGCTTCACCCAGTCTTTCAGCACAAGCGCCAGAACGGCTGCGGGAAAGAACGCGATCACAAGGTTGATCAACAGTTTCAGCCCGTCCGGATCTTTTCCCAGCACTCCCACGACAATTTGCCTGATGCGTCCAAAGTACAACATCACCACGGCCAGAATCGCGCCGGACTGAATACAGATGGCCAGCGAGTCGGCGGCTTCTTTTTGTCGTTCGTCGGCGTCCATTCCCATCAGATGTTCGGCAATCAGCAGATGGCCGGTGGAACTGACCGGAAGATACTCGGTCGCCCCTTCCACGATGCCCAGCACCAACGCCTGAAACAACGACAGCGTGGGACGTGCTTCCGGTGCACTGGCGGCCGCTTTCGGCACTTCGTCAGCGTGAATGACATTGATGCAGGCGAGAATTGTGAACAGCATCGCCAGGGGGAGGAGGTATCGAATCTTCATGGATGGTTCTTCCGGAATGTTTCTATTCTCGCCGACGCCGTCGTGTCAATGATGACCAACTACGCAGCTGCGCGAGCGGAACAGGCCGAGCCTTGTTGCTGCAGCCATTGCACGACATGCTCCATCTGCATGCCTCTCGAGCCCTTCACGAGGACGACGTCACCGGGAGTCATGATGCAATCCAACATGACCTGCAGCGTTGCGAGATCATGAAAGACGGATATGTGATTCAGAGTCACTCCGGTAGACCGGGCGCCCTCCACAACGCTTTCCGCGAACTGCCCATAGACCAACGTGTGATCAACTTTTGAAGACGCCAGATGTCGGCCAATCTCGAAATGCGCCGCGGCTGAATCCTTTCCCAGTTCCAGCATGTCGCCGAGCACCAGAATTCGATGTCTGGAGTTGGGCCAGTCAGCGAGTCCCTGGATAGCTCCGACAACACTGGCCGGGCTGGCGTTGTAGGAATCGTCGATCACAGTCCATGGTTCACGGTTCACCATGCGACCGCGACCTGCATCAAGCTGGAATCCGGCCAGCCCATCGGCGATTCGACTGTCTGCCATTCCAGCGATGCGTCCGACAGCGATAGCGGCGAGTGCAGCCGTTGCCAGATGGCGAGGCCCCTGGAACTGGAACTCGCGGCCATCCACCGTGATGACGGATCGGTTTGTATTTGTCACAACATTCGTGGCGCGGACGTGTGCATCAGAGCTGAAACCATACAGCACGACATTGCCGCGAACAGAAGCTTCCATCTGGCGAACAGCATCATCGTCGGCATTCAGGAAGACGGTTCCATCGGGGCCGATGGCCTCTGCAAGTTCCTGTTTGGCCTGCCGGATCAGATCAAGACTGCCGAAAGTTTCTACATGGGCCGGCGCGACTCTCGTGATCACTCCGAATTCCGGTTGAGCGATCTCGGTAAGTTTCCGAATGTCGCCGACTCGTCCGGCTCCCATTTCCAGAGCGGCGAAATCATGGTCTGCTTTGAGCTGCAGAAGGCTTAGCGGAACGCCCAGCTCGTTGTTGAAATTCCGGGGACTCTGGATGCCGTGAAACTCACGATTCAGAACCGACGCGATCATCTGTCGTGTGGTTGTCTTACCAACACTGCCGGTGACACCGATGATCAGAGCGGCTGATTGTTGTCGATTCCAGGTGGCGAGTTGCTGCAGCGACGTTAGTGCGGAGGGAACTCGAATGATGCGGCTGTCGATTTCCACACTGTCGGTGGAATGAAAACGCACCATTGGGGAGCGGAGCTGATTCTGCTCTGCTGTTGTCGACTCGGCGATCACACAGACAGCTCCTCGAGCGATGGCTTCGTCGGCGTATAAAACTCCATGACTCTTCGAGCCCGGCAGCGCAAAGAACGCATCGCCCGGTTTGACCGTGCGGCTGTCGATGGAAACGCCGGTGACAGGTTCGTCAGCCGATGGGGCTGTCGACTGTCCGGATACGATCCTGATCAACTGCGTAACGTTGCAGGGGAACATGAGGAGATTTCCAGAACCATGATCAGGATTGATCCAGGTTCGTTGGGGTTCAGGGGACAGGCCCCTGCGGTGAGCATTGGACTGGGAAATAGAAGCTAAAAATCAGGCGGGAACCGCGTTGGGGACGCGGTGTTCTGAATCGGATCGCAAAGCCTGCAGTTCACGCAGGATTCGACGAGTGACTTTGCGGTCATCAAAACTGATGGAGCGAGCACCAATTTGCTGAATCGACTCGTGACCTCGTCCGGCGATGATGACCACATCTCCAGGCTGAGCCATCTTCGCGGCCATCTGAATTGCCAGATTGCGATCAACGCAGGTTTGAACATGATCCAGTGACACAAAGCCCTGACAGATTTCATCAATGATTTTTGTCGGTGATTCTGAACGAGGATTGTCAGAGGTCACAATGATCGAATCGGCAGGGCTTGCAGCCTGAGCCATCAGTGGCCGTTTCTCGCGATCTCGATCTCCGCCTGCACCAAAGACCAGTATCACGCGTCCTGGAGTCAATGCGCGAGCCGTCGCGAGGCAATGAGTAATGCCGTCTGGGGTGTGGGCGTAATCGACCAGCATTGTGAAAGGCTGGCCGAGGTCAATACGTTCCATGCGACCGGGGATTTCTGTCACGGCCGAAAGTGAGTCCGCAATGATCGGCAGATCCAAGCCAAGCTGCTCGGCCATCGCCGCCGCCGTCAGAAGATTGAGAGCGTTGTGGCGTCCGACCAGGGAAGAGATGAACTCAACTGTTCCGGACTTCAGATGCATTCGCAGAGTCTGAGATCGTGGAGTGGCCGAAGTCAGCTCAACACGTGTTTGTGCCGTTTCTGAGAAGCCAAATGTCGTCACATTGGTGCTTGAAGGCAGCAGATCGAGGACAGCTCGGCAGCCCGGATCGTCCACGCCGATCAATAGCGGAGCACCTGGCTGTAGCAGATCGGCGATTCGAGATTTCGCAGTTCGATAATTGCGGACGTCGCCGTGATAGTCGAAGTGATCTCGTGTAATATTCGTAATTGCCGCAACGGCCAACGGCAATGCCGCACAACGGCGCTGATCCAAAGCGTGACTGCTGATCTCCATGACGCAGTGGGAGGCTCGTTGTTTGGCCATGTCGGCAAACAGATGAGCAATCTGCGGTGGAGCTGGAGTTGTCAGTGCAGCCACCGAACGTGCGCGGCCGTTGCTGTATTCGATTGTCCCCAGTAAGCCTGTGGTTCGACCGGCTGATTCGAGGATCGCTCGCAGTAGCCACGTTGATGTGGTCTTGCCATTGGTTCCTGTCACACCGGCCACGGTTACGTTTCGTTGAGGATTCCCGTGCTGCGCCAGACAGATTTTTGCAAAAGCCGCGCGGACGTCAGGGACCACACATTGAGGAATGTTGATCCTGGCGTGAGGCCGTTCAACCATCACCGCCGACGCCCCGGCGGAAACCGCGGCTTCGATAAATCCGTGGCCGTCATGAGATTTCCCGGGGACAGCCACGAAGACTTCTCCCGGACGAAGGTTACGGCTGTCGCAGCAAAACGAAGACGCAACAACATCCCCGGCGCTGACAAAACTGACCGGGCCTAATGTCTCACGAAGGCTGAGCGAGCTGACTTCCATGCCAGACAAATTCATTTTGTGAGCTGTTTGTTAAATAAGGAATAACAATTGGCTCCTGATTGTCACTCTGGGCAAAAACTGGGTCAACCGCAGTTTGGCTTTCTCATCATACCGAATGGATGTCCATCACCGTCGCGCGGGGAGTTTCGGTAAAAAACTCCCAGAAGACTGGGTCAGAACCTGCCGGAGTCGTATGGAATCGGCAAAACAGCAGTTATGTTGACCGCAAATACCGTGCAGTGAAGCAACGTAGTCGGAACATTCCATTCGCGGTCATCTCGAGAACGAAAGGGTTTTCGCACTTGGCGGACGGCACACGGAGTATCCCGGCTACTTGTTTTAAAGGGTCTTGGCGGTAAACGATCAACCCCACAACCGTTTTGGCCGAATCGGCCTCAGAGCGAACTGAGGTCCGCCCCCAGCAAGCCAACTTTAATGCCGTTGAGTTGCAAAACCGTCGTTGCTTTCTGGTTGACCAGCAGCAGGATCAAGAGACCAAGAATTGGCACAAGGCAGAGGATTCCCAGGATGATGCCGAGAACGGTTCCGTGCGTTTTCATGGCCAGCCTGATGGTGAAAACGGCCGCGATTAATCCAACGACAAGAACGCCCAGGCCAACCAGTGGACGGATCTGCAGCGGTAACGCAAACTGGCCAGCAACTGCCAGAATGTAAACCAGAATGCAAACAAGAATCCCCTTCTGATACTTTGCCACTTTTAGCAGGTCCTCGCGAGATCCGCTGACTATTCCAATAACACGGGAGTTTGATGCCGGGGCTTCGAAAGGGTTGTAGCTCATCGTGGTCTTTCAAGTGGGAATCCGAACTGGCATACGAAAATGTATCTTAGTGTTGGTTAGTTGGCCACCCGTGTCAATGCCGACTTCGCCTTCCTCAGTAGGGACCTGCTTCTGGGCGACCTTGATCATTCCTGTTGTCGGAAATGCACCGGTTTCAAAGATCGGTACGGGGTTTGGAGACGCTAAATAAACCCGGATAAGCCAGCCTTGCCGGACGCTTTTCCCTGCGATTCCGGGACCAGTTTGGGAGTCCGTCCTGGTTCTGTCGGGCGATCTTTTCTAATGTCGACTCCTATTTGAGGCCTGATCCTCGTGATGCCAGTCGGGCCAAAGGGCGCTCTTGAAGAGATTGGCAGGCGCTCATTTTCCGTTGGATGCTCAAAGTCGCATTGTGAAGGTTTTCGCGTTCGCAGGATTTCGTTAATCTCTGATAGCTCAACGGTTGCCTGTTGAGCGATAGCCTGCTTAAACACACCATTGCCCGCCTCGATAGAACCTTTACCCGCCCGGAGACTCTTATGAAATACCGAACGCCTCTGCTGGCTTCGCTTGCCAGCGCGTTCCTGTTGGTTATTGCTCCTTCCCTGTCGGCTGCCGAAGTCCCGGAAGGCTTCCGCCCGCTGTTTAACGGGAAGGATCTGACAGGATGGCACGGAATGCCTCACTTCGATCCTCGTGATCTGGCCAAAATGCCTGCCGATATGCGAGACAAGCAGATCGCGGAATGGACCAAAGACGCCAAAGACCATTGGACTGTCGAAAACGAAGAGCTCGTTAACGATGGCCACGGTGCGTATCTGACGACTGATGAAGAGTTTACGGACTATGAATTCCTGATCGACTACAAGACGGTTGCTCTCGCCGACAGCGGGATCTACCTGAAGGCCAATCCTCAGGTTCAGATCTGGGACTTCACCGAAGAAGCTAAGTTCAGCATTGGTGCAAACAAAGGAAGCGGCGGGCTGTGGAACAATAGTCCGGGAGCGGCTGGGAAAGATCCTTCTGAGTTGGCTGACAAAGCTTTCGGTGAATGGAACAGTTTCAAGATTCGTCAGATTGGTGCGCGCACCAGCGTATGGTTGAACGGCAAGCATGTCGTCGACAATGCGATCATGGAAAACTACTTTGATCGTCCTTCACCACTGTTTTTGAAGGGCCCGATCATGCTGCAGACTCACGGTGGAGAAATCCGCTGGAAGAATATCTATATCCGTGAAATTCCCGCTGAAGAAGCTAATCGTATTCTGGCCGAAAGCCATGTGGACGGCTTCGAATCGAAGTTTAACGGCACTGATCTGACAGGCTGGGGTGGAGCAAACGAAAACTACGAAGTTGTCGACGGTGCAATTCGTTGCAAAGCTGGTCACGGCGGAATTCTGCACACGACCGATGAGTACTCTAATTTTGTGGTACGTCTTGAATTTCAGGTTCCGCCAGGTGGCAACAATGGCCTGGCGATTCGCACCGACGGCACAGGCGACCCAGCCTACGCCGCAATGTGCGAACTGCAGGTATTGGATTCAGAGCATGAAAAGTATGCAAAGCTTGATGCTCGCCAGTATCACGGTTCAGCCTACGGCATGATTCCTGCCAAGCGAGGATTCCTGCGTCCGGCCGGTACCTGGAACTTCCAGGAAGTCACTGTTGACGGCAGCAAGATCAAGGTTGAAGTGAACGGCAATGTTATTCTGGACGGCGACCTGTCCGCAGTCACCGAATACATGGCCAATTCACCGCACCCAGGCAAAGATCGCAAGACCGGCTTCTTTGGATTCGCGGGCCACAACGATCCGGTTTCCTTCCGTAATGTAAGCATCAAGCGTCTGCCATAATCTGGCGGTGCTGATCGCTAAGAGTTCTGCGAAGCCCGGCTTTCTTCAAAGGCCGGGCTTTTTATTTGTGGACTTGTTGTTGGCTTGCGTACAGGAGTAACACCTCATGTGTCTTCGTCGATCTGCTCTGGGTCTGTTCTGCTGTGTGTTATTCCTGAGTCAGTGCGAGGCCGATGATCGACTGCTGAATCATCCAATCTTTGAGCCCGTCCAGACCACTCCGATCTTTGAAGCGGCTCCCGGCCAGTGGGACGCAAAGATTCGGGAACGTGGCTGGGTGATGAAAGACGGCGACTCATGGAAGATGTGGTACACGGGCTACGATCCCGACAAACAACCTCTGACGATGAAGCTGGGATACGCCACATCGATGGATGGAATCAGTTGGACTCGCCATCCACAGAACCCGATCATCTCCGACTTCTGGGTCGAAGACATCATTGTTGTTCGTGACAATCAGAGATATCTCATGTTTGCCGAAGGGGCCGGAGATCAGGCTCAGTTGCTGGAATCAACAGATGGCATTCAATGGAAGCGACTGGGAACCCTGGATGTCAGACTCACCAATGGTCAGCCAATTCCAGCCGGGCCTTATGGAACTCCCACAGCATGGTTTGAGAATGGTGTCTGGAATCTGTTCTACGAACGACGTGATGCCGGGATTTGGTTAGCGCGATCAACTGATTTGAAAACCTGGACTAACGTTTCCGATGAGCCCATCATCAAGCCGGGACCCGAGCCGTTCGATAGTCTGATGATTGCGATGAATCAGGTGATCAAAGTTGACGGGAAATACTTTGCCGTGTTGCACGGTACAGGCAGCCCGGAGAAACCTCGCCAGTGGTGCACGACCCTGTTTGAATCAGACGACCTGATTCACTGGAAGAAGAGTTCTCACAATCCATTGCGACCGGTGGCGGAGAACAAGTCCAGCGGAGTACTGGTGCAGAATGGCACCGGCTGGCGACTCTACACAATGCACGACAAGGTTTTCGTGCATGAGTTGAAGTAGCTACGCCAGCGTCAGATCTTCATCGCCTCAATATCGATCCAGCCTGTCCATGACTCGCCGGGCTGCAGAACCTGGAGACCGGCATCGATTCCACGTTGTTCCAGGTTGATGGCGTTGGTCACGCAGGTATAGGGTTCCATGCAAACGGAACTACTCCACGGCGGAGTAAACACGACCAGTTCACGAAAGATCGACGGGCATCGTTGTTCCACTTTGACGCCGGCCGCTGGATCTGTGATGCGACAGGTTACGATGTTGTTCTCGGCCACAACATCCGTGTAAATATCGTCGACCTTGAGCCCTTTGAACAGACAGCCTTGATCAAGCCTGGCGTTCTCTGGCGGCGCGGTCTTTTCACCTGACGGCAAGCAGGCAGTCAGCTTCCAGACTTTTGACGCCGGAATCGTCAGCTGACATTGATCGGCCGATGAGTTCATCGACAGTGGAACTCGAAAATACGCATGCGTTCCGAATCCCCATGGCATTGTTTGACTGCCCGGATTGAACACTCGAATCTCTGAACGCAGGCAGCTGCCGATCACCTGATAGCTCACATGAATCTCGGCATCCGTCGGCCAGCAAGCGAGGCGATCCGGAGCATCGATGCTCAAGCGAAATGCTCCCGTGACCTTGTCGTCCGACTGCTGGATCACTCGCCACGGCCGATCAAGGCACAGACCATGAATGGCGTTTCCGGTGGAATCGTAGAGTACTCGGTCGGTCGGGATCAGATACTCTTTTCCGTTCCAGGAATAGCGGCCACCTTCGATGCGATTCGGGTAAGGAAACAGCAGAGGATTCCCGTGATGCGTCTCGGGCTGTTTGCCCTCCGCGAAATCATCCGTTGCCGCGAGCACATCGACTTCACGGCCGTCAGTGAGTCGAGCAAGGAATTGAAAACAGTTAAAGCCGCGATCAACAGCGATGCGAGCTGTCGAGCCGCTGTTGTGATCTTTGATGGTGACGATGTTCATGGGTATGGATCTGTCTTGAGAACTTGTTGATGTGGCGACGGAAAAAGAAACGCAGTCGCCTGCGGCTTGCCGTTAAACGAATAATTTAGGGCGCTATTGGTGTCACGCTGCTGCGAGGATTCCGAAGATAATAAAACCTGCCATCTTCTGCACCGCCGACGAAGTCAGGGATCCCGTTGCCATCGAAGTCAACCGTTGTCGGACTCACGTCGTGGCCTTCGATGTTCTTCTGAGCCAAAGTCCCTGCATTTTTCATGACCCAGCGTCCGTCTTTATGATCGACCTGCTTCAGGAAGTCTGCGTTGGCAGAGTTGAGCAGCAGATCAAAGCGGCCATCGCCATCCCAGTCGGTCACGCAAAGTTTTCGTCGACCACTGCGGCCGGCGGTCCCGGGATTCAGTCGGATGGGCTGACCATCTTCCCCCATGAAAGCTCGTTGCGGCGATTTGAGAACGACCGCGTTGTCTCGTCGCTCTCGCTCGAAGAATGCCAGATAACCTTCATGGTCCAGCATCACAAGATCCTGTAGGCCATCCTTATTGAAGTCGTGAACAACCGGAGTGGTTCT
>CAIXQV010000013.1 GCA_903921605.1 uncultured Planctomycetaceae bacterium | reverse complement strand
TGAAATGTACACAAAGCGTTATCCGTGGGATTCCGCTTTGACCATTGATGCCGTGTTGCAGCACATCAACAAGCCGCCGATGGCCCTGAGCACTCTGATCCCGACTGTCGATAAACAGATTGAAGCGGCCATCATGAAAGGCTTGGCAGCCAATCCTGACGACCGTTGGCAAACCGTTTCGGAGATGGTCGGCGAGATCCGAGAAGCCGAGGCCCGTATGGTCAGAGCAGCTCGAGAAGCGGCGGCGGCCAAGGCGAAGGCATCCGGGGTTCCTCAACGACCTGCCGAGTCGTCAAAGCCGAAAGACAAAGAGAGCGTTGTGATGCCTGCCGCCAGCCGGCCTGCTTCTGCGACGCCAGCTTCGGACAAGAAAGCCGGGAAACCTGCAGCCCCTGCCCCTGGGGCGGCAGGGAAGCCTGTTCAGAAGAAAAAGCGTGCCTCGGATGACGATGTCGACCTGTCGGAAATGTTCGGCGACTAAACCTCAAACAAGCGACGCTACTGGGGTTATCGGGCTGTCGATTTAGTAGCTTCATCAGCCGCCGGGCGTTAGCCCCCGGTTGTTTTTCTTGGGTTTCTTCGGCGAAAACCGGACGCTAACGCGTTCCGGCTGATTAAATCAACAGCATGGTTATCCCGGTGGGGAACCTAAGTTGGCTTGTTTGAAGATTAAATCAATCCCCCCTGTTTTCTACGCCACTCCGATGCGTTGTCAGAACGCCTGACACATTTCTTACAACGTCATAAATGCCGCAAAAATACGGCAACAACAGGCCATCGGACGCCCAATTGCCGAATCCCGAAAACATCGCACGCAAGATTTCGGGAACAGCGTCCCCATCTCTGACGTCCTGACAGCCGTGAATCTTCACGGGATTGCTCCAACGCCTGAAATACCTTCGAGCAGGATGCTCACACGGAGGTGACTCATCTGGCCGTTCAGCAGCAAATCCGATACTGTCCAGAATCAATAAGTTGACTGCTTCACAGCAAAGGTAACTTCCATGCGCAACGCGCTGCTATGTCTGATGTCGGTGGTGATTTTGAGTTCTGCGGGATTGATGGCGACAACAATGGAACAACCTCCAGCGGATCGTCGAGCTCAGGCGAAGAAGCTGTTCGATGAGAACAACTACAACGATGCGCTCAAGCTGTATCGCGAACTGGCCATAGATCCGGAGAATACCGACAAGGCTCTTCCCGACGATCTGGGGATGGCCATTAACTGTCTGAATAATCTTGGACTCGTGCACGAAGCAGACGAATTGCTGGAGACCGCGATTGCCGCACATAAGTCCGACTTTCGATTGCTCGCCAGAGCCGGCCGCGTCTATACCGGAGAAGTCATCAATGGCGGTTTTGTAGTTGCCGGGAAGTTTGAACGCGGTCACCATCGCGGCGGCGGCCAATGGGCCAGCGTGGCTGCTCGGGACCGAGTCCGATCCATTCAACTATTGCTGGAATCGATTGCCGTCGCCGAAAAAGATGACAGTGCCTCGGCAGATGAGCGTGCAGATCTGTGGCAATCTCTCAGCGGACAAATTGGCTCGCCACGGCACGGCGAAGCGTGGAAATTGCAGGATCTGACAGATCTGACAAAGTTGCCCGACTATGAAATCTCCGACGGTCGCTTCGGCTCCTATGGTCGCGGCGGCTGGGGCGGCCCGAACAAAGGTGCGCCGGTGGATAAGGATGGGAACCCCGTCTTTCATCTGATGCCGGAATCATGGAACACCGCCAAATCTGACGGCGAACGCTGGCGTTTTGCGATGGCTCAGGTTGTGAAGCACATTGATGCTCGCCGCAGCCAGATCGATCTCGAATGGGCCGCTTTTTTGCAGTCTCAGTTCGGCCTTAGCACAAGCTCAGTTGGCGGGCCGCCCGTGATTCAAGTTCGCGGCGACGAGGCAGCAGACGGGGAGCAGCCAGAGGATTCCGGCGAGTGGGCGGCTCATGAATTGGCCGATTCGGAAACGATCGCAAAGCTGACGACTGGAGTCAAACGGTTCAATCTCCCTGATGAATTCAATCATATCACGATCATCAAAGCCGTGATTGCTCGTGGCGGAAGTGAGCATCGCCAGGCTCTGGAGATGCTGATTAACGAGCGAATGAATCGCCACCAGTATCCTCAAGCGGCCGAACTGCTTCAGGATCTTCTTAAACTCGCCAGTCCAGGGGACGACAAGAAGAACGTCCAGCTTCGCATCGACCAGATCATCAATAACTGGCTGCAGATCGAAGGCAGCTCGGTACAACCCGCTGGCAAGGGAGCAACGCTGGATCTGCGATTCCGCAACGGTAGCAAAGTCACGTTCGAGGCTCGACCAATCGACGTTGACGCTCTTCTGGCCGACGTTCGCCAGTACATCGAAAGCAAGCCGAAAGAACTCGACTATCAGCGACAACAAATTGACAACATCGGCTGGATGCTGATTCGAAATAATAACTCGAAGTATCTCGAAAAGTCAGTCGCGAAATGGGAGCTGGAACTAAACGCTCCGGCCAATCATTTTGACGCAATGCAAACGGTCACGACTCCATTGCAGAAAGCCGGAGCCTATTGGGTCACGGCAAAGATGCAGTTCGGGAATGAAGCCCGCATCGTTCTTTGGGTGGCCGACACTGCCATCACCCGCAAACGGACTGAAGAAGGGACGATGTACTTTGTCGCAGACGCCGTAACCGGTGCTCCTATTGATCGAGCTGACCTGGAATTTTTCGGCTGGCATCAGGAATACAAGGGCGGTCAGAACTACGAGATCCTTACGAATCGCTTTGCTGCTCGGACAAACGCCGATGGGCTGGCAACACCAGAAGCAAAAGATCTGGTCCAGAATAATCAGTGGCTTGTGATCGCCCGCACGAAAGACGGTCGGCTGGCGTTTGACGGGTTCATGGGAATCTGGAATCCGGAGAAGCTGCAACCGCTGGATTACAGTCCGCTCAAGGTTTACTCAATCACGGACCGCCCGGTTTATCGACCAGGCCATGCTGTGAAGTTTCGCTTGTGGACTCGCAAACCGCGATTTGATGCAGACGACAACAGCTATGCCGACAAGCAGTGCTGGGTTCAGATCCGCAATCCCAAGGGGGATGTCGTCTATGAAGTTGAAGCCAGGACTGATCGCTGGGCGGGCGTCGATGGAGAATGGACGCTGCCAGTTGACGCAACTCTGGGCTCCTATCAGATCGGTATCGCAGAACAGGTGATGGTCTCGCGAGCCATTGAAGAAAATGGCCAGACTCGCATCATCGAAGAGCCTCAGCGTTCGCTGATCGGCTTCGGATCGTTCGTTGTCGAGGAATATCGTAAGCCCGAATACGAAGTGAAGATTGACGCTCCGGAGAAGCCAGTAAAGCTGGGTGAAAAGATCCAGGCCAAAATCATCGCTAAGTATTACTTCGGTGCTCCGGTGACCGAGGCCAAAGTTCACTACAAGGTGGAACGTTCGAAGCATGACAGTCGATGGTACCCAGTCGCTCGCTGGGACTGGCTGTATTCATCAGGCTATTGGTGGTTTGCTCCCGAATACGACTGGTATCCCGGCTTCAAAACATGGGGCTGCTTTGCTCCGATTCGCCCATGGTGGAACTGGAGTGCTGATCCTCCGGAAGTCGTCGTCGAAGGCGATGCAGAGATTGGTCCTGACGGAACATTTCTCGTCGATATTGATACGGCAGCGGCTTTGGCCAGCCATAGCGACAGCGATCACAGCTATGCAATCACGGCAGAAGTCGTGGACAAGTCTCGCCGGACCATCATCGGGAGCGGCAGCGTGTTGGTGGCTCGAGAACCCTTCAAAGTCTTTACCTGGACTGATCGAGGACACTATCAGACTGGCGATACCGTCAACGCAGGATTTCAGGCTCGCACGGCTGATGGCAAACCAGTGACCGGCAAGGGCCGACTGACGCTGTTCTCGGTGAAGTACGAGGGCGACAAACCCGTTGAGCAGGAACTGCAGGGCTGGGATGTCTCAACGGATGAGAACGGCACAGGGTCACT
>CAIXQV010000012.1 GCA_903921605.1 uncultured Planctomycetaceae bacterium | reverse complement strand
GCTCGTGGTCAGGACGGCATTCCTTTGCTGGTCGAACAACTGCATGCGGATGACCGAGCCCTCTTTCGTCTGGCACTCGGGACGGCTCGTGAATTTCCGGGCAGCGAGATTGATAAAGTCCTTGTGACGGAAATGACGAAGTCGCCCGATGATCGAGCGGCCCTGATTGTTCAGGCGATGGCGGATCGAAAAGAGACAGTTGTGCTGACGGCGATTCTGAAAGCCGCTGAGCAGGGACCGTTGGCGGTGCGATTGTCGGCCGTCGATGCACTTGCCCGAGTCGGTGATGTGACTTGCCTGAATTCGCTGCTGAAGATTGCCGTCGATAAAGATGCAGAATTGTCAGTGGCAGCAAAAGACACTCTGGCAGAACTTCCCGGCGATAACGTGAATGCTCAGATCGTCGCATTGTTACCAAAGGCGGAAGGAGCCACGTATCCACTTCTGATCGAGCTTGTCGGTAAACGTCGTATCGAAGCAGTTCCGCAGCTGCTGAAGGCTCTGGATAACAACAGTGGAGTTGTCCGAACAGCGGCATTGGTCGCTCTGGGAGAAACCGTTTCGCTGCAGCAATTGCCCGTACTGATTGATCAGGTGGTGGCTCCGAAGAAGTCTGAAGATGCCGAGATCGCTCAGAAGGCTCTTAAGGCCGCAAGCATTCGCATGGCTGATCGCGAAGCCTGTGCGAAGGAGTTGTCGGCTGCTGTGGATCGTGTCAAATCTGTTCCCGTCAAAGGAACCCTGCTGCAGATTCTGGGAGCCATGGGCGGAACCAACGCGCTGCAGGCTGTCGGCAAAGCAGCGAAGAGCACCGATGCTCAGTTGCAGGACATCAGCAGTCGCCTGCTGGGTGAATGGATGACCGAAGACGCCGCTCCGGTTCTTCTGGAACTGGCAAAGATCCCTTCCAATCCGTATCAGGTGCGTGCATTGCGAGGATACATCCGCATCGCTCGTCAGTTTGTGCTGCCAGATGCAAAGCGTACCGAGATGTGCCAGACAGCATTCGATGCTGCTCGACAAACGGCCGAAAAGAAACTGGTTTTGGACATCCTGAAGCGTTACCCAACAGTAGATAACCTGAAGATGACCATCAAGCTGATGAAAGTTCCGGAACTGAAGGACGATGCGACTCAGGCGATGCTGGTCATCGCACAGAAGCTGAGCGGCAAAGGTGTGGACGTCAAAGAACTACTGGCCACAGCCGGCATCGAAAAGATGAAGCTCGAAATTGTCAAAGCCGAATACGGTTCCGGTGCGACTCAGAAAGATGTCACCGCCGTCCTGCAGAAGCAGGCTGGTGAACTGCCAATCATCACGCTGGTCTCGGCCAGCTACAACGCCAGTTTTGGAGGCGACCCGCTTCCGGGCAGCACGAAGCAACTGAAGATTCAGTACAAGATCAACGGTAAAGCGGCAGAAGCCTCGTTTGCCGAGGACGCTCTGATCGTGTTGCCAATGCCAAAGTAAGCCTAATACTGGTTGTTGGTATTTGGTAGTTTGAAGAATTGAAAACACCGCATGAAGTTGCCGAACTTCATGCGGTGTTTTTCTATGACTGACTGAGCGTTTTGAGAGTAGCCGGATTCGTGACAATTCGGATACCAGCCAGCTTAACGCTCCGAATTCTCACGAATCCGGCTGCAAAGAAATTTCACTCCGACCCGCGCAAAGTTTAATCACGTCCCAGTCCAACGTACGGTTCGCGAACGTTCGCCAGCATTTCGTCATGCAACTGTCCGTTTGACGCGAGAATGCTCGTTCTCTTCAATGGCATTGCCGCTCCGGTACATGTCGTCACCCGCCCGCCGGCTTCTTCCACCAGGAGCTGTCCTGCCGCGTAATCCCACGGCGACAACTGATACTCGAAATAGGCTCCATACAGTCCCGTCGCGACGTGGGCCAGATCCAGAGACGCAGTCCCGAATCGACGAACTCCGTGGATCTGTCGCCGGAAACAGGCTCCTATCGCCGCCAAAGTCGCCTCCATCATGGCTCCACGATCGTAGTAGAACCCAATCCCGATCAGAGCTTCGCTCATTTGCGTCTGGCTGCCGACATGAATCGCGTTGCCGTTATGTGTCGAACCAAGCCCTCTCCGTGCGATGTAGAGATCTTCGCGAATCGGATTCCAGACGACTCCACACTGAGCCACTCCGTGATGAAAATAGGCAATGGAAACGGCAAAGTGGGGAATATGGTGAGCAAAATTCGTGGTGCCGTCGAGCGGATCGATGATCCACAAGTGCTCGGCCGTCACATCGCCTGAATTCTCCTCCTCCCCCAGAATCGCATGATCAGGGAAAGCACTGTGAATGATTTCCGCGATTCGTCGCTCGGCGGCAACATCAGCATCCGTGACCAGATCCGCGACTCCTTTATTTCGGACCTCAAAACCCTCGTGAAAATATCGTGCGAGAACTTTGCCAGCTTCCTGTGCGGCACAGACGGCAACGTCGTATGGGGTCAGCATCGTGTTCATTCGGGGTTTTCTGAAATTGAGGTGGTCTGATAAAGTCCCGCCCGGTCAAAGCGGAATGTTGGCTTGAGCTGATCACTTATTCTTTGCGCGGCCACAATTCTTTGCGCGGCCATAATTGAGGTAATGATTCAGATGATATACCCGGCGAACACCTCGCCTCAGTTGATGCCGCGCGAAGAATAAAGAAATGTCATAGGACACGTTTTGAACTGTAATCGTACTTCAGGAGGAGCAGCGATGAAGAACGCTGCCTTATGTGTGATTTCTTCAATTCTTGGTGGCTGCCTCGTGTTCTGGCTGCAATCCGGAGTTGGCACGCTCACCGTTGCAGCGGCACAGCAGGATCGTTTTCCACGCGATCTTTCCACGATCGCGCGAAAAAATCGCCCTGTCGAGCAGGCTGTTTCGTATCCCAGCGAACCTCAGGACGAAACTGTCCCCGTTGACTCTCTCAGCGAAATCGCACCGCCGCGAGTCTACAACACTCAGGGACTGGCTCCCGACGAGGCGGTGTCGACTTATGTTTATGAAACGAATAACCGCAGCGTTGCGAATATTGGGACTCGCATCGGTGCAGCTCGCGGATTCTTCGGGGAGAACCCAACGGAGGATTCCGGGTCCGGATTTATCCTCGACCAGAACGGTCATATCCTGACGAACAATCACGTCATTGAGGGAGCTCAGCGAGTTCTCGTTACGCTGCACGATGGCGAAGAGTTTGAAGCGGATGTTGTCGGTGCGGACCCGATCAATGATATGGCCGTCGTCCGCATCAAAGCCCCTCCCGAGAAACTGATCCCCGTGCGTTTTGCCGATTCCTCCAGCCTGAAAGTTGGCATGCGAGTGTTCGCGATCGGCAATCCATTCGGTCTCGAGCGAACTATGACGACCGGGATTATTTCCAGTCTGGATCGAACACTGCCTGTCACGCGAGCCCGCTCGATCAAGTCTGTCATTCAAATTGATGCGGCGATCAATCCCGGGAACTCCGGTGGTCCCTTAATGAATTCTCATGGCGAAGTCATCGGGATGAATACCGCCATTGCCAGCAAGACCGGCCAAAACTCCGGGATCGGCTTTGCAATTCCCTCAAACCTCGTGGCTCGCGTCGTACCGGAGTTAATCGAACACGGGCGATTCATTCGCCCTGAGTTTGGGATTGATGAAGTCGCCAAACTGGAAGAAGGTCTTCGCATTATTACTCTGGTCCCCGATGGCCCTGCTGCAAAAGCCGGCCTGCGCGGCCCGGAAATTGTTCGCAACAAACGCGGCTTCGTAACGTTTGAGTCG
>CAIXQV010000011.1 GCA_903921605.1 uncultured Planctomycetaceae bacterium | reverse complement strand
GGCATACACGATGTTGATCCGAGTCGCATCGCCGTAAGCTGACAGAGACCATGACATGCTGAGCGCATTAGCGGCCATCAGCAGAGTTCCAATCACGATCGGCTTTGTCGTCCCGAGCTCCGCCAGACGAGAGGGACGGTCGGCCCAGGGCAACACTGCGCACGAGAAGAGTCCGGTTGCCACGAACACTGTGGGCAGAAACTTCGTGGCGAGAACTGCGGGGTTTGGCTGTCGAAAGACCCACGCCTGAAGCCCGACGTCAAACAGTGACATGCAGATCGCAGCTCCCAGCGCGAGCACGATAGTGAGTACTGTCTTCTGGGGATTGTGCTGAGCGGACCCCGCTGGCATGCGAGTTCCCGATTGCACAAATCCAACTCCGATGGTTGCAAGAACAGCTCCGATCCAGACTCGGCCAGGAATCTCTTCGTTCGCCCAGGCCGACACCATCAGAGCAACCATGATGACCTTCACGCCGAAAATCGGCGTTGCCACCGAAACATCGCCGTGCTTGTAAGCCAAGTAGGTCAGGACCTGACCGAGCACAAATGAACCGGCCACCAGAGCCGCCTGCCACCAGACGGCAATGGGCAGAAATCGTCCCGTGATGAGCGCAAAGCTTCCCCAGGAAATCGCCAGCCAGAAATTCGCAAGGAACGTCCCGGTCCAGGGGCTGGATCCGCGAGCGATCGCGTTCTTGGCGAAGATCATCCCGATCACGAAGACGATGCTCGAGAACAGGGGAAACAGCAGATGCAGTGGCACGATCAGGCCTAAACTAAGAAAGTCGTGCGAAAACAGGAACCTCGTGAACGGTTCTGCTTCGCTATGGTGCCGGCGAGAGTTACGCTACGCCGCGAATCGTACGACAGTTCCCCGTTCTTAACAGTCACTCTGCTTCCTCTATGACGAATTCTCTCCCCGCCTGGACGCCCGGCGGCGGCCTGCATTACCAACTTCTGGCCACCAGCGGCCGCGCGCGGCGTGGTCGGTTTGTGACCGCGCACGGACAGGTCGAAACGCCCTCGTTTATGCCTGTGGGAACTCAGGCCACAGTCAAGTGTGTTTTGCCCGATCAGGTCGCAGCCACTGGCGCGCAGGTCGTGCTGGCCAATACGTACCACCTGGGGATCCTTGACCGAACGCAGGTCGTCGAACGTCTCGGTGGTCTCCACACGATGATGCGCTGGAATCAGACGATTCTGACGGACTCGGGAGGATTTCAGGTCTTCAGTTTGCCCGAACGCAAAATCACGGAAGAAGGCGTGAGCTTTCAGTTCCGCTCTGGAAAGAAAGAGGGCGAGAGCACTCCGATGATGCTCTCTCCCGAAAGCGCCATGGATATCCAGCGCAGACTGGGCGCGGACATTGTAATGGCGTTCGACGAGTGTGTGGATCATCGCATGCCGCCGAAGTATATGTCCGATTCTCTGGACCGGACCTTTCGATGGCTCAAACGCTGCGCCGCCGCGCCGATTCAGGAGCATCAGCATCTGTTCGGCATCATTCAGGGCGGGATGGAATTTGACCTCCGATCGAAAGCTGTGCGTCAGGTCACTTCGCTGAATCTTCCGGGCTATGCGATCGGTGGAGTTTCCGTCGGCGAAGGTCATGAAGCGATGGTCCGCATCGTGAAGCATACCGCGCCGTTGATGCCTTCTGATCAGGTCCGCTACCTGATGGGAGTTGGTTTGCCGGAAGATATTGTTGCGGCTGTCGAATGCGGCATGGACATTTTCGACTGCATCATCCCGACTCGGTATGCTCGAGAAGGCACTGTCTTCACGTGGGACGGCAAGATGCGACTGCAGGACAAGACCTATCGCAAGGATCGCTACCCGATTGACACGGCCTGTGAATGCGTGGCCTGCGCGGGTGGTTTCAGCCGAGCGTATCTCCGCCATCTTCTCTTCGCCGATGAACCGCTCTACGGGACTCTGGCGACGCTCCACAACCTGCAATTCTACCAGGATCTGATGCGGGCAATTCGTTTGGCTATCGAAGAAGATCGCTTCACCAAATGGGCCGAAGGTTTCCGCGCGAAACATCTCAAAGGCCGTGCGATGTAGGGACGATTTTTCGTCGTCAGGTTCGCGTCAAACATGACGTTGTTGTACACAGCTTTCAGCGTTTGCGCGCAGACCGCATATCCTCGGGGTTGAGCTGATTTGACTCATCGTGAGCGAGAAATTCAGGCGCGATGCTGGTGTTAGTTACTCAAATGGATTGATCAGCGGTACTCCGGCGTTCTGAAAGTCGCTTACGTTGCGTGTCACGATGGTCAACTGATGCTGGATCGCGGATGCCGCAATCAGGCTGTCTTTCACAGGCATGGCTCGTCCCTTTTTCTTCAGGCGAACAAGGAGTGCGGCCCACACGGAGGCTGTGCTCGAATCCAGATCAATCACGCGTAGCCTCTTCATGCCCTCAGCAAACCAGTGCTCGAGCTCTTTGCGCTTGCGAGGAGAATTCGTCAGTCCAATCCCATATTCAATTTCCCCAAGCACGATGGGTGTCACAGCCAAGTCTCTTTCGTGCTTTCGTAACCACGCCACAACCTCGGCAAAAGGCTCAGGTCGAGTAACTTCACTGAGCACATTTGCATCCACAAGGTACTTCATAAATCATCAGTCGATTCGGAAGGCAGTGGTTGAAACCAGTCGCTTGACGGACACGAGAGAAGCCAGTCTACAACGCCAGCATTGTCCTCGACCGGCTGTCGTTTCAGGAGGTACTGCCCCTCTTCAATTCGTTCCAGTTGAAACTGCTGACCGGGCATGATGTGATCCTGCTCCCGCAGTTCAGCCGGCAGAACGATTTGACCCTTGCTGGAGACAGTGGTTTTCATGTTGAGTAAGATATCGTCTTACTGCAATTGTGTCAATAATTTAGTGGTTGGTATAGGTTGCATGTGAGTCTTCCACGAGCGTCAATCTGGCCGATTCCTGCGTTCGCGGAAAGGCAAAGCTCTCGCTATCGTCCTGCACCAAACGCACTCAATGCCATGCTTCCGATCTTAAATCCGGAAGGCCGCAAGGTGGGACAGCGCCAGGCTGGTCCCACCTCACGTTTGACAGCAGCCTTATCGCGATCCCATCGCCATCGTGACAGTCTTCAACTCTGTATAGTTGGCGAGGCCGGCTTCACCGAGTTCTCGACCGATGCCGCTCATCTTGAAGCCACCAAATGGGGCCGCGGCGTCAAAGACGTCGTAGCAATTGACCCACACCGTGCCGGCTCGCAAATTATGAGCCATCTGGTGCGCCTTCTGAACATCGCGAGTCCAGACGGCAGCGGCCAGTCCGTAACAGGTGTTGTTTGCTCGACGAGTGACCTCGGCGATGTCCTTGAACTTCAGGATACTGAGGACAGGTCCGAAGATCTCTTCGCGAGCAATATCCATCTGGTCATGGACGTCGGTAAAAACTGTCGGTTGAATGAAGTAACCACGATTGCCGTAGCGAGCACCACCGGTCTGGCAGTTCGCTCCTTGCGCCTGACCGCGATCGATGTAGCTCATGATCTTGTCGAACTGAGCCTGGTCGATCTGTGGCCCTTGTTGAGTTTCGGTGTCAAACGGATTCCCAAGCACTCGCTGGCTCGCGCGTTTGACAAGCTTTGCGACGAACTCATCATGCACAGATTCTTCCACAAACAGTCGACTGCCCGCGCAGCAGCATTGTCCCTGATTGAAGAACAACCCGAACTCCGCGCCGGCGACAGCGGCATCAAGATCTGCGTCGGCGAAGACAATGTTGGGGCTCTTGCCGCCGAGTTCAAACGTCAGCCGTTTCAGAGTCTCTGCGGCTTCTCGCATGATGATCTTTGCCGTCGTGCCTTCGCCCGTGAAGGCAATTTTGTCAACCTGCGGATGCTTCACCAGTGATGCGCCGGCGGTTGGGCCGTAACCCGGAACGACGTTGATAACTCCCGGAGGGAAGCCGGCTTCCAGAGCCAGTTCAGCCAGACGCAGACAGCTCAGCGGAGTCTGCTCGGCGGGCTTCATGACGATCGTGTTTCCTGTTGCCAGAGCAGGGCCCCATTTCCACGCGACCATCAGGAGTGGAAAGTTCCATGGGATGATCTGCCCGCAGACACCGATCGGCTCGCGGCGTGTGTAGCAGAAATAATTGCCACGGATCGGAACAGTGTCGCCCTTGATCTTGTCGGCCCAGCCGGCGTAGTAGCGGAGACAGTCGATAGCTAGCGGCAGGTCGGCAGCCCGCGCATCGTTGATAGGTTTGCCGTTATCAAGCGACTCAAGTCCCGCGAGTTCATCGAGATGTCGTTCTGCGAGGTCCGCTAGTTTGTTCATGAGGCGACCTCGATCGCGAGCATCCATTCGCGACCATGGCCCCGTCTCAAATGCAGCTCGCGCGGCATGCACTGCGAGATCGACGTCGGCCGCATCGCCTTCCGCAACTTCGCAGATCACTTCCTCCGTGGCAGGATTGACGGTTGCGAATGTCTTGCCGCTGACGGACGGACGAAACTCATCTCCGATCAGAATCCCTGTCTGCCGAATTTTTGGGATCGCAAACTGTCTTGGTTCAGTGACTGCGGACATGCGGAGGCTCCTTGAACGATGATGGGAAAATGGTTCGCTGGTCAGGCGCGTGGGTCACAGCGAGAAATTCTGAGCGGGCGACATTCCGCAAGTGGGAACTTCAGCGGTAAGTTTCTCGCGGCGCGATTATGCCTTTGTGCTTCGTGAAATGCGAATGAACGGACGAGAGTGGTGCAAAAGCCGTTGAACCACCGGGGTGAACCCGGTGGCGTGGAAAGAGTGAGGGAACGGCTCCGTTTGGGTAAACCCGGTGGCGTCTTGATTGAAGGCTAATCGACGTAAGCGAACTCATTCGAGTTGAACAGCACGACACTCAATGATGCGATGGCCAATTGTTCGGGAGTCATCGATGGGGCGACAGGTTCACTCAAGTCAGGCAACTGATAACGCTCAATGAGGTGGTCCTGGATCAATGCCCGCTTCTTAGGGGACAGTTGTTCATTAAATGCCAGCACGCAGGCGATGTCGCCATTCCAGTATTCTCCGCTGATGTTGCCCTGTTGACCGATCACCCAGGGCGTGTCCAGTCGTCGCGCAGGAACAGGATTCGTCTGCTCCACAACGAGACGCGTTTGTTGATAGACGGCGGCGCCGTGACTGCCGTTAGTGGCGGTGATCAGAAATGGATTCTGGCGATCGTGAATCTCACCGACTCCGGATAACGCATCGCTCAGACGAATGGAATTCTTGTTCGTCATGCCGACAAAGAACGAGGTCGCCGAGTTGCCGTCGCGACCACTCCAGTTGGAAATGATTTCTCGATGACCATCCGCAGCGTGATCCGTAACGACCGCGAACACCGTGACTTCATCACCATGAAGGAGTTGTCCCGCGACGTTCAGAAAGCTGGACGCTCCATCGAATCGAATTGCGGGATGGCCGTTGATCGCGTTCTTCACGAGCAACGGTTGATGTGCGTAGATCTCCTGAGAAGCATTATGCATTGCCGCGTTTCCATCGAGCCATCGTTCGACTCTTCCGTTTTGGCTTACCTGAACGCCCGATGACGCATCAAGGTGCAGCGTGGCAGTCCGGAGCAATTCGAAAGTACTCTCGCTATTCGCTGGTGAGACCTGTGCTGCCGAAGTCGCATTCGGTTCGCGAAAACGATGCAACTGCTTTTCTAAATGAGCCATGGACAACGTGAGTTCTTCATCCGTTGGCTGACGACCAAGAATCATATTCCAGATCTGCCGAATCTGATGATCCGCGATCGTTTCAGTATTCTTGCCGCAGGCCATCGCAATCGCGGCGGCACGCTTGTGGACAAATTCGTTGTTCATCAAAGTCAAGGCCTGTGGAGCGACAATCGTGACATCGCGCTGTCCGCAGGACATCGTGGAATCACACATATCAAACGTCGTCATCATCGGTGGCAGCAGACTGCGTTGAGTAAAGATGTAGAGACTTCGGCGGTGCTGATCGGCTTCTGGTGATGCTGTCCAGGCGGATGTCTTTCGGGACAGTCCTTCCAACGCATCAGCGCTGATCGTGGGATAGAAGCTGGGACCGCCAAGAGATAGCTGCAGCTCCTGAGTCGCCGCCAGGAAGGCATCTCGCAAAGATTCGGCATCTTTGCGTCGTCGATTGGCTCGCCACAGAAAACGGTTGGCGGAATCCTTCTGAGCGTACTCGTCCTGCCGCGGATGCAGCGATGACTGCTGCCACGTTTGCGAGGTCAGAATCAGGCGATGAATATGCTTCAGACTCCAGCGATTCCGGATTAACTCGGACGCCAGCCAGTCCAGTAGTTCTGGATGAGTCGGCTTGTCACCGGTGTATCCAAAGTTGTTGGACGAACGAACCAGGCCATCGCCAAAGTGATGCTGCCAAATACGGTTCACGATCACTCGCGCCGTCAACGGATTATTGTCGCTGGCAATCCATTCCGCCAACTGCAGACGCAGGCTGGTCGTAGGAACAGAGTCTGCCGCGAACGTGAAGTCGCGATACTGATCGGGAGCAAAGGTAAGAGCTCCGGCGCTGACGGCTTCGAGAGGCTGATTGCGTTCGCCGTTTTTCAGTTTGTGCAACGAAGCCGGACTCTTTGAAATGTCGGTCCATCCGAGCACGTCCTTGTAACCAAGTTCGTCGGCGGAGACGCCTCCGAGAAGTTCTCTTCCACGCGGCTGAATCGGGCCTGGCCAGAAAGCCGCGGCCATTCGGTAATAGTCCGTCTGCGGAATCGGATCGAACTTGTGATCATGGCAACGAGCACACTTGGTGGTCATTCCGAGGAACGCTGATGATGTCGTGTGAACCAGATCCTCGAGGCGTTCGTACTTGTAGTCTTCGGCATCGTTGGGTTCATCGTTCCACGTGCCCAGACACAGGAACCCAGTTGCGATAACGGACTGCTCAGTCCGACCGGGAAGCTCATCCCCCGCCAATTGTTCGCGAATGAACTGATCATACGGCATGTCATTGTTAAAGGCATTGACCACCCAGTCGCGATACTTCCACGCGAATGGTTTCACCTGATCCCGCTCGTAACCACACGTCTCTGCATAGCGAGCAACATCCAGCCAATGGCGAGCCCATCGTTCGCCGAAATGCGGACTGGCCAGTAGCCGATCAATCAATGCTGAGTTTGTTTCTGAGTTCTGCGGCGCGGCGAGGAATTCCTGAATCTCATTCGCCGATGGAGGCAGGCCGGTCACGTCCCAATACAGCCGCTGAATCAGAGTTCGAGCATCAGCCTTCGGCGCGGGAGTAAGTCCTTGTTTCTGAAGTTCGAGGGCGACAAATTTGTCGATCGGGTGAGCGTCCGACGAAAGCCCTTCGACGGCTGGCGGCGTGACGTTCTTCAGCGGTTGAAACGACCACCAGTCACGACCGCCACGAACGTCTGTCGTCTGTTCGTAGAGATCGAGTTGCCGGTCGGCGGGAAATGTTGCACCATCAGCAATCCAGCGCCGTAGAATCTCGATCTCTGCGTCTGGCAGCTTCTGGCTTTCGCCATGTTTCAGCGGCGGCATTTCTCCCGCGACGACTCGTTCGAGTAGTCGGCTTTGTGCCGGTGACTTCGGAGAAATCACGGGGCCGGAATCTCCGCCCTTGGTCAGATCCGACGCGGATTGTAAACTGAGCCCGCCTGAAGGATTTGCCGACTGATGACATTCGAGACATCGTCGGATCAGAAGTGGAGCGACGTCCTTTTCAAATGACGGAGCGTCACCCGCCGCAACAGCTTCAGTCAAGTCAGTTGCAGCAAGAATAGTGATCCAAAGGATCGTGAGCACCTTTCGGTAATGCACGAGTCTCTCCGCAGGAATGGCCAATGAATTCTGCCAATATATGCGGCGCATGTTCGCGGATTTGCTGCGTCGGAACAACTCAGCGGCGGCAATGCTTGAACGCTCTTCGGACGGCTCGTGTAAGTAGACACAAAATGTCCGCGTTACATCAACTGGGTTTCCGCAATATGAATGGCCTTCAACATCGCGCGGGCCTTGTTCTGGGTTTCCTTGTATTCCATCTCGGGAACACTGTCGGCCACGATCCCGGCTCCGGCCTGGATGTAGATCATGCCG
>CAIXQV010000010.1 GCA_903921605.1 uncultured Planctomycetaceae bacterium | reverse complement strand
TTCATACAACGGCTGGAACAGGTGTTCGAGGCTTCATTGACGGTCCCGGGCTGCAGGCTCAGTTCGGTTCTCCCAAACATCTTTGCATCGACAACGCCGACAACATTTATATCGCTGACGACGAGAACGGTGCGATTCGTCGAGTCGATGCGAACAGCGGCGAGGTGACCACGATCCTCAGCAAAGGTCATGGGGATGCCCGAATTCGCCTGCGCCATCCGCACGGTGTTACCTGGCACGACGGTTTTCTGTACGTTGTCGATATGGGCAATAATCGCATTGTGCGGATGAAGCTGTAAGAGCGAAACTCAGGGCGTTTGGTGTCTTCATCGTTTAACGGCAAGCCGCAGGCGTCGTTTTGTGATTCGCCTACACCTCGCCGTTAAACGAAAATACTGAATGCTCGCTTATATCAACAGCCGTCTGCGTCCAGGGTCTATGTCTTTTCGCGACCAATAACTTCAATAATTGAAGAGTTGCTTCTGAGTCCAGACCTTCGAAGTCGCTCGATTCATCGCACGTTGCACAATGCCCTTGGAGTTAATCGTCAGTTCCCGACCCTTCATTGCGCGAGCCACCAGTTTGAAGGTCAATTGCTCGGCCGATGCTTCAACGAGATCTTTTGGTTTCAGATCGTACTGTTGCATCAATTCGACAATCGGCTGAGGGCCTTTGTTGCGTTCGTTGCCTGCGAGGTTATCGATCTCTTCTGTCTGGCCAGGAACCTCAGCTTGTTCATCATTTGTCATTGAAAGAGCCGTACTCGGTGGTGGAGATATTGCGTAATTTGTTCAATAGTCCGGGCGTTTTCGTTGCCGAATTTGCGAATTGCACCGAGTATCCTCAAAGCGACTCCTCAAGGCAACACTCTGTTGAACCGATTAGCAAACCTTAAAGTCAGTTCTTATCTCTCCTCTGGAAAATCCTTACCAGATAATGCGTATGTTTGAAAATACTCTTTGGCCGGTGAAAACTCGTGAGCTGCACAATCATCACTTTGATTCCACGATCTGGAATGAATTTCAGTTTCGGGATGATGACATCGTCATCGCGACGTATGCCAAATCCGGCACGACCTGGATGCAGCAGATCATCGCTCAGTTATTGTTCGACGGTGATTCGGAACTGGCTGTGGCTGAGATCTCCCCATGGCTCGATCTGCGTGTTCCACCCAAAGAAGTAAAGCTTCCGTATGTGGAAGCGCAGACTCATCGACGGTTTCTGAAGACTCACTTGCCGGTCGATGCGTTAGTGTTTTCGCCGCGAGCCAGATATCTCTATATCGGACGAGATGGTCGTGATGTTGTCTGGAGCCTTTACAACCATCACGCGAATGCGAATCAGTTATGGTACGACGCTCTGAATGAGACTCCCGGCCGAGTTGGTCCGCCGATCGAGCGACCAACAGAAGATCTGCGCCAGTACTGGAACGACTGGCTTGCTCGAGACGGATTTCCGTTCTGGTCATTTTGGGACAACGTTCGCACGTGGTGGCAGATTCGAAATCTTCCCAATGTGCGTTTCGTGCATTTCTCAGAACTCAAGCGAGATCTTCCCGAAACAATTCGTCAGATTGCAGAGTTCCTGCAGATCCGAATCAATGAGTCGCGTTGGTCGGCCATTCTTGAGCATTGCTCATTCGAGTGGATGAAAAAGAACGCGACGAAGAGTGTCCCTCTCGGCGGTTTATTCTGGGATGCAGGGGCAGGAGTCTTCATCAACAAAGGCGTCAACGGCCGCTGGGCTGATGTTCTGACTGCAGAAGAATCCGTCGAGTACGAAAAGATCGCCGTCAGTCAGCTGGGCCCGGAGTGCGCTCAATGGCTGGCGACAGGGGAACTCGCGACTCGCTAAACTTCGAGGTGATCATCTATTCGATGCCAAGCCACTGTCAGGAAATGACTCCTACTTTCCGCCCTGCTCTTTGGAAGGCATTGACGGCGAATTCCAATTGCTCGCGAGTATGCGCGGCGGACATCTGAGTTCGGATGCGGGCTTCGCCTTTGGGAACAACGGGGAATGAAAATCCGACGACGTAGATGCTCTCCTGAAGCAGCTCATCGGCAAGTCGAGCGGCCAGCGCGGCGTCTCCGATCATGACTGGGATGATTGGATGCTCGCCCGGCAGAAGTCGAAAACCGGCGGCTGTCATCTCGCTGCGGAAGTAGCGGGAGTTCTCCTGAAGTTGAGTTCTCAGGCTTTGCGACTCATTCAGCAACTCTAATGTTCTAACGGATGCTGCG
>CAIXQV010000009.1 GCA_903921605.1 uncultured Planctomycetaceae bacterium | reverse complement strand
GGTGTGTCTGTCGCCATGGTCGCCGTTCATGCGGCGGGCCTGGTTTCGTCGGAGCGATCACGACAGACTCTTGACGTATTGCTCACAACGCCAATTTCGGCACGCAACATTATCCTGCAGAAGTTTCAGGGCGTCAGGCGACTGATCTGCGTGCTGTGCGTTCCGTTTCTCAGCATCTACTTGTTCGAAAAGTGGTTCAAAACTACGGCTGGGATTATGTCCTGTGGTCAACTGTTTTCGTTCTGATCTACCTGCCGCTGACAGCATGGTTTTCCATGTGGCTGGGGGTGCAGGTCCGCTCTCAAGTTCGCGCAACTCTGCTGGCCATTTTCCTGATTGTCGCATGGCTGACATTGCCGCTGGGGATCCAATATTTCTTAGCGACTGGCTTCAACATTGCGATGTCGGGCGCTGCTCGATACCTATTGATACTCAGTCCAACAGTTGTGATCCAGAGAATTGAGTCGGGAGTCTCTGCGGTCCAGGAAATCCCCGATCCCGCCTGGGCATTCTATTTGCTGAACGCTGCGTTTTACGGTGTCCTGCTGTGGCTGTTCCGACATATTTCGTTGAAAGACGCTGACCAACGCCTGGGACGCACCAAAGGGGCTGCGCGATAGAAGCACCCTACCAATACCGTAACAGCCATCAGATGAGGCCTTCAGTTTATGACAACTTCCATTTCATAGAGCTGACCTCGTGGACACATTCTCGGGGCCAGCGTTTCAATAAGTGTTCGGATTGAGCTTGAATACAATGCTCCCGCACTCGAAAAGCCGACCGGCGCCAGAGTTCGTAATGCGCTGGATATAGTGTCGATGCTTTTGTGCAAGGCCGGTTGCTGCTGCCTTTTTGCGTTTGTGCTTGTCTGTTATCTCGTTATTCGCCAGAACACATCCACACAACGGTTCTGTCAGAGTTTCTCAATCAGGGCATGTTCATGACAACACCACAAAAGATCCGGACATTCCTGACAGACTTTGTATCAGCGAAGGTACTGCTTCTGATCTGCAGCATCTCCGTCCTGAGCCCATTCGTCGTGGCCGATGAGCCGCCGGACATCCTGCTTCAACTGGAGGCTAAACTCTCAACGCTCCGTCATGCGAATCCGGACTTCGTGGCTGATGTCGAGATATTCCACAAAGGCATAGTCTGGGCAATGCGATATGACACTCCACTCGCGCCAAACGATGAGTTGCTGGTGAAGAAAGCACTCGCCAGTGGCACGCGACGAGCCGAAGCATTGGCAGCCAACACGACAAACTGGACAACAAAGAAAGGCAAAGTCCTGCGTGGCTTTGTCTCCGCAGTTGATGGTTCTGTGCAACCGTATGGTGTGATCATCCCGGAGAGCTACGACAGTACAAAACCCATTCGACTCGATGTCGTGCTGCATGGCAGTTCCAAACCCGTCGGCATGAGTGAGCTGCGATTTGGCTCGCGTTTCGGTGTCGATGATGAAGATGATGCCCCCGCGCCAGACGTTGACTTTATCGAACTTCATCCGCTCGGTCGCGTGGAGAACTGCTACCGCTGGGCCGGTGAAACGGATGTCTTTGAAGCCATTGAAGCCGTCTGTCGCAACTACAACATCGATCGTGACCGCATCGTGCTTCGCGGCATGTCAATGGGCGCGTCGGGTACGTGGCATCTGGGACTGAAGCACCCGGACCGTTTTGTGGCGATCGGGCCGTATTGCGGCTATGTCGATACGCACCGCTTTTCCGAGACGCCGGTTCCTGGATTCATCAAGGTGGGTCCGCTGCCTCTCCACCAGGAAATGGGATTGCACATGCTGGATTCAGTGGACTACGCCGCGAATGCCGCTGTCGTTCCGGCCATAGCAGCCATCGGCGACCAAGACGTGTTCTTCCAGGCTCACGTTATCATGGGCGAAGCATTCGCGAAAGAGAATTTGCCATTCGTCAACCTGATCTCACAAGGCACTGGCCATGTCATTGATCCAATGACCCATGGTGAGCAAATGCGCCGCATCGGGGAGTTCGCAGCGAAGGGGCTCGACCACGCACCGCGACAACTTCGTTTTGTGACATGGACGCTGAAGTACAATCGTTGCCACTGGCTCGAAGTTTTGGCCCTAAAGCAGCACTACGAACGCGCCGAGCTTATCGCGAACGTCGCAGAGGATGGCGGCATCGACATCGATGAACCGACGAACATCACTCAATTTTCCATTCATCCGCCAATGCTGAAAAGTGCCAATGCACGCCTGAGGATCGGGGGAATGGAGGTTGCAATACCGCAGCACGATTCTGCACTCGTGATTGCGCAGAAGGACGGCAAATGGCAATGCCTTGTTGCTCGCAGCGATGTGGTATCGACTGGAAAACGTCCTGGTCTTCAGGGGCCAATTGACGATGCCTTCTCCGCACCGTTTCTGTGTGTGCGTGGCACCGGGAAACCGTGGAACTCAGAAGTGAATGCCTGGGCATCCGCCAGTCTGCGCCGCTTCGAATATGAATGGGCTCGCTACATGCGCGGTGATCTTCCAGTTAAAAACGATACCGATGTCACCGAAGCCGATGTGCGTGACAAACACCTGATTCTTTTTGGTGATCCCGGCAGCAATTCCTGGATTGCAAAGGCGTTGCCACATTTGCCGGTGAACTGGACTCCCGATATCGTAAATCTCTGCGGAGAAAAATATGCGGCTACGAATCACGCTCCCGTTTTCATCTGTGCCAGCCCGCTCGCTGCCAATCGCTATCTGGTCATCAATAGCGGCCATACGTTCCACGAAAAGGAGTTTGCTGCGTTCAATTATCTGCTCTTCCCACGACTCGGCGACTGGGCCATGATGAAAATGTCACCGGGATCCGAGCAATGGCAACCGACCTCCTCAGCATTCCCCGAGGAGGTGGTTCGAGCCGGCTATTTTGACGAACAGTGGCAGGATGCGATTATCGCTGAACCGTAACATTGCAAAACACTACGCTCAGCCAGATTGATGCAGTCGAAGCTTAGTTTGCGTCGAGAAAGCCAAGGCTTGTCATCCATTCCGCACAGCGCTGAGGCCATTCGTTGATAGGCTTGCCATCCTTGCGCATGCCGAATCCGTGCCCGCCTTTGGCGTAAATCTGGAGTTCAGCGGACAGATCACGCTTTTTGTATTCGAGGTACAGCATTGCCGCTTCGATTGAGTTCGCATTGTCGTCGTGGGCGACCAGCATAAAAACCGGTGGGGCGTCGGCCGGGATGCT
>CAIXQV010000008.1 GCA_903921605.1 uncultured Planctomycetaceae bacterium | reverse complement strand
CGCGCGGTAATTCGCGGTATCAACCCCTACACTCTGCAACAAACCACAGACCTCGATCCCGCTTTGCGCGATCCGGATCAGCGTGATCTGAGCCGCTGCACGTACCCGCCCACGCTGCTGTTGTTTTATGCCCCATTTTCGTCCATGCCCTACCCGGCACAGCGAGCCCTGTGGATGATTCTGGAATGGAGTGCCTTCGCTTCCAGTGTCGTCGTGCTCCGCAGTTGCCTTCCTTCACGAGAATCTCAGTACTGGTTCTGTGTGATGGCCATCGGACTCATCGGCGGCTCATCGTTCTGGCGACTTCATGTGGAACGAGGACAGTACTACATTTTCGTCGTCCTGCTGGTCAGCGTGGGAATCTGGCTGATCAGAAACACACGGCACACGACGATCGCAGGCTGCCTCTGGGGAGTTGCCATCTGCCTGCGACCAACTTCCGTGCTGTTAGTTCTGCCCTGGTTCACGAACCTGCGAAACAGGACGGCCGTCGCAGCGATCGTGACCGCCCTGCTGCTGGTCGTCGGGGCCACAGTCAAAACAGACCCGGTGTACTGGCGAGATTTCCTCCGTCTCTCCGGAGCCTGGGAATCAGCGTTGATCAACACTTCGATGGATGCAGCCCGGGTAACTATCCCCATCTCAGAACCCACCGATGTCACACTGACCGATGGATATTTGACAGCCATGTTACCAGGCTTTGCTTCAAATCTCACCTTTATCAGCTTGTCTCGCAGCCTGCAGACGACATTCGAATGGCATCCGGATCCAGTGACGGTTTCGCGGCTGGGCAAGCTTGTCTGGCTGATGACGATCTGCGTGATCGGACTGCTGCACTACCGCAACCGACGCCCGGAGTCTGATGCGACTGAGAATCGGCTGCTGACCGGAGTCTGCCTGATGCTGGTGACGGATTACTTTATTCCAATTCGCATCGAATACGCGGATGTGATGTTTCTGATTCCCATGGCCTTACTGATGCCGGTACTCATCCGACGTGAGCATCGAATCTTCGCACTGATCGGCGTGTTCGCGATGCTCATTCATCAGGTACCCATGAACGATCTTCCATTCAACACGGCTGCCGTTACAGCGATGATGCGAAGTGGAGCTGTGCTGTATCTGCTTGTGCGATTTACGATCGTCCCGCAGCCTGAAACCAGTCCTGATGACAAACCTGCGTCACGAGATACGTAGTCCATCGCCGTACCCAATGCATCGCTATACGCAACGCATCGTCATGCCCTTGATTCTTATGTTCCGTCATTCCCGCCTGCGCGGGAATGACGGAAAATCCGACTTCATCGATCTCTGACAGCTCTACGAGATATGTCGCTTCAGCTCAGCGATGGCCGACCGACAATTCCCTTTTCGAAAGATCTTTAACAGCTTTCGATGATGTTCGAGAACGGCTTCCAGGTTTCCACTGAACTTCAGAATCTTTTCACCAAAGTAACCTCGAATCTGGGAGACAACTGCCTGACAACTACGTTCTCGCGAAGCGATGCATCAGACGCTGCCGGATCTCCGCGAACGCCGTTGATTCCAGATCGTTGCCGTCCCTGTCCAGTGTTGCGTTCGCCATGATGGCGATCGCGAAGTCGACGTCAGGGAAGGCTTCCACTTTGGCGAACCAAAAACCGTCGCTGTCCCGATTTTGAAATGCGGTCAGATCACCGGCACTGGATATCTCCAGTCCGCACGCGTTCCGCGCGCAACGGGAACTCAGAAAAGTGAAAGGGACGAAAAAAAACCACTCAGCAAAAAAACGTCAGACTGAACTCAGCCTGATTCGTCGTTGTGTGAAGTTTCAGCACCGGTGTCCGGAAGGTCCGCGCGGAACTCCAGAATATCCCCGGGCTGACAATCGAGAACTCTGCAGATCGCCTCGAGCGTGCTG
>CAIXQV010000007.1 GCA_903921605.1 uncultured Planctomycetaceae bacterium | reverse complement strand
TGCTCATCATTGGAAACGTGACTTTGTAGTTGTCAGAACAGAACTTCACGATTTCCTTTTCTGATCCCGGTTCCTGGCCGCCGAACTGATTGCATGGGAAGCCGATAACAACCAATCCCTTGTCGCCGTACTTTTCGTGCAAGGCCTGCAGTTGTTCGTACTGAGGTGTCAGGCCGCATTCACTGGCGACGTTCACGATCAGCAACACTTTGCCCTTGTACTCTTTCAGGTCGACTTCTTTGCCGTCGATCGACTTTGCCTTAAATTCATGAACAGAATCGGCGGCCATAGTTACTCCTGCGGAAAGACATGCGACAGACATCGCAACTGCAACGGAACTCCAAAACTTCATACGTGTGCTCCTGGAAATTTGACGAGATCTGCTGACAATTGAGCCAACACATCGGAAAGTGCAAAGCCGAAACCTGCATCATGCATATTGTTACCCTCTGAGCACCAAAGGCAAGCGATGCCGTGACAAACGGGATTCCCGAATCCGATGATCGCCTGCAGTCAGATTGAATTGATACGATCCAGACAGCAAACTAAAGCGGCTGAACTGAGAGCAGAAAGCATCCGGAGAACCGCCATCATGAAACAGACTGTAGGCCTTTTGATGCAGTTAGCGGCCCTGTCGATGCTCCCCGCGATCGTCATTTTTCAGCTCTTTTATGGCTTCCGGCTGATTGTAATGCCTATCTCCCTATTGGCTGGGATCTTCGTTTTCAGCATCGGCACGATGCTTCGGGAATCTGGCACCTGAACTGTGAAGTGCCAAACGCTCACGACAATGCCACACACGCCCAACAATGTCGTGTGGCTCACAGAACTCCAGCGAAGATGATCACCGTGCTATTCTCGCACCGATCGGAACAAGTTCGTTAAATCGGTCCACAGGCTCGTTGGCTGCCCACGCGATGCCTCGCAGCAACAGAATTCGAAACAGCGGATCATCGAAGGTCCAGCTATAGTGCCCGGGAATGCTCACAAAGACTCGCCCCTTGCCGACTTCACGAGTCCACATTTGAGGCGTCGCATTACCTTCTTCAATACTCGTCGCCAGTAACGTCACGTCGCCCGGATCTCCTGTGAGCTTCCAGTAACTCTCATCGTAGAGCTGGATCTGCTCAAAATTACGCACGATCGGATGGTCGGTATTGTGAATCTCCAACGTCAACGGACCGTGGCGAAATCCAATACGACCGCCCCACGACGCATAGCCAATGCGTTTGGCAAACTCATGCACATCGTCATCGCCATTGACGGCCCAGTGAATGTAGACCGCTCCGCCACCCCGAGCCAGAAAGGCATCCAGATTGCCTCGACGAGTTTCCGCGAAACTGCCCTTCTGGAAGAACAATAAAACGTCAGCTTGTGTCAGTTGCTCGTCAGAAGGAAACTCGGTGGCCGTGGAGATCGTCACGTTCTCCGCCGCCGCCAGTAGTTCCCGCCAGGCTTGTTTCCAGGCGGGATAATCATGCTCACCAGGCCCATGATCTTTGGGACCATCCACGAGCACGATGTTCAATGGTCGAGTCGCCGTTGGCGCCTCCGGTGCTCCGGCCAGTGCCGCGGTGACTTCCGCTTGAGTTCTCAGTGGAGGAGCTGTCAGCGGTGAATCCAGAGGCATGTGCGGCGGACGCGTCAGCAGAAAGGTCATCAGATCTTTCCATTGCTCCGGAGTCAGCTTCTGAGCAATCCCCGCGGGCATGACCGACGTCTTTGAAACTGTCATCGTGTCGATGTCTGACTTCGAAAGCTTCGTGATGACACCCTTTTCATCACCCAGCAACAATTGATCACCGTCTGACTGCAATATACCCGTGAGAATTCGGCCGTCATTCAAAGCGACAACATGCCCGATGTAGTCCGGATTGATGGCAAAGCCTGGATTGGTGACATCACGAACCACAGACGCGTAATCTCGATGAACAAGATTGATCAGATCCGGCCCAATTCTTGGTCCACTGCCACCGATCGAATGACACTTAAAACATCCGGCTGCTTCACTGCGGAATACTTTGCGACCGCGAGCCCAACTGCCGCCTTCTATTTCCGCGATCTGCTGCGGTTCATCTTTTGCATCCGCAGAATTGCCAGCAGCAACCGAAACCCACGGCAACAGAAACCGATGAAGCTGCAAAGTTCGCGGGCTGGAGTCTTCGTTGGTCTGCACCGAAACCGTCAACTGCGGAACAGAACTCTTTCCCGTGCGCATCAATACGACAAAATCGATCGGTTCCTTTTCATCGGCTGAAGTACGAAACGTAGCGAGCTGTCGTTCGACATTCTTCTGGTCGCAAAGTACGGACAACTCGGTCGACGGCTGAGCGGCGGCACCTCGTCGACTGGCCTGGACAACCACATCCCGATTCCCAGTGAACGTCACGATGGCTTCCTCCGCTGGCCACTCGTAATCGATCTTCGCGCCCGGCTGCACAGCGGGTCGCAGAATATTATGCAGATTCAATCGTCCTTTAAGAACCAACGTACCCGGCTGTTCCAGTGCGGCCCAAAGCGCTTCATGCCCGGCACTTCCTCGCAGAAGATCGCGGGAAACATTCAGGTCGGCATGAGGCAACCAGCCGGACCATGATGGAGTTTTTTCGTTGTCTTCGGCTTTACCTTCCGCAGCCGTCCAGGTGGCTTCCACACCATGCAAAGCCAAATCCACATCCAGCAGCGGCATCTGTGATAAAGTTGCGCCGTGTTCCGTCGGTGCAGCAGAGTTTGAGTCATTGGAAAGCGGCACGCTGACAGCGTAATGAACATTCGCCTTCATCGGCGCGGTGTTGATAATCAATGTTCGCAGGTCACTGGTGATGGCAGTGCCACCCACCGGCAAGTCAAAGCGCGGCTTCATCAACTGTGCTCGGACCACCGCGTACGGCGGCATCAGATTCTCGAACTGATCTCCAGCGCGAACATGTTCGCCGTAGGATATCCGAACACGTTCGGACAACTGACGATACTGAGTCGTATCCAGAGGCTTGTCGAAGGCGATGCGAATCTCCTGAGCATTCTCGGCCCATGTCGCCACCGGCCGCGCGATCTCAGGGGCTTCGTTCTGAATGCGGAAGAGCTTTCCGATTCCTGTCGGACCAGTCCCCCAATCCGGCAGACCGCTGTGACACGCGACGATCAAGTCTCCATCAGGTGCCACGCACGCGTCAACAGTCAACATCTGCAAACAGGCGAACAATTGGGAGCCCGCGACGTATCCTGCTTCTGTTTTCATCATCTTAGTACGCCACAATTTGCCGCGTGATTCACCGCAGACAATTGCATCACCCGCCCAGGTTTCCGGACCAAAGGCCGGGCCACCATTGACCGACGTATTGAAAACCATTCCGCACGTCGACTGATGCTGTGGCGAGTAGTCAAACAGGGACGGCTCATCAATCACGTTCGGGTTGTGCTTCGGATGACGCGGAGGAAACCCATAATGCCGTTTGACGCCAGACTTGCCGTTGGGGCCGGTGCCGTCGAGCCGAATATGCAGCAGTTCATCCAGTGGATTTCCGTTCGGCAACCATGTGGCTCCTTCCTGTTCTGAGCAGAACAGATCGCCGTGCTCATTGAACGCGAAAGCAATCGGGAAGCGAATCCCGGTGCAGACTGTTTCACGCTTGCTGAAATCCGCCGACACCTTCTGAACGGTCCCCCGATCGGAATCGATGTCGTACTCGGCAGCTCCTTGATCATTCACCAGATAGGCGTTGGCGTAGTTAACGGTGCCAAGTCCAAAATAGACATTCCCGTCTTTGTCCATCGCGATGCCAACTGCGTCGACATTCTGAGCAATCTCTTTCCAACCCGTCGCAACGATGATCTCTTCATCGGCCTTGTCATCACCGTTCGTGTCGACGATCAACGACACCTTGCCTTTGCTGGGGACAAAAACGCCGTTCCCTTTGGAGTAACCCACAGGTGTCAGCAACATGCCCAGCGGTCCACGCAGACTGTTCTCGTTCTTCCAGAAGAGTTCCGCTTTGTCCTCGACACCATCGCCATCGGTATCGCTCAGCAGATGCAGATCGCCGTTGTAGCCCAGCGTCATCAACTTTCCGTCCGCTCGGTATCGCACGTTATTGACGTTCGTAAGTTCCAGCGGCAGTTCACGCACAGAGAACCCCGGCTGAAGCATTTGCACCGTCGGAGGATTCTCAACCTTCACAATAGGCACTGACCCGGTGATTGTGAGCTTCAATTCGCGAGGCAGATCTTCCGCCAGCTTTTCATATTTCTTCGCCAGATAGCCGCGTACAGACTTCGCTTCAACTTCAGTGAGCACTCGATCGTACACGAGCACTTCTGCAATATCGCCATGAAAAGGGCCGCGAACTTCCTGTGCACCCGGACCGTTCGTATAAAACCTCGCGCCAACCGTGAGTTGTTCAAACGACAACTCGGATGGGTTGAAATCCCGGGAGCCTTCCGGCTTGCCATTATTGATCACGCTGACTTTACGTATGGCCGGATCGAGAGCCACTTCAAGGATTTGCAGAGTGCCCGGATCATCGCTCGAGTTCACCAGATCTCTGGCCCCGCCGAAGCCTCGACCTTCGACATTCAACTGATCCGATTTGAACGAAGGCCCGGGCCCCAGATCGATGCAGAGGCCAGATTCATAATCGCGCCTCTGCGGTGCATTGGCCGCAAAGAGTCCTCGAAAGTTGCCCGCATTCGAATGGCCTGACGCGACCAGAAAGATCGTCGCGGCTTTCAGCAGGCTGCCGGATTGCGAAAGCTTCACATCGACCAGTCGCAGATGATCGTCTTCGCCATCAAATCGAAGGAACGAGGAATCACCCAGCTTGATCAGTTTCGGACGCAACTTCTCAACGGGCTGCTGAAACGCCACCTGGGAAGACTGTCCGGCGACGACAGCCACGCCGCTGCTCCAAACGTCCAAAAATCCACCAGACTTCAGTTCTGGCATTGAGTTCGCAACACGACCAGCGTTGATCCGACTAGCATCCAGCCAGACTCGAAGTCCCGCATGAACAGGCAACGAAGAATCAGCCCATGCAGCAACCGGCAAGGCATCCTGCGCTACGCAGTGGGTAGACAGAAGAACAATACTGACGATACACGCGGCAACAACGGCGCGGAACAACATCGACACTGACTCCATGGCGGGAACTGGAGGTCACAAGAAGCAGGTGACACATGTTCCGGAATTCAGGTCGGTCCGTCAAATCGCAGCCTGACCACTGCCGTGGCTAGAAGAACTCGTCGTAATGCATCAGGTCGTCTTCAGTGACCAGTTCATACTGACGTTCCTTGAGTACTCGCAGAGCTTCTTCCTTTTCTGACGCGTAAATCGCAACGGCACCGCGGCCCTTCTTGCGATACATCAGGGGATAAACATACTGCACGTTCAGCTCGGCCGACATCAAACTGCCAAGCACCGACGTATGAGGCTGGTCGGTATCCGGCAACAGCACGCCAATCACGTCCGTCTCAAACATCGTCACGCCAGCAAACGTCAGCAGCTCATGAGCCCGCTCGTAATTGTTCACAATAATCCGAGCAACCGCACAGTCTGCAGAATCGAGGATGCTCAGGGAGACAATCTTCAGGTCATCGCGCTCGACGCGTCGAAGCAGATCGTGCAGTGAACCGACACGATTCTCCAGGAACACGATAAACTGCCGCAGACACGGCCAATCTCTCCCGCGTGTCGTGACTGGCGGGAGAAGCGAATCGTCTCCAAATCCTGAACTCATGAACCTATTCTCCCACATCCAAAGTCAGATGTCGTTCAGGCACAGTGGTGTGCCGCGATGTTAGTTTCCTCAGGCACTCTTTTTAAGAAACGATTCTCGTCCGTCAATAATCGAACTGGCGTCAAATCGCTTGCCAAAGTACCGAGCGATCGCATTGGGATCACTGAGCACCGTTTCCGCACTGCCAGAAACCAAAACCTGACCGTCACAGATGATATAGCTACGGTCCGTGATGGTCAGAGTTTCGCGTTCACGGTGGTCGGTGAGCAGAATCGAGATGCCTCGTTCCTTCAGCCCTTTGATGATGTCCTGAATGCTGTGAATCGTGACGGGGTCGATCCCGGTAAAGGGTTCGTCCAGCAGAATGATTTGAGGATCACTGGCCAGAGCCCGCGCGATCTCAAGACGGCGACGTTCTCCACCAGAAAGTGATCCGGATCGCTGCGCCCGTTTTTCCCAAAGACCAAATTCGCCCAATAACTGCTCAATGCGAGCTTCGCACTGCTTTTTGTCGAGTCCTCGATATTCCAGAATCGCGAGGATGTTTTGCGCAACCGAGAGCTTGGAAAAGATGCTCGTATCCTGCGGCAGGTAGCCGAGACCAAACCGAGCACGCTCAAACATCGGCCACGAGGTGACATCTTCACCACGCAGGATGACGCGTCCTTCCGTCGGAGCAATCAGCCCACAAGCCATGCGAAAACTGGTACTCTTGCCAGCACCGTTCGGCCCCAGAAGGCCAACGATTTCTCCTTCGTCGACGTAGAAACTCACGCCATCCACAGCACGCTTGCCGGGATAGTCTTTCACGAGTCCTTCGCATTGCAGCAACGCCATCGGAGAATCCTTCTCACGGGCAAACTATCTTTTGCACGGCATGAACTGAAACCGAGTGTTCGAGGGATAAATCACTCGGAACATCGCCTCAACGGTCACCGCGTACAGAAAATGTTAACTGGGCGACAGATTGCTCGCCCGGAATACTGCACGGGAGTCTAACGAATCCGTTTCATTCTGGAAAGATTGGGATAAAAGGGCGCGGAGTACAGTGGGTAGTCGACTTCCTCAAGCTGCGTTTTTCCATTCCCTCTTTGCACCATTTTGTGCTTCAGGACGGTGTAACCCTTACCGTCATTCATGAAGGGGATCCCGTGCGGCCAAAAGATGCACAAAGCTTCGCCGATCAGGTCTTTTTCACGGACCGCATAGCGATGACTATTCACGCCGCGCGTCGGGCGGCTGTAATGGTCGAAAAGCCGACTATCTTTACTCTTGGGTGAATTATCCCCAAACATCAGATACTCATCATCGGCCAGTACATAGAGCATATGCTCGCCGGATCGCTGTTCCTGTTCCAGCAACATGGATTCGTAATTCTGTCCGTACGCTTCCGGTGCATCCAGATTGCGAACCAGATCTCCTTCGTTGCTGACTTCCTTCTCCATATAACCGTTCGGCGATCCCGGCCCGGTCACTCGCAGAATCTCATTCCTGTAGTATATATCACGACGAATCTTGAGATCAGAAACAGTCGCTTTCAACCCACTCGCAGCAATTCCAATCGGAGCCACATCGCGATACGAAGGAAAGTTCAGATCGTAGTGCGAGAGATGAGCTTTTTCGCCCAGAGGAATCAGATTACCATCAACCCACAGGCACAATCGATCGTCCACATTGGCAAACGCAATCTCGTAGCTGCCTGGCCCCTGAATGCCCGTTTCCACACTGGCGATCGATTCTTCGACAGAAGCGACCGACTCATCCTTATCACGGCGCACGACCATGACTTCAGCAGTTCCTGACTGAGGATTGATCACACAGCGAGCTGTCCGAAGACCTTCAACCAACTCCACGGTAAACTGCCCGTCAGCAGTGACGGTATCGATCGTGACATTGAACTCAAGGGTCAGATCGTTGACCCAGTAGATCTCGTCGTCATCATCATTGAACGCACAAAAATCCGCGATCAACTGCGCACTAACCGGGCTCTTTTCTTCAGTGCCAGAACGGACTTCGTACCATGTCTGAGCGCTTGGCACGAGATGTCGATATCGCAGCCAATGCTGTGTTTTTCCACTGGAATCTACCGTGTAGGTTCGATTCTCTGCGTCCGGAACCCACGCATTCTCTGTGCGAGGCCATCCGCCGACCGTCTTGTGACTTTCCAACAGTTGCGCCGGAGCCCAGCGTTCGGGAATACCGGCCGCCAACAGTTCACGCGCCGGATAGTTATCATCGTAAACCAGCAATTGAATATCACGCTGCTTCTCGGCATCCTCTTTGAACTGCACGTCCCACGGGTCGGATTCCGCTTTGCGAGTCTGGATGTCGCCCTGACGAATTCGTAACGTTTCGCCCGGCAACCCGACCAATCGCTTGATGTAGTTCACATGCGGCTCTTCGGGATTTTTGAAGACGACCACATCGAAGCGGCGATAGTTCAACACCTGCTTGTTGACGACAATGCGATCCCCATTAAACACCGGCGCACTCAGAATCTCATTGCGATGTCGGCAGTTTGGACAACGTGATTGATCAACACGCTGATCAGGATTCAGTACTCCGGACTCCTGATCAATCTCCTGACTCGCACCGACCGTGTAATCCAGCCCGCAGCCTTCACATTTGACTTCCTTGTGCCGACCATACAACGTCGGCGCCATAGAGCCAGTCGGAATCACGAAGGCTTCGGCTTCGAAGGTCTTGAATACAAAGGCCAGGATGAACGCGATCGCGACCGCTTCCACAGTCTCCCGAGTTCCTTCCTGAGACTGCCGTTTGGCCGCAGGACCTTTTGCTCCCTGACCGGCTGCAGAGCCGTCCTGTTTCTTGCCGAACAAGTTCATATCGAAATCTTCTGAGAAGTAGTGCGTTGTCAAACTCAACGACGAAATCCGCCGAACCGGAAAATGGTCATTCGTGGAGACCGGCCGTTTCCAGGCAATTTCCTTAGCGAATGTAACGGATTCGTGACATTTCCGGTACTCGAATCGGCCACTGGCGTCCACCAAATTGCAGGACGGCCGGACGGGAGGGCAGATGAACCAGGAAAGGCTTTCCGATCAGCATTCTGTGCGGCACACAGGGATTCAGCCAGTTTCGACTGTCGGAAGAAACCGGACTATTGTCTCCCTGCACAAAGTACGACTGCTCCGGAACAACATAATCCGAATCGATCGCATTCTTGCGGCGAGCTGGCGTGTAGAACACATCGCGGAACATTTCCAAAGACTCAATCCGAACTTCAGCCCCCTTCACGCCAATAGCCCAGCGTTTCTGCTGCTCCCAGCGAAGAGAAATCTCGGCCGCTTTCTTCGCATCCATCTTTTGCCCGGCGATGGTCGAAACACTGGCCTCCAGAGCCTGCTCGGCCGTCATCTCCGTCCCCACGCCAAGTGGCTCGAAACATTGCTGACCGTTAATTCCGACAATGACCTGCCGATCAAAATTGGAAACTTCCAGAACCAGAGACCCCGAGCCATCCGACGTTGATGGCCATGGGACTCGGCCTTCTCGAATGATCGACTGATCATCCAGAGACACCAGTGCAACATTCAGCGAGCCCTCGCCATCCGGCTCCAGTCGAAGCTCGAATGTAAATGCTTCAACAGGAACATGGACGCAAATCTCTTTGGGCGTTTGCTTCCATGACAGCTCCGCCTTCAACATCAGGTCGCCAACAACATACTCCGGAGATGACACCATGGCGTTGTAGCCATAGCGATCCGTTACCGGAGCCAGATGAGACAAGGCCGCCAGTCGATAGACCGCATCGCGAAACTCATCCGTCGTCGCGTGAGTAATCATGTCCTTCTGAAGATCTTCCGGCATGACTCCTTCGCAACGTAGAACTTCGCGAGTTCGGTCGTAGTCGAGGCGACTGCTCCACGCAACAGAAAGCGAATCAAACCGAGCCACATAGGTGTCCCAGTCTTTGCCGCCGGTGGCCGCAGCGAGAGGCGTCTCCGCCACATGATGCCCTCCGAACCATCGCCAATTACGAAATCGCAGCCACTGAATGTCTGCGGCTGAATCCAGTTGCAGCTTTTCGCCACTGGCTTTCCACCCATCATCCAGCTCCCACGGCATCTGCCAGTCTTCCGAATGGGCAAGGTGGCTGAGCGTACTCACGGGAATTCTCATCCATTGCTGCTGACGAAAGTCCTTGCGCGCAATCTTGCCGTTGATGTAGACATCGCCGTTGATGATCCGAATTCGATCACCCGGTAATCCAACAACTCGTTTCACATACGCTTCACCTGGCGACGCCGGATTGCGAAACACAATCGTCTCCCACCGTTGCGGAGGATGCAGATCGTAGACATGCTTTTGCACCAGCAATTGATCGCCGTGGCTGTTGGGAACACCCGACACATCAATGTTGATCTGTCCACAGTTCGGACAAGTTGCATAGCGCCGCGCGCCGTCGGGTTCCTGAATTGAGCCTGCTTCGGAGCCTGCTGAATCATCGAAGGAAACGCCGAAAGCGAACTCGTACTGACACTCCGGGCATTGAACTCGGCGATGAAATCCCAACAATCCCGGGGCCATGGAACCGGTCGAGATCAGATAGCCCTCCAGTACGAATTCGCGCAACACGACAACGGCCATCACAAAGCAAATGGCGAGATCAATTGCACTTCGCAACCAGCGCTGGTCAAATGGATCGTCATGGGAAATTCGGCGGGACATAACCGCACGATAACGAATCCGGCCAAATGCGGAAATTCGCTTTTCCCCAAAGCCTCGCGTAGGAGTAAACACCGTGAAAATGTTGGTTTTCAGACGTATTCTGGGCCTCTCCGTCGCCCTGATCATGGGAAGCACCGCCGCTCCCGGCATCTGTGGAAGTCCTCAGGAAGCCGCCGCAAAGAAGCCATCCGCAGCCGCACTTCTGAAGTTGTTTGTCGAAGAATGCGTGCTGATCACTCCCGGAACGGAGCCGTTTCCGAAGAGCTTTCAAATGGGCGGACCAATCGATGGCCCGCTTGCAGTGGCGGCCCGGGAAGTCGAAATGAAGACCAGCTTCCGGATCTCGCGCTACGAGGTGACTCAGGAACTATACCTTGCTGTCACAGGCATCAATCCAAGTCGCTGGAAGGGCCAGCGGAACTCCGTGGAAATGGTCTCGTTCCTGGATGCTCAACAGTTCTGCGCAAGACTCACGCTCCTGTTGCGAAACGAAAAGCTGCTGACAGACAAAGAGCTTGTGCGTCTGCCAACAGAAGTCGAATGGGAATACTGCTGCCGAGCTGGCACGAGTACTCCGTTCAGCTTTGGCGATTCAGCAACCGCCGAAGGTGATCAGGAAAACATCGCCAGCCTTCTGAATGAGTATGCCTGGCACACTGGCAACGCGGCCGGGAACGATCCTGTCGTGGGCGCACTGAAGCCAAATCCCTGGGGACTTTACGATGTGCATGGCTATCTTTGGGAGTATGTTTCCGATCCGTACTCTGCCCCTGCGTCTGCCCCCAATGAGCCGACCGCTAATCTGAACAACGATTCTCCGGCAGCCAATGCCGCGCGCATCATCCGTGGTGGATCGTGGCGAGATCATCATTCGCTGCTGACCAGCCATTCACGGATGGTGATTCCTGCGTATGCGGGCAGTGATGCCATTGGTTTCCGCTGCGTGATCGAAACGCTGCCATGACCAGGAAATGATTTCGATGCGAATGAGAGTTGCACGCTGCGTGGACTCAGGAAAAACCAGAGACTCGATAAAGTATTCGTGACTCATTCACGCCCTTTGCCTGCCGGGAGAATCCCTATGTCAATTCCGCATGCTTCTCAATCTGTCGCCAACATTCCTGGAGGTGCTGGTTCGGTTCATCTCCTGAACACCCTCCCACTTGCGGTCAAATCTCGCTGGTCAGCTCTGCCTAACATTCTTGCAGCACTGATTCTGTTTGTGACAGCGACTGCACAAGCCGACGAAAAGGCTTCGACAGAGGAAAAGAAGGCTGATCCGCAGACCTTCGAATGGGTCAAAGTGACTGAAAAAGCGGAGTGGCAGGCTCGAGATTCCAGCGGGGAAATGGTCTTCAGGGATCAGCTCTGGATTCTTGGTGGATGGTTCGATTCCTTTGCCGCGCCACCTCGAGATGTCTGGAGCAGTGCTGACGGCAAGGGCTGGAAAAAGGTAACCGGGGAAGCCCCATGGAAGTACAGTGATCTTCCGATGACCGCAACTTTCAATGATCGCATGTGGATCATGGGCGGATGGTACAATGGTCGACTGGAAGGACACGGGGCAACCAACGAGGTCTGGTCTTCCGTCGATGGCACACAATGGGACCTTGCGACTCCGGCCGCCGATTGGTCGCCTCGCATCGCGTCTGCGATTGTCGAATTCAAAGGTCGCTTGTGGATTCTGGGAGGCACGGAGAACTACTATTTTGGTGATCAATCGAGCCTGAAGAACGACGTGTGGTCATCAGCCGATGGCAAGTCGTGGAAACAGGAAACCGCCAACGCTCCATGGTCACCCCGCGCCTATCATCAGGCAGTTGTTCTGAATGGCAAAATCTGGGTGATGGCCGGTGGCAATTATGTGCCAGAGTATCAGGCGAAGAACGACGTCTGGTGTTCTGAAGACGGCGTTCACTGGGAACAAGTGACAGAGCATGCTCCATGGTCACCACGTTTGTGGTTCTCGGCCGTGGAATATCGAGAGCATCTGTGGGTCATCGGCGGCTGGTCCAATGATCCGTCTCAAAACTGGGGCGACGTGTGGTACTCGAAAGACGGTAAGGAATGGACTCAACTGAAGTCCAACGTCACATGGAAAGAACGCCACGAACATTCCACCTACGTATTTCAGGACAAAATCTGGGTTGCCGGTGGCCATGCGAAACCACTCAACAGCGAAGTCTGGACGCTCGAGCTTCCGAAAGACTTTGGGAAGTGATCTAGAGCAGTATAGTCGCGGATTTCAGTAGTTCCTGCCTGCCGGGCAGGACTTTGCGGCGTGCCGCGACCTGTGTAGACGTCAATCAAAGAGCCGGGCCGAGTTCACGCCGCGAACTTCACGCACTGTTCGTCTTGCGGCAGTAGGAAAATCCTTTTCGGCAGAAAAGAACCTACTTTGACATCCATCCGCGACGACACCCCGGAGGGATCGCTTTGGTGTCGCTCGGGCTTCGGCTTCGTCGCAACACCGCACTCTCGGCCACCGTCTGGCGCAACTTTGACCGGATGTTGCCGAAATGCATCGCACATCGGGTTAAGGATGCGCGAGCAACGTATGCTGAGCAGCAGAAAAATGGTACAGTTGAGCGACTTTGCCGGTCGCGTTTTCGGGCCCTGTTGACGGTAGCAGCCAACCGATAAGCGAAGGCGAATAAGCAAAGGTATCGTTATTCTATGAAGATTCGTAAGGCAGTCATTACGGCGGCAGGAGATCATCATTCTCGCCTCCCTTTGCAGACACTGGTTGATCGCAGCGGGGAGATCCGTACTGCTCTGCGGCTGATGCTGGATGAAGTCGTCGACTCCGGCGTGGATGAGATCGGCATTGTCATTCGCCCCGGGCAGCAGGAGCCCTATCTGACAGCAGCCGGTCCGCATAAGTCACGGTTGGTGTTCTTTGAACAAACCGATCCGCGCGGCTATGGTGATGCCATTCTGCGGTCACAGGACTTTGTGGGGCAGGAATCCTTTCTGCACCTTGTGTCCGATCATCTTTACCTGAGCAAATCAGATCGCCTGTGTGCTCAACAGTTGATCGACGCGGCGACAAAACACGAGTGCTCCGTTTCGGCGATTCAGGCTACTCGTGAAAACGAAGTGATCTTCTTCGGCACAGTTGGTGGCACGCCATTGGCTCAGTCTGACAATCTTTATGAAGTCAGCACAGTCATCGAAAAGCCAACGCCGACGGTTGCGGAACAACGCCTGATCGTGGCTGGGCAGCGAGCTGGCTATTACCTCTGCATGTTCGGCATGCATGTGCTGACACCGGCAGTGATGAATCTGTTGCAGAAGTCACTGGCAGATGCGCCGGAGGGTAAGAGCATCGATCTCAGCAGTTCACTCAATCAGCTAGCCAAGGTCGAACGCTATCTGGCTCTCGAAGTCGACGGCTCGCGGTACAACATTAGTTACAAATACGGCCTGTTGCTGGCTCAACTCGCGTTCTCACTGAATGGTGTGGACCGTGATCTGATTCTGACCGAACTCGTGAATCTGCTGGCTCAGAAATAGTACCGTACACCCGCCGCTCCGTCGGCGGGATAGTTCAGTGCATGAGGCACAGGTTGCTTGTCAGTGGAGCAAGTCGTATCCAGTGTTCTCTAAAGACATGACTGTTTAGGATGGGCATTCCTGCCCGTCGGTGGATTGTCGGACAAGAATGTCCAACCTACTTTTTCAGGTCTGACGAAGCACTGGATTCATCGCCCGGAACTGAAATTCGACACACGAAAAAATAAGAACAGAACTCGGTGGGCTGACGCCCAGCCGCTCGCCTGTAATGCAGACAGATCTTCTATGAACTTGCTCTCTATTATCACATCGTCCGATGCCGCCACCCGCAATCGTTCGCTCGATGCGGAATGCCGTACACTGACACTCGAGGAGTTGCTCCGCGAGTGTTCAGAACTCGACGAATATCGCCGCAGTTGCGAGAATCTTTACGATCGAGTTCGCAGCCTCTTCTTTCTGTATGCGATTCATCGTTTTCACCTGCCGACTCAGCTTGTTGGTCGAGAAAGCGGCCGAATTCCGTACGTGGGCTATGAGCATATGCTCAACCGCCGCTACCCGGAAGCTCTCGACGTATTTCTGGCGAAGCTGCAACAGGAAGGCCCCTCGGTTTCTCTTTCCAGCGCGTTGGGAGAAGCGTATCATCGGCTTGCGTTTCAAACTCTGGCTGATCAGGTTCGTCGCAGTGTCCGCACCGTGCGAGGGAACCAGTGGATGTTCCGGACGGGCCATCCGGCCGACGTTCCTTTGCGAATTCGCCCGGAACTTCTGAAGCTCACGTCGGCCACCGGCAGCTATCCGATTCTTCGCGAACGTACGGCCGTCCGCATGGACTTTTCTCACAGCGGCTGGAGCGATATCTTTTTCCTCGGCATGGATTTCCCCGAAGGCGCGAAGGTCATCAATGCGTCGATCGATCTGGCCGTGCGAGGTCGTCATGAGAAACCGACTCCGCCGATTGATTGCAGTCTGCGAGTCATCGATGAGCCCGTGCTTCGACTCATCAGCATCGACCTTGATGCGAAGGTTGAGATTCGCGAGATCAATGAAGTGTTCGACTTTGCTCGCGACTATCTCGGCCTGATCAAAGGCGCTGTGATCGCCGCAGGATTAATTCCGCCGGGCATGGAAGGCTGCGGTGGAAAAATCGCCGATGTGTTTACACGCATGATCGGCCCGGGGCTGGGGTTGGAGATCACAAGTCGCGTCAATGATATTCCAAAAGGCTCGCGACTGGCGGTTTCTACGAATCTGCTCGGCTCCTTGATCTCGATGTGCATGCGGGCCACGGGACAAGTGTCTGCTTTAACAGGACAATTGGAAGAATCTGATCGTCGCATCGTGGCGGCTCGAGCGATTCTGGGGGAATGGATTGGCGGCTCCGGCGGCGGCTGGCAGGATTCCGGCGGTGTCTGGCCGGGCATCAAGCTGATTCAAGGTTGCGTAGCCGGTGCTGATGATCCGGAGTTCGGAATTAGTCGTGGTCGTTTGATGCCGCAGCATCACGTCTTCACGGCCGAAGAAGTGACGAAGCAGACTCGTCAGAAGCTGCAGGACAGTCTCGTGCTGGTCCATGGCGGCATGGCGCAGAATGTGGGGCCGATTCTGGAAATGGTCACCGAGAAATACCTGCTCCGCTGCGAACACGAATGGCTTGCTCGAAAGGATGCCATCGGGCTGCTGGATCAGATTACTGCGTCACTGAAAGCCGGCGATATTCCCGGAGTCGGAGCGGCCACGCATCGCAACTTTCACGAGCCTCTGCAGGCCATTATTCCTTGGTGCAGCAATGCGTACACGGAACGGCTGATTCAGGAGTGTCGCGAAAAGTATGGCGATAAGTTCCAGGGCTTCTGGATGCTCGGCGGTATGGCCGGCGGCGGCATGGGTTTCATCTTCGATACTTCGGTGCGCGAAGAAGCTCAGGACTGGCTCCAGGCCATGATGGTCACGGTCAAACGCAGTATGGAAGCGACTGTTCCCTTTGCGATGGACCCGGTCGTCTACGATTTTGCGATCAACGATAATGGCACATTCGCTGAACTCCGCACAGATGGCGATCTGCCGAAAGGCTACCACGCGCTGATGGTTCCGGACTGGCTCCGCAAAGGATTGCAGCAACTGACGCCGATGGTTCGCCAGGAACTCGAACGGGTCGGCAATGCGTGTCGAGATTCCGACGGGGGCGATCATCTGGCCGCACGACTGATTCAGCGGATTCTTCCCACGACCTCGAAGGAAGCGCAGCAGTCGGCACGTCTGGAAGATCTGCTGCGTGGTAACGGCTTTGATCCGATCGCCCATGAACAATTGCGAGAAGACCTGCGCTCGGGACGTCTCGGGATGGCACAGAATCGTCTGCATGCGTCCGTGACGATTGAAGATGTTTCTGCGGAAGAGGTCATTGAAGCCCGCCGCGACATACCAAAGTCAGCGATTGAACTGGGGCGAGCAGCCCTGGCGAATGGCGAAGTCGGCGTCATCACACTCGCGGCCGGAGTTGGCAGCCGTTGGACTCAGGGAGCTGGCGTTGTAAAGGCTCTGAATCCATTCTGCAAGATGAAAGAGCAATGGCGATCGTTTCTCGACATCCACTTCGCGAAGACGCGTGCGGTCGCGGCTCAAAGTGGCATGTCTCCGCTGCATGTGGTGACGTCAGGCTATCTGACGGATAAACCGCTGCGTGATGCTGTCGAGAAATTGAATTCGTCAGCGGCGGATGCAGCGGGACACGAGACTGTCTTTCGCGTTTCGCGCGGGGCCTCGGTCGGCCTGCGCATGGTGCCAACGCTGCGTGACCTCCAGTTTGCGTGGGAAGAAACTTCCCAGCAAGTTCTGGATGTGCAGAAGGAAAAGGTCCGCAGCAGTCTGCGAGCGGCTCTCATGAACTGGGCCCGTACGGC
>CAIXQV010000006.1 GCA_903921605.1 uncultured Planctomycetaceae bacterium | reverse complement strand
TACAACGGCTGAGCGGAGTTGTTGGTCACGTAGAAGCAGACGGAAGTGCCGCTAAGAACAAGCAGATCTCCACGTGTGTCGGCGGTAATGAGTTCGTATTCCGCAACTGCTGGTGCTGCCGCAGTTGTGGGTCTGCCAGAAACTGGTGGAGCCGAAACCGGCGGCTTGAATCGCTTGGCCTGCAACAGGATCTTGCCACTCAGAACAGACGGTTCCGTATTGCGAATCTCCATGACCGCTCGCTGCTGTTCGGAAATCACAGACTCAGGTGTCGTGCTAAGACTGGCAACTGGCAGGATTCGAGAGCCCACGGCGACTGAGGCAGGTCCGCTGATGCAGGAACATCGACTGCTCACAGGAGCGGCGTGCTCAAGTTTCAGCCTGGCGACGGGTGGGCCTGCATTCTTCAATACACGGGAATCTGGCGGATAAACGGCGAACTCCTGACCGTTGCTGAGTCCATGAATGCGTCCACCGTCGATCACATAGAGACCGTTCTCAACCCCCATCACCATGAAGGGGAAATCTTTGCCCGGCCGCTCTGAGCTGAAAAGCAAACGATCCCGATCACCTTCGCACTGTGGAATCTGTTGCGGATACCATGCACGAACTTTGTTGCGAGTCAGCTCGTACAGCTCGCGACACGTGATCTCTCTCGACGTGAGCCCAGCGAGAGTTTCCGTCAGAGCGTAGGTCATCGCACCGTAGACGACGGTTTTCCCGGAAGAAACATCGTGGTACTCGTGAGCAATTTGTTTTGCGTGACATGCGGCCAGCAGAACATAGTCTGCCATTTTCACTTCCCCCGTACTTCTCAAGCCCGACGATTCAGCGGGGCTGGACTTTGGCAGTTTTGCAGCTGGAGGCGTTCGCAAATCCGGTTCGCACATGCGGCCAGTGCTGCGTGTGCCGGAACCGGAATGACAGCAATCCAGAACAATCGTAATGCAGGAGGTGTACTGTCCCAGTTCGTCGATCAGTGCGCCGAGTTCCCAGTCGCGAATGTCGAAGATGTCAGCCTGACGACTGTCGTAGGGGACGATGGTCTCATCAAAGCCGCTGGGTTTCGTTTGCGTGACATCGCGGTTCAATGAGCCATGGCCGCTAAAGTGAAACAGAAATGCGGGCTCGGGCGATGGGCGTCCGGATTGTGCCCAGATCTTCGCGGGTTCAATCAACTGACTTCGAAAGGAGTCAAAAATGGCGGCTCGAGTCGCCTGGTCCTCGGAGAGAGTCATCAACTGCAGTTCATCCGCAAACATCTGCCTCAGCACGAGCGACATACGAGCGACGTCGTTAACGCAGCCGCTGAGCGGATAGTTCTTGAGTTTCTCGGACTTGTAGATATTAATACCGACGACGAGTGCGTGCAGGATCGCCATTTGTGTTTCCTTATGAGCAGCATCGACGCATGCTCGATTTGTCGGTTCATTCAGGCGATGTTTCGCAGGATCATCGATTCCTGCCGGCTTTTTCCGGGCCTGGACAGCGCACTAGGACTAAATTTGCCGTGAGGATACACTACAGCAGCGTGAAATCGATGCACATTTCGGAATGCCTGTTTTCGCAAATTGCCTGTGCAAAGGACTGCACTCATGATCCTGATTATCACGATTCTGGCCACGCTGATTTTGTATTGGATCTATGACGGCTACGGCCGGTTCCTGCAAATCATGGTGCTCCTGAAGCGTGACGAATCGCAGGCGATCACTGCGTCAGTACCCAAAGGCGTAGAAATTAAGAACGAAGATCGCTGGCCGACGATGACTGTCCTGCTGACAGTCCACAATGAAGAGACGATCATTCGCCGGCGGATCGAGAATATTCTGCAGTGTGATTATCCTGCAGGTTGCCTGACTGTACTGATCGCCTCCGATGGATCAACGGACTCAACAAACGAGATCGTACGATCATTCTTCGATCGGGGGGTGCGTTTGTTTGAGAGCCCCGGGCTGGGCAAGACCGGGACCCAGAATGCAGCCGTTCGCTCGATTGAATCAGATCTGATTGCCTTTACTGACGCCGACATTCTGTTTGACGCGGATTGGTGCAAACAGATAGCTCGGCGATTTCAGAATCCACAAGTTGGCGCAGTGGACGGTCGTGCCTTGTATGAAGCCCCGACTTCGGATGCTCTCCAGGCGAGTCAGGGGTTTTACTGGACCTATGAGCTAAAGCTGCGACTTCTGGAATCGCAACTGGGAATTCTGGCCGTTGTGGCCGGGGCGTGTTTTGCGATCCGACGAAATCTGTTTGTCACCATGGACCCCGCGATCGGAGAAGATTGCATCGTCCCGCTGGACATTGTGACAC
>CAIXQV010000005.1 GCA_903921605.1 uncultured Planctomycetaceae bacterium | reverse complement strand
TATTGCGACTGCCTCGGGTAAGACGGAGAACATCACGAAGAATCCACTTTGGGCCAAACTCAGATCTCATGACGGATACACTGTGGACAGCTTTGCCTGGCTGGACAGCGGCCGCCTGCTGGATCAGTTTGGTGACTTCAGCATGCCGCCCACACCGTCGGGCGAGGTGATGACGATTCGTGAGTTCGCGGAATTGCTGGGACTCCACAATATTCGTGAACTAACAATGCAGACAGGATATCAGGGACTGCAGACTTGGCAGGACGTGCGGCTTAATGCAGAGGGACCGCTCACGGGGCTCGCGGCTTTGCTGAAGCAAAGAAACCTCTCGCTGAATGAACTGCCACCGATGCCCAAAGCCACTTCTGGTTTTGCAGCAGCTACGTTTGATCTGGGCGGCTCGATCGATACCGTCCTCGGAACAGTCCGCAGCCTGATGCAGAAACTGGAACCTAAGGCAGAAGCAGAACTGGACGAAGGTCTGGCGAAAATCACTGAAGTCTTCGGTGGAGATCCTCGCAAAGAACTGATCGATGGACTTGGAGACGTCTGGTGCATCTATGCAGATCCGGCGGCTCTGCCAATTCCGATCGGGTTTTCGCCGGTTGCAGCGGTCAGCGTCAAAGACAAAGCGATTCTGACAGAGGGGATTGGCCGTTTGCTGGACCTGATTGAGCAGCAAGCTGGAAATCAGGAGTTCAGTATTCGTCGAACCAACAAGGATGGACGAGAGTACTTTTCGTTTAATCTTCCTGGCATGCCAGTCGTCCCGACCATTATGGTGACCGATAAGTGGCTGGTTGCGAGTGTTACTCCGGGATCGGCCCAGTCGCTGGCTCAAAGAGAAACCGGAAAGCTTCCTTCATGGAAACCCGATGCGAATGTGACGGCGGCACTGGCTGAACTCCCCGGCGAGTATTCCTCAATCACAATTTCCGATCCAGCACCTTCTTATCAGCAACTTCTGCAACTGGCTCCAATGGGGTTTAGTCTGCTGGAGCAGAACGTGTTGCCACAGATTGCCGGAGGAACACTGGAAATGCCATTCGGGCTGGAAGACCTGCCAGCCGTCGAGATGGTCACTGAGCCCATGTTTCCTAACGTAACCGTGGGGTATGCAACAGAGCAGGGACTTGGGTCAACCACACGACAATCAGTTCCAGCAAATCCAATGGGGAACATGTCGGCCAGTGTTGGCGTACCGGTAATGATTGCCCTGTTGCTGCCCGCTGTTCAGCAGGCCCGAGAGGCGGCTCGGAGGACGCAGTCGAAGAATAATCTCAAGCAGCTTGGACTGGCGATGCACAACTATCACGACACCTTCAACGAGTTTCCTCGAGGCACAGTCGAGAACGATGATCTTGAACCGGATGAACGGCTGAGCTGGGCTTATTCCATTCTGCCGTACATCGAACAGCAGGCCTTGCATGAGTCGATCGATGGTGAAGCTGGATGGGAGGCAGAAGAGAATTCACAAGCCGTCATGATGGCGGTGCCGGCGTTTCAGAATCCCAGCCAGCCTGGTGCACGAGCAAATCCCTCTGCGGGTGATTACGTGGCCATGGCTGGAGTTGGTGAGGATGCAGCGACACTGGAAAATGATGATCCGCGCGCAGGTATCTTTGGATACAATCGTGTGTGTCGCTTTAGAGACATTACTGACGGCACATCGAATACCATCATGATTACGGATGCCTCAGAGCCCAACGCGTCTTATCTGGCTGGTGGTCGAGCAACGATCAGAGGCTTCAGTCAGTCGCCTTATCTGAATGGTCCGGATGGAATTGGTTCGCCTCATACGGGAGTCGTGCAAATGGTGCTGGCCGACGGATCCGTGCGAGCTGTTTCGGTAAATGTCGATGAGACACTTCTGGAAGCTCTGGCGACCAAAGCTGGTGCAGAGGATGTGGGAGAATTCTGACTTCCGCATTGGGGATGTTTACTTCGCTGTAAATACGTTCCCTGAATTTTGTTCGGCATAGTAAACAGAAAAGCCCGGCCGCTTCTTACGAAGACAGGCCGGGCTTTTCGTTCAGGGACCACAAAAGATTAATCATTGCCGACTGCAGATATCAAGCAGGCTGCATCGCGCTGATGACATCCCGCAATCGACCTCGAGCCGTGTGCAATCGCCGCTTGATTGTCCCGATCGGGCTTTCAAACTGCTCGCTCATCTCCTTCAAAGAAGAGCCTTCGAAGTAGAACGCCCACAAAGTTTCCCGATCCAATCGGCCAAGCTGGCTCAATCCTTCGCGAACCTGAGCAATGTTTTCCTGTCGAATCATTGCTGCGAACGGAGTGTCTTCGCATTCCTGAGCAGAATCGAAAGACTCAGGTTCAACGCAGGTTTCGTTGGGTCGCCGGACAGCTCGATTGATAGACAATCGAACGGCGATCTGGCACAACCAGCCGCCGAATCGTTCAGCATCCTGAAGCTGAGGCAACTTCCGGAAGGCTCGCAGGAAGACTTCCTGAACGACTTCATCAGCTTCCGCCGTGTTTCGCAATCGCTGCATGACGATCCCGAAGATCCGGGATTCGAACAACGTCACGAGATCGCCAAAAGCATCCCGGTCGCCGGACTGGGCTTGCAAAACAATGGGAGTCAAAGAATCAGTTATCAAAGTAGAAGTAGTCATTATCGTCAGACTCCAGTCTGAAAAATCACGAGCACTGCATCCGGGGAGTTTGCCAGTGGCAGGAACGGATGGGCCATGAAGGAGATTCGCAGGAACAGCCGTGAGTGCGAGGTGGAAAGACGCTGGGAAAACAGCGACAGCCTCGGAAACTCACACGAAGAACATGGATGGCACAACGTGTGCGACCCATTTCGAGCGGTTCGAGCGGAAGAAGATCTGATTTCGTCCGAAGACGGGGAGCATGTTTCTTTGCACGGAATTCATTAAGGCCGAGTGTTCGCGGGAACCATCCCTTGAACATCATCTCAATCAAGGCCGTGCATCGAATCTGCTCTTCAGCTTCTGCCGCTGGTACCGGTCAGACAACCCGAACCCAGATGGAGGGTTCGATTCAAGTTCGAGAGTAATCTCGAACTGAGGCGACTTAGCGAATTCTGGCAGCGTTTGGAGAGTCCTCCACAACACTGCTTACTATCGCCGGCCGGTTGTCCTGGCAGATAACGCCAGCGCATCGAGCGCATTATGCGTTCCTGTTTCGGTACCTCTGCAAATACCACGGGGGAGGCAGCACCGACGAACAGTCCGGCAATCACATGGGCCGCGACGGCCTCTGTAGATGCAACCAGAGCATGAATCGTTGTGTTGAGCAGCATTGTTCTGCCTCCAAATTTGTCCCGCGTTTGTGACTTTTTGTCACAGAAATTGCGAGTCACTGATGAATGCCGCACGTCGGCGGCAAGAATTGGCGTCGGAAACGACTGTGTTCCCGACAAGTTCGGTCATCTAAAAAAGTGTTCAGTTGAAGATACACCCCGAGCACCGACGGACACTGTCCGATGCCCCTCAGACGCAGGATCGTCTCAATAGGTTCGCAAAGAGTATCCTGAAATTCAAAAAATCTCTCCGGAATTCTTAAAACACTGGTTTTTATGCGAGACCTTTTGTTTGAGAGTGAGACCCCTTCTTTGAGAGTTTGATGCCGTCAGCCGCGAGGCCCTGCTGAACATTAGCCACTAAATGACCGTTTTTCAGTCACAATAGAGAGAGTAGGGCAGCTTTGCCTCATTCGTTGACCTGGCAGATCAGAAGCTTTGTACGCCGGCAGCACCATCTTGATTCATAATGGCACAACTTTGGGCAGCAAAGTCCTTGCCTGATGCAAAAGACGCTGTCGATACCCACGAAACCCCCCCGGAATGAGTTTTAACCACATCGTGTGGGCTCAGGGATTGAAGGTTGCAGGAAGTGTCGAACGCAGTGACTCCGACGCTGCCTGCTCACAAGTTGACCAAGTTCGAAGGGCTCAAGGCATTCGGGAGGAATGCGAGGCCTGAGAATTCATGGATGAACGCGAGGGATTGAAAATGGTCCGACGATCATGGAAGTCGCTCATCGCGAGTATGGCACTTGTTGGTGGAATCGCGGTAAGCAATACCGCATTCGCTGACGGGGGCTGCACTCCAGGATGCGGAGACTGTCAAAACTGCGAACAGATTTTTGCCGACGCTGGTCAGAAACTGACCGATCAGTTGGCTTCAATGAGCTGCTGCAATGACAGCGCAAGCTGCTGTGCACCAGCCTCCGTCTGTGATGACGGATGTGCAGATCCACTTTCCGATGTCTGCGGCGAAGGCTGTGGAGACGGTTGCGGCGAAGGCTGTGATCTCTTCGGCGAGTCAGGCAGCGGGATCGAGTTCGGTGGCTGGACTCAGTTCGGCTACCAGGACGGACCGGACGGTGCCTTCACCGGTAACGGCCAGTTCAACGATGTTCGATTCGGTGCTGGTTCAAACCCACGTGGCAACGAATGGAACAAGCTCAACCTCAACCAGCAGGGCTTGTACCTGAACAAGACTGCTGACGGCAGCAACGGCGTCGGTCTTGGCTTCCGAGCTGAAATGATCTACGGTGTTGACGGTAATGAAGCTCAGTCATTCGGCAACAACGCAGGCCGATTCGACTACCTCAACGGTTGGGACCACGGCACATACGAGTGGGCTCTGCCACAGTTGTATGCCGAAGTTGCCACAGGTGACTTGTCAGTGAAACTGGGTCACTTCTACACGCCAGTTGGCTACGAAGTGATTCCTTCTGGCGGCAACTTCTTCCTCAGCCGTCAGTTGACCTTCTACAACAGCGAACCGTTTACTCATACCGGTGCTCTGGGTACCTATTCTGCTGGAGATAACCTGCAGGTTTTGGGTGGATGGACACTGGGTATGGACACTGGGTTTGACCGCTTCCAGGGCGGTAGCTCATGGCTGGGTGGTTTCATTTACACGTTGTCAGAGTCGACCACCTTCACCTACCTGTCGACCGTTGGTAACTTCGGTCTGCGTGGCGACGGAGCGATCAACAGCTTCATCCTGTCACAGAACTGGGATGACAACTGGCAGACCGTGCACCAGTTCGACACCCTTGGCACAAACGGTGCCAGTGACTTCGGTTACGACTTCGGTAATGGAACAGCGACAGCTGATAACTCAACCGGTTTGATCAACTACGTGTTCTACACGATCAACGACAAGGTCAAAGCTGGTGCTCGTCAGGAATGGTACAAAGCTGACGGCACTTCCTATAACACGATGACCTACGGTGTGAATATCACTCCGATGGACAAGCTTGTTATTCGACCTGAAGTTCGTCACATGTGGGCGCCAGGTGCTACCGGTGCGGGTGGAGCAGGCCACGAGGCTCTATTCAACCAGACCGTGTTCGGTATCGACGCGATCATCACCTACTAATCTGACTTCAGTGAAGGCCACAGCCTTCCTCTGAATTCACATCACAGACCGCAGCGAGACTTTGTGTTTCGCTGCGGTTTTTCGTTTTGAAGCCGCTATTCAGCGGACGCCATCGCAGCCAATCATAAACTTCATCCCTGGCCCAATTGCCCCTGCGCTGGTGAGTGATTAACGGAGCGTCTATAACTCGTTTGCGATACGGGGACGAGCAATTTCGTTCTGGAATGAAGTCACAAGCATGAGAGACCAGCACTTGCTCAGAATCATTGTTTTGACCGGCAGCGACCGACCGGACATTCTCTCCGCGTGGAGCGATCTGAAAGCTTATCTGGCGGGAGTGCGTGACGTAGAGGTCGTGGGTGTTTTCTCCGCAAACGAACAGATTCCCGAAGATCTCATTGCGGATATGGTCGTAGTGCTGGGTGGCGATGGCAGCATTCTCCGTGGGTGCCGGCAATTGGGACAACGTCAATTGCCGATCATCGGCGTCAATCTTGGTCGTCTGGGCTTCCTCACGGACCTCAGTCCCGCAGAATTTCGGAAGGGGCTGCCGGCTTTAAAACGCGGACAGTATTCCATCATTGAACACCTGATGTTTCGCTGCTCCCATCATCAAGCCGACGGCTCAATTGTCACCGACCTTGGGCTCAATGAAGTCACCGTGACCTGTGGCGGTGCTTTGAAGATGCTGGATATTACTCTTCGCATCGATGATGAGGATGTGACAACATTCAGTTGCGACGGCCTCATCATCAGCACTCCGGTGGGCTCCACGGCTCATAATTTGTCTGCCGGTGGTCCCATCCTAAGGCAGGAACTCAAGGTCTTTGCAATCACGCCGATCTGCCCGCATACCTTGACCATTCGCCCGATCGTGGACTCGGCAGACCGCATATTTCGTCTGTCGGTCAAGGACGCTCCACCGGGAGTGATGGTCGTCATCGACGGACAAATCCGCAGACCTCTGGGCGCAAACGAAGTGGTCGAAGTCTCTCGTGCGGAACCGAC
>CAIXQV010000004.1 GCA_903921605.1 uncultured Planctomycetaceae bacterium | reverse complement strand
TATTCCGACGAGCCCGCTCGGAAAGCCAGCGGCCCCGGGGTTTCCCCCGAGGCCGCTAGTGCCTAAGTCGAGCAGCCTGACTCCAGGCGCATCGGCTATCCTTCCCTCCCGTCGACGTACGGGATCGGTCGGGGCGTAGCGCAGCTTGGTAGCGCGCGTCGTTCGGGACGACGAGGTCGGAGGTTCAAATCCTCTCGCCCCGACCAGTACGATGATCGTGAACATGCGCCCGTAGCTCAGCGGATTAGAGCATCTGGCTTCGGACCAGAGGGTCGGGGGTTCGATTCCCTCCGGGCGCACCAATACGCCATTCTGCACCTTAAGTGAGTCTGGTTCGTGTTTATACTCCCGCCATGTTCATTCGTGCTGTCGCGCTAGTCCTTGGGTTAAGTTTACTTCTCCCCTCAAGCGTCAGCGCCGCGACAGCCCATCCGGACGTCATTCAGGCCACGGTGTCTGGAAGTAGTGTCACGGTTTCGTGGGGCCCAATCCCATCAGATCTTGGCTATACGAACGGGATGTACGAAGCATTTTTGGGGAAACGAGGCTTCCACAACGGTGGCAGCCCAGGAGACTACAAGGCCACATGTCGCACCGCCCCGACAGCGAGCACATGCACCTTGAAAAACATACCTGCGGGCAGCTGGGATGTCGTCGTCTACGCCACAAGCACGAACAACAAATCGTATCCATCAAAAGTAGTATCAATCCGCGTTGGGAAGGCCCCTCCAGCCCCTGCGGTTGGAGTCAAGTGTTCGTCAAAAGGGAAAACGACGACAGCAAGAGGCCGCTACCTCGAATGTGGTGCGACAAAGCGCTGGCGCGCAGTGACACTCGGGTCGGCCTGCTTCGTCTCCGGAAACCGCGCCGGCCCGAACATTTGTTCTTCAACGAAGAATGGGTATCGGTGGCAACAATTTGTTTCTACCGTAAACCTCCCCTGGGCCGAATGCGATCCAAATGATCCGCGAATCAGTGGCTACACGCTGCCCGCGGCTCCGCGTGAGGCGCGCATCGCTGCTGCATGTATTGCACTTGAATGGGTAGAAAACAGCACTCCTGACTATTCCCTGAAAATTTATTCGTCTCCTCGATTCTCTGCGGCAGGATTAGCAGTAATCCGCAAGAGCGTGGAAGGTGGATTCCGCCTCTTCAACCGCTTCGCGCTGAATCCAAAAGCCGATGCGCTGGTGATTGCTTCTGGCGATCATGATTTCAGTTGCAAGACTGGTAAAGCAATAATCGATCCCTTGATTACAGGGAAGTCTGCATGGCGTGCATCATGGCGTGACTTCCCAAATTCAGGCTGTGTGCCGAGCACGCATGTTGGGGGCGGCTACGCTGCGACGCTGGGCGGGGATGGATCAATTCGGCTTGGGTGGTTCCTCGCCAACGAGGCGATGGTCACAGAAGATCCCGTTGGTGATGGCAACGGCTCAGGAAACTATCTCTGGTTGATGCGCAGCTTTGCTCATGAGCTTGTGCACGCGACGCAGTTTCAGGCGAACGGCCGTTCGTTCGCAGGCGAGAGCCACAGTGATCCTGGTTGGTACGCCGAAGGCCAGGCGAACTACCTTGGGGCGGCGGTCACATGGCTCGCATTCGACAATGCGAAATGGAGATCCGCAATGGTTGCTGACCTTCGGACGTGGCAGCCGGATGACGGGACTCACATAGACCTTAGAGAGATCCGAGAGGGGGGCCGTCAGTCTGCATGGAAAGACCAACTGATGTACGTCGCGGGACAATTTGCGACCGAGTTTTTGATCGCTCACTACGGCTATGACGCTTCGTGGTCGTGGTGGAAGGCCTGGTCAGGCTGTCTCGGCAATCTTGCCTGTATTGACGCCAAAACCTCGGCACTGTTCAACATGAGTGTCAATGAGTTCTACCGTCAGCTGAATGCCTATGTTCATGATCAGCTTACGGGGAACACAACGGTGTTCGCGGATGCGGCGTGTGATGACACCGCATTCTCAAATCTTCC
>CAIXQV010000003.1 GCA_903921605.1 uncultured Planctomycetaceae bacterium | reverse complement strand
TCACGGCCCAAAGTGTCCAGAAAGAAGACACTCACCCCACCGAGACTTCGAAGTTCGTACACCTCAGTGATGTCGGTTACCAGCCGACGCGGTGCCTCTTGGCGGAAGCCGTCACCAACGTCAACAGGTGACACTCGGCCGCCCTCCACCAGCACCGTTTCAGTGTTCTCTTCCACAGTAATTCGAACGCCGTCCTGCGATCCACCGACCATCAATCTTTCCACGATATCATCCCCTTTTGTTTTGAACTCACGTTTCCGAATTTAACCTCATTCTAAAGATTCTACGCCCTGACGATCTGCGCCAACCCATGCCCGACGTTTTGGCTGGCGGTCCGGGTGGCATTCCGGGTGTCAATCACGAGGCGAGAACTCCGTACGATCTGTTCGTAGTCGAAGGCTGTGTGGTCAGTGGCGATGATCACGGCATCCTGTGACTGCAGGAACGTCTCGGTCAGGATCTTACTGCCCATAGGGCGGTCCGTTCGGTTTCGCATTTTGGGAAGCCGGGCGATGTGCGGATCGCTGTAACTCACCTTGGCTCCCCGGTTGATCAGCAGGTCCATAATCTCGAACGATGGACTCTCCCGCGGATCATCGATGTCTTTCTTGTACGCCATACCGAGGATGCAGACGAGACTGTCATTCAGCGTCTTGCCGTTTGCGACCAGATTCGCCTCGAGAACGTCTACAACGTATTCAGGCATCGCCAGATTTACTTCGCCGGCCAGTTCAATGAACTTGGTCTGCTCGCCGTGCTGGCGGGCAAGCCATGACAGATAGAACGGATCGATCGGGATGCAGTGACCCCCGAGGCCGGGACCGGGGTAGAACGCCTGGAACCCAAACGGCTTGGTCCTGGCCGCAGCGATCACCTGCCAGATATCAATCCCGATTTTGTCGAACAGCACCTTCAGTTCGTTGACCAGAGCGATATTCACGGCCCGGTAGGTGTTTTCCAGAATCTTGCAGGCTTCCGCGACCTCCAGGCTGTCGACCGGGACAACCTCACTGATCGCCTTCCAGTACAGCCGGGTAGCCAGCACAGTTGTGAACTCATCCGCAGCGCCCACCACCTTCGGGATGTTTTCGGTTGAGAACATGGCATTGCCTGGATCCTCCCGTTCCGGACTGTAGGCCACGAAGTAATCCTCTCCGCACTTCAGGCCGGACGGATTCTTCTCGAGCAACGGGATGACGACGTCACGAGTTGTTGTCGGATACGTGGTGCTTTCTAGGACAACAAGCTGGCCCGGTCGCAGCGTCAGGGCGATTGCCTGAACGGTGTCACGAATGAAACTCAGGTCAGGCTCCCGGCGACAGTCCAGAGGAGTCGGAACGCAGATCAGAATTGCGTCCGCCTCAGCCAGCCTTCGCATATCGGCTGTGACGTCGCAGTCTCCAGAGTCCATCCACTCCTTGACCAGCTTGTCGGGGATGCTCTTGATGTAACTCTTCCCTTCGATCAGGGACGTCACCTTTTTGGCATCGATATCGAACCCCAGGCATTTCATCCCGGACTTCCAGAATGCCGCCAACAGTGGCAGACCCACATAACCGAGCCCAACAATGCCAACGGTCGGGTTTCCGTCAACGACCTTCTTGAACGCCATCTCTCGTGTGTGCATGTACTCAATCCCTACCAGGGTTTTGACTGTGATGAATGAGCCATGTTCAGAACGCCAGTCTGTGGCTTACCGATCAGACTTTCCAAGGAGTTTGTGCCCACACTCCGTTCCGGCCGTGCCGCTGTACACGGCCGGGATGACGGTTTCACGATTGCTGGACCAGACTTTCGGCGTATCTCTTCTGCCGCCTTGCACTGCAGCAGATGGATCGTGACAGCGCGTCGTACCCTTCAGCGAACATGTTGATCAACTCGACGTCATTCAGCAGCTGCCGCAGTTGGTCCATCGTCTTGTCTTTGAAGATGCCGCCGTCCTTCTTGAGCCACTCGATCATGTCGGAGCGTGAATGATCAGCATCCC
>CAIXQV010000002.1 GCA_903921605.1 uncultured Planctomycetaceae bacterium | reverse complement strand
TGTTCCCGAGTCGAACAACCGATGACAGTTTGCACAATTCTTTTGAAACAGCGCTCGCCCATTCTTTCGATTGCTGCTTTGAATCAACGCGGCGGTGAGTTGCGGCTTGTAGTTGGTGATGAGTCTCGCTCGATCCTTCGGAGTTTCTCGAATCGGCCCCCACAGTCTTTCGACATCCTTCGACAGTTGCTTGTCCCCAAGACTATGAATCTGCCGCGCGGTAAATGCAGTGATCTCGGTGCGAGCAATCTCGCCAGACTCCAACGCGGCCATCAGTGATTTAGCCCATGAGGCGCGAGACGCCAGCGTTTGCAGAGCCGCCTGGCGAGTCGTCGCGTTAGCAGCAGAGTAAACATTCAGCACAATCTTCACGGTCGCAGGATGGTCATACTCGGCCAGCCCCGCCAAGGCTTCTATTCGGACATTTTCATCCGCCGTCAGTTCGATGAGCTGATCGTCAAAGCCTGCGATTCGGCTGCCTGCCAGAGCTTTGATCGCACGCTGCCGGACAGATTTGTCTGCCGCGGAATCGCCTGCTAACTGCCGCAACTGCTGAATCGCGTGAGGATCCTGAAAAATCAACGCCAGCCGCTGTGCCTGTTCGCGGACCGATTCCTCGTCTGAATCCTTCAGGACCGCGTAAGTCTCGGACCATGCTGGGGGAAGATCAAAGCGTCGAGTTCCCTCAAGGCCAGCCAATAGACCGGACAAAAGGTCGCCTCGATGTGTCTCGGCATCAGCCCTCCGAATGGCCTTAATGAGCTGATCGATGCCAGAAAGATTCCCGGGAATTCCGGCAACTCGTCGAGCCACATGGCGTCGAACGATCGGAATCTTTGAGCTTCCTCCGAGCTGAACAAATCGGCCCTGATCATGTTCAACCAACGGCTCGACGGCATACCATGTCATCAATGGAATGTTCTGGTCGTCAGCAAAATCCAGCCGACTGCTCAGCGCTTGGGCCAGTAACCAGCGATCCTTCAACGCCATCCGCTGTGCAGCGCTGGCCAGATGCAAAGACACCAGGGCCGAAGGATCAGTCGCCGCCATGTTCGCAAATCGCTGCAGAATCTCTGCGGATAACTCACGATCTTCGCTTAATAATCGAATCGCCCATCCACGCAGATGTTCCGATTCTTCGCTCAACAACTCCGTCAGCAACGCGACATCAGCTTTTCCGATCGAAAACAGTGCCCAGAGACATCGGAGTCTTTTCTCAACGCCCGACTCCATCTTCAGTCGCTGTTTGAGTTCAATCGTGGCCGCTGTCATATCGTCACCGCGTACGGCTCGTTCCTGCAGCAGTCGTCGTGCATGCCGCACAAACCAGTCGTTTCGATGAAACTGCAGCTCGGCTAGCTCCATTGTCGACCGCGATGCCAGATCGGATTTGACAGGAGAACGATCGCCGTAAGAGATGCGAAAAATTCGTCCGGTGGTTCTTTGCGTGTTGACCACACTGTGACATTCTCCCGTGTCGGACCAGTCCAGCGAATAGACGGAACCATCCGGACCGTACTGCATCGTCACGCCCATGTACCACTGATCGCGGGCACGCATCAGGTCCGGACCATGTGACGCGGAGTATCCTGAGCCTGCTCGCTTCAGAATATCGTTGTTGATGCGGTGTCCATGCAGATTATGCATGAAGACTGTGTTGCGATATTTCTCGGGCCATGAATCACCCAGATAAATCATCGTGCCACAATGAGCGTGTCCACCACCGGCAGCATCTTCCTCAGCGGTGCCGATTCCATCGTGGACATTACCCTTGCCGATGAAGTGCAGATGATCCGCAATGGTCTTGATTCGTTGATAGGCATAGCGACTGGATTCACGATTCCGCCACGGCTCATAGTGCGCACCCTGAATCACGTGATACAAATGCGGATCAACACAGTTGCAGACAAACGCCTGACCGAAATCGTCCCAGTCAATTCCCCATGGGTTCGTTGTCCCGTCGGCAAACGGCTCCCAGACATGTCGTTCCGGATGATAGCGATAAACACCGCCGTCGAAGCGAACTCGTTCCTTTGCTGAGGAACCCGGCTTGCCGATCTCGGACCAGTTCGTACGGCCATGAGTTCCATACAGCCATCCGTCTGGTCCCCACGCGAAACCGTTGGCGAGGTTATGAGAGTTCGCATGGTTGCCGAATCCATCCAGCAGTACGATTGGATCGCTGTCTGGTCGATCGTCTGCATCTCGATCGGGTATGAAATAGAAATTCGGCGGCGACATCACCCACGCGCCGCCGAATCCAACTTCAATGCCCGTGACGTAATTCAGCTGATCATAAAAGACGGTTCGCTTGTCGTGTTTGCCGTCGCCATCAGTATCTTCGAAGATCAGGATCCGATCGCCCGGTCGAGTTCCGTGATTCGGATAGTTATACGCTTCCGCAACCCACAGTCGTCCTCGATCGTCTATGCAGAAGCCGATCGGCTGCTGAACATCGGGCTCCCCGGCAAACAACGTGACGCGGAATCCATCCGGCACAATCATTGTCCGAGCAGCTTCTTCAGCCGGCAAAACTTCGGGCTGTTCGTCTGCAATGCCCGAAGAGCTGATGAGGCAAACAAGTACAAGAACGCGCAGGAGGTCCGTTGATCTCGTCATAGTGATGAGCCGAAGCGCAAGCGGTTGATGACTCAAATTATTTAACGGGCACACGCGGGTTGTTGATTCAGTCGCCCCCGACCCCGCGTCGGGGGTATAACGGCTTTTGCACCAGCAAAGAACAGCTGATTTTCTGTGGTGCAAAAGCCCGCTGGCCCCTGAGGCAGGCTCAGGGGGGATTAGATCAAGAGACCACCAGCACCAGGCCGTTTGGCTATTCCAGAGTGTGAACCAACAATCCACTGCGCAGTTTGGGTTCGAACCAGGTACTTTTCGGAGGCATGATTTCACCGGCGTCGGAGACAGACATCAACTGATCGAGCGTCGTCGGATACATCGAAATCGCAACCGCCCAGTCTCCACCAATGCAAAGTCGTTCCAGCTCTGCGGTGCCTCGAATACCTCCCACGAAGTCGATCCGTGAATCTGTTCGGACATCTTCGATTCCAAAGATCGGATGCAGCACCAGACGTTCCAGAATAGACACATCCAGCGACTTGATCGGATCTTTGACGTACAACGGATCCGGAGCAATCGTAAGCTTCCACCACACATGATCGATCAGAAAACAGAATGATCCGGGGGCATCAGGCACTGGGTCGTCAGTGCGTTGAAGATCACCCAGTGCATCCAGTTTCTCCAGCAGATTGGGAATCGTCAGCCCGTGTGTATCTTTCAAAATCCGGTTGTAAGCGAGAATTCGCAACTGATCCGAAGGAAACAGCACCGACAGGAACCAGTTACATTCTTCATTTCCCGTGCCACCGTCAGGCAGCCGACGTCGCAGCTCTTTTCCCGCTCGCCACGCGCTGGCTGCGCGATGATGACCATCGGCGATGTAGAAAACCGGCACGGCGGAAAGCGCCGACACAAATGGCTGTGAGGCTTCAATCTTCCAGATGGTATGTCGAACACCATCGACAGCGGTGAAGTCGTAGAGCGGCGCCTTGGCCGTTGCTTCGGCAACCTTCGCGTTGATTTCGTCGACGCCGCGGTAAGTCAGAAACACAGGCCCGGCATTTGCATTCAGAGCGAGCACATGGTGAGTGCGATCGTCCTCTTTGCTTTTGCGAGTCTTCTCGTGCTTCAGGATGAGGTTGTTCTCGTAGTCATCAATATGGCAGCAGCAGACGATTCCGGTCTGGGAATGACCGTTCATGATCTGGCGATACGCGAAGACGTGGTCATCGCCATCCTGCTTCAGGACTCCATCGCTGATCAGCTTCTGGAAGTTGGCCCGCGCCTTTTCGTAAACGTCGGCATCGTACGGATTCTTTTGCGGAGGGAAGTCAATGTCCGGTCGAACGACGTGCAGAAAACTCAGGTGGTTCCCTTCAGCCAGAGCCGCGGCTTCATCGCGATTCACAACATCATAGGGAACAGAAGCGACCTTAGCGGCCAATTCTTCGACAGGACGCAACGCCTGAAACGCCTTAATCCGAGGCATGTATCACACTTTCAATTCATCAAGAGCTTATGAAATCGACTTTTCCGGTGTTCGTGATGCGTTAAAGAACCAGCTGTTCGGCTCTGAAGACAGGACCTTCAACGCAAGTCCGGCGATAATCCCACGAGCCATCCGGCTCGACAACTTTTGTCACACAACTAAAGCAGGCCCCGAAGCCACAGGCCATCGGCGTTTCCAGAGAAAGCCAGCACGGAACAGCAGCAGCCTTACAGATCTCCGCCACAGCCTTCATCATGGGTTCCGGACCACAGCAGTAAACGTGAACGCCGTCAGAATTCTGTGCCAACTTATTCTGCAGCAATTGCGTGACATAGCCCTGATGGCCAGTGCTTCCGTCGTCCGTCGCAATCTGCAGATCGAGCCCCGGAATTGTGAACTCCTCAATTCCGGCCAGATAACCGGCGGATCTTACTCCGTAGCATAAGGAGACCTGTTGAGGTCGCGTCGTGATTGATCTTGGCGGAATTCCATAAGATTCCAGCCCCAATGCTTCTCGAAGGACCCCCAGAAACGGCGTCTGCCCGATTCCTCCCGCGACGCAGATCAGGTGACGACATTCCGGCACAGGAAAACCATTGCCGAGCGGTCCCCAAACACTGACTTCATCACCTTCTGACCATTGACTCATCAACGTGGTCATCTTGCC
>CAIXQV010000001.1 GCA_903921605.1 uncultured Planctomycetaceae bacterium | reverse complement strand
CGCCAATGTTCGTGCCAGCAACAGAATGAGTGTGCCATCTGCCGAACTGGATCTCACGGAGCGCCGCAGAGTCTTCAAGGCTTCCTGTCGGTCGCCGAAATGGAAGCAGAGGTCGGCGTAGAACTTTAGGAACTCGGGGTTCTCCGGACCGGCGGCCAGCAATTCATTGCCGGCCTTCAGTGCTTCAGATCGGCGACCGAGACGTTGTTCGAGACTCGCGATTTTCTGCAAACATTCACTGCGTGCCCGCAGATCCAAAGACATCAGCTTTTCATAAGCGTCCACGGCATCCGCGTATCGTCCTGATTGTTCGAACAACTTTGCCGCGAGTGTCCATGAGGCAACCGCCTCCGGCGCCAAGGCCGTTGACTTCTTCACGGCTTCCATGGCATCCGGAAGTTTTTTTGCGGCTTCGAAGTATGTCGCCAGTTTGATCCATTCCGCGGCGTTCTTCTGCAATTCCTCAGCATCGTCGACAGGTTTTCCTGCCTCTTCAGTCTTTTGCAACTTGAGCTTCAGATCATGGATAGTGTGATCCAATTGTTCGGCTGCAATCAGGCTCAGAATTCGATCATCAAGAAGTATTCGGTGTTCTTCATCCGTCTCCGCCAGAGTCTCTGCGATGTCGAGCTGTTTGAGTGAATCCGCGGCCCTGGGATAACTGCCCGCCACTTCATACTCACGCAGCCAACGAGCCAGTTTGAGATGGTCATTGATGTCCGGAGTCAATTCACAAGCAGCCAGCATCGTTGAAATGGCCTTGTCCTGCATACCGGCCGCGCGGAAGATTTCGGCAAGACGATTCAGGTTGGCAGTGTTTCGCTCGTCGCCTTCCGCAATGGTGTTCCAGACTTGAATAGCCTCTTCGGTGCGTCCCAAAGTCTGCAGATAATCCCCGAGGTATTCGCGATACTGAGCATCCTGCGGCGCAAGATCGATGGCTCGTCGATACAACGGCAATGCTTCATCAGGAAGTTCTGCACGGCGCATCAATTCCGCAGCCTGAACCAGTACTCCGGGTTCATCAGGGCGAACCGACAGCATGCGTTTCCAGACGGCCGTCGCAGTAGCTCGGCGTTCTGCGAGAGGTACATCATCGCGATAAAGCGCCAACAGCCCCCATTCCTTCAGATGGTCGACATTGCCCGGATCGATTTCGTGCAACTTCTGATACTGAGCCATCGCCTCATTGAACAACTTATCCCGCACCAATTGTTCCATTAACGATTTTCGCAATGGGATATTCGTCGGAGCTTTCTCAAGAGCTTTGCGGTACCAAGCCTGAGCATCCAGCCCTCGCCCCTGCAGCGTTAAAGCACGTCCGAGACTTGATATGACTTCCAGGTCGTCAGGATGATTCTGCAACCATGTTTCGTAATAACTTACCAATCCAGCCTGGTTATTGTTTCGCAGATAAACATGGTCGATGCGTCGGCGAATGTCGCGGGCGAGCCAGCTTTCGGGATCCAGTGTTTGCAATTGTGCTTCAAGATCACGCAGAGCTTCATCTTGCCGTCCCAATTGCAGTTTCAGATCGGCCGCTGTGATTGCATTCTGCGTCTTCTGATAGGGATCCCGATGCAGTTTTGACAGCTCTGCGAATCGAACAACAGCAGCCTCAAGATCGCCCTCATCGAACAGCGTGGTTGCGATTTGTTCCTTCACGCGCAGATCACTCGGAAACTGCGACTCCATCCGCTGCCAGACAGCGTTCGCCTTCTCGGACTGCCGCGAACGCCGGTAGGCTCGCCCAAGATCCTGGAAAATCAGCAGCAGTTCTGATTTCTGAGGCGAGCGTTCAATAGCTCGCTCTAAAACTGTCGCCGCGTCTTCAGCCCGTTGCAGTTCAAGCAAGCATTGCCCGAGCAGCCAACTGGCGGTGGCATCCTGGGGCCGACGTTCTTCAGCGAACTGAAACGCCGCTTCGGCTTCACGATGATTCCCCCGCTTCGTTTCGAACAGTCCCACCAGCAAACAGGCAACACCGGTGTCATCACCAGTAGTCATCAATGCTCGTTGTTCGGAAAGGAACTGGTCGAGCGAGCCTCGTTCCAGATGAAACGCATAAACTCGATCCAGCGCTGTGCCCGGTTTCGGCTGCTTCTTGAGTAGCGTCAGAAAACGTTCGTTGGCCGCGAGAGCCTGCCGCTCTTCATCAGAATCAAGTTCGTTCTGAGTGTTCTCCGAGGTTCCGTTCGTCTCTGAGTTCTCGTTCGTCTCTGTGGTCGTTGCGTCTTGCGGCTCTGATGATTCGTCGGCAGTGCTGTGGATGATCGCCGCGCCGCAGGCGTGACAGAACGTTGCGAAAGGAATCGCAGCCAGAAGTATCAACAATAGTCGGATGGCGAAACTACCCACGCAGACTTCAAACCTCTTTGACGCAGTAAGTCAAAACAAAGACCGTCTGGGAATCAAAGCCGTAGTGTAGTGTCTTCGATTAATGTTGCATTCCGATTTTGCAGGGTTTCGCGTGCAGTCGACCTCATGAAAACTGAGTATCCTCACGAATCCAGCGCCGACGATTGAACAAACGCTCTAGACATGGCAGCACACGGAACTGGGCTTCGAGAAAATCGGTGACTGTTCTCGGGGCAAAAAACTGCCGTTTCCGGATTTCGTGGGTCGATCGAGCTGTTTTCCAGCGTGAAGACGACGGGAATCTTCGCTACACTAGCGAGCCCGCCTCGAGCGTTTTTTATCGGGCTCTGACAAAAAGCCGCAATGGACTCGTTCTGAATTTTAATCTCCGCATTCCCCGGAATGCTCAGTCAAACAGCGGATCTTGTCAGCCGGCCTCACTCTCGAACTGTCAGCTCTTTATGGTGCCCTATGAGATTGCTCGTTCTCGCTGCAACCATTTCTGTGCAAGTGTTGTCAGCAAGCTTTGCGGTTGGTCAACAGATCGACTTCAACCGAGACATTCGACCGATCCTTTCTAATCGTTGTCTTGCGTGTCACGGACCGGATGATGCTCGTCGAGAATCGGGCCTGCGTCTTGATGACGCCGCGATTGCCACGAAAGCGCTGGAGTCGGGGCATGCGGCCATCGTTCCGGGAAATCCGGAAGAAAGCGAAATGCTGGCTCGTATTCTCAGTAGCGACGAATCAACTCGGATGCCACCCTCGCATTTCGGGAAACCTCTGTCCGAGATAGAGATTTCAAAGATTCGTCAATGGATTTCACAGGGAGCCAACTTTGCGCGCCATTGGTCTTACGTGAAACCGGAACGTGCAGAAGTCCCCGCAGCGACAGGTGACTTTGTGAAGTGGCCAAAGAATGCCATCGACAACTTCACGCTGCACAAAATGATCGAACTCAAACTTCAGCCATCACCAGAAGCCGATGGACTGTCACTTGTACGGCGCGTTTATCTGGACCTGATCGGACTTCCGCCGACTCCCGAAGAAGGCGATGAATGGAACAAGAAGCTCACGGGGGAGAATGGTTTGATCAACGATCAGGTTTATACCGAACTGGTCGACAGCCTTCTGGCGCGACCAGAGTTTGGTGAACACTGGGCTCGCAAGTGGCTGGATCTGGCTCGATATGCTGATTCGTCAGGATATGCAGACGACCCGGCTCGGACGATCTGGCCATGGCGTGACTGGACCATCCGAGCGATTAACAACAATATGCCGTTTGATCAGTTTACCGTTGAGCAATTGGCCGGAGATCTTCTGCCTAACCCAACAGAGGATCAGTTGATCGCGACCGCGTTTCATCGCAACACGATGACAAACAATGAAGGCGGAACTCAGGATGAAGAGTTCCGTAATGTGGCGGTTGTCGACCGAGTCAACACTACAATGGCTGTCTGGATGGGCACCACGATCGCATGTGCTCAGTGCCATACACACAAGTATGATCCCCTTTCGCAGGACGAGTACTTCCAGATCTTTGCGATTCTGAACAACACGGAAGATGCGGATCGTGGGGATGATTCTCCGCGTCTGCAACTCTACACCGCCGAGCAAAAACAGCGTCGGTCTGTCATCGAAGCTCGGCTGGCGGAACTAGATCAGATCATGGCAACGCCGACTGAAGCTGTCGCGGGATCGCAGCAGCACTGGGAAACTCGTCTTCAGAAATCCGCTTCGTGGAATCTTCGTAAGCCAGCACGGATCACTCGATCAGGTGGTGGTGAGGCAGAGATTCTGGGCGACGGGACCATCAGCGTTCCAACGGCAACCGAGAAAGATGTTTACACCATCGAGATTCCGCTCGAGCCCGGCTCTGACTCAAAGCCGATTGCAGCACTGCAGATTCAGACTGTTCTCTCTGCTGATCTTCCTGGGCAGGGTAGTGGCCATGGTGGTGGGAATTTTGTCATCACGGAAGTGAAAGCTCAGCTTGTTCCGCAGGAAAGCCAGGCACCTGTCGCTCGGTTTGTGCGTGTTGAGATTCCCGGACAGCAAAAGATGCTGTCTCTGGCCGAAGTTCAGGTCTTTTCAGCGGGGCAGAATATCGCAACGTCAGGCAAGGCGACTCAAAGCTCAACGGATTATGCCGGACCGCCAGAGTACGCGATTGATGGGAACACGGACGGCCAGTACGAGAAGATGTCGGTGACTCATACGGCGGTCTCTGACAATCCGTGGTGGGAGCTGGATCTGACCAAAGATTCTGCGATCGATCGAATTGCGATCTGGAACCGCGCTGGTGAAGGTGTGTACAAGCGACTTGCAGGTTTTCGCCTGTCGATGCTGGATGCGAATCGGAACGTCCTTTGGAGTCAGAATATTGCCGAACCTCCCAATCTGTCGGCCGAGTACTCACCGAGCAACACCCGCGATATCAGCTTTGTCGCCGGGCTTGCTGACTTCCAGCAGGACGGCTTTGCTCCGGAAGAAGTGTTTGATGGAAAGACTGAGCCCGAGAATGGCTGGGCTATTGGCGGTAGCGTGGGACAAAGTCACCGTTTGACTCTTGTTCCTTCAGCCGCGATTGAGGTCAAAGAGAACACCATCCTTCGACTGATTGTTGAGCAGAATTCTCCGTACGCCAATCATCTGCTGGGACGGTTTCAGGTCAATACGACCGATGACGCAGCGGTCATCGAACGAGCCGGATTACCTCAAAATATCGTTGCGATCATCGATAAAGCCGCAGACCAGCGCAGCGCTGAGGAACAGAAGCAACTTGCCGATTGGTATCGCGACAAGCTGGCTCCGGAGTTGGCCGCGGAACGCAACGAACGCGATGTAATGCGTGCCGAGTACAACACGATGAAGCCGGACACCTCGGTACCTGTTCTGCGTGAGCTGGCCAGTGACCAACGTCGCAAGACGCTGTTTCAGTTTCGAGGCAATTATTTGGACAAAGGGCATGAAGTTCACGAAGGTGTGCCGGCCGTGTTTCCGCCGATCCCTGCTGGTGAACCTGTCAATCGGCTGACGTTTGCAAAGTGGCTGGTCAATGAAGAAAACCCGTTGACCGCACGAGTCGTCGTGAATCGCTACTGGGAGAACTTGTTTGGTCGCGGAATTGTTTCAACCAGCGAAGAGTTTGGTTCTCAAGGTGACCTGCCTACTCATCCGGAACTGCTGGATTGGCTGTCACGGGAGTTGATGGAATCGCAGTGGAACACGAAAGCACTGCTGCGTCTGGTTGTGACGTCGGCGACATATCGTCAGTCGGCCAAAGTCAGTCCGGATGCCGCCGCTTCCGATCCGGACAATCGCTGGATGGCTCGCGGACCACGTGTTCGTCTTAGCGCTGAAATGGTGCGAGATCAGGCCTTGTTGGCTTCTGGATTGTTGAGCCGAAAAATGTACGGGGCCCCTGTGAAGCCACCGCAACCAAGCTCCGGTTTGTCGGCAGCATTCGGAAGTTCAACTGACTGGCAGACCAGCATGGGCGAAGACAGATATCGGCGAGCTGTGTACACAACATGGCGGCGTAGCAATCCGTATCCGTCCATGGCGACATTCGATGCACCCAACCGCGAAGTCTGTACTCTCAAACGCAATCGAACCAACACGCCGCTTCAGGCGCTGGTGACGATGAACGATCCTGTTTACGTGGAAGCGGCGCAGGCTCTGGGCCGCCTGATGCTGGCTCAAGGTGGAACTCTGCAGGAACAGATTCAGTTTGGATTCCGACGCTGTGTTCTGCGAGCACCGACCAGCGATGAATTATCGGCATTGACGACTCTGTATGAGGATACTCAGAAGGAGTTGGCCGCGAATCCCGAGAGCGCCATGAAGCTGGCGACCGATCCTTTGGGACCGCTGCCGCAGAATGTGGATGCTGTGCAGGCCGCCACAATGACGGTTGTCAGCAACGTGCTGTTGAACCTTGATGAGATCTTCCTGAAACGATGATCTTCCTTCCCCTCGTCATGACGCCACCGCCCCACCGCGGGGCGTCATGCGAGGCAAAGGAAACTCCTGAGCACAGAAATGTGAGTCAAGACGAGCCCGGCGGACGGGACCCACCGAACTGCAAGACGAGATCCGTCGTGACGAAGTCCACTGCGTGGTTGGAAAAATCATCGCTCGTGCGACAGAATGCAGCCATGTCGGCGTGCCGCCGACTGTGGGCGTCGTGCCCCCTGTTTTGTTTCTGCCAGCGCTTCGCTGCACTTTGGGAAACGATATGAGATCTCTTGTTCCATTTGGTTTGTTGAGCGTAGTTCTTGCGCTGTCATCACTGTCATTGTTCGCGGCGGACCGGCATTCCGGAATTGATCCGGACGGTTTTGATAACGCGGTTCGACCGCAGGACGATTTGTTTTTGCATGTGAATGGTCGCTGGCTGCTGTCGACTGAGATTCCGGCCGACAAATCCAACTACGGATCATTCACGGCTCTGGACGATGCTGCGCGAGAGAATATTCGGGCGATCATTGAAGAGGCGGCGAAGAATCCGAACGACCCGATCGCCAAAAAGGTCGGCGATTTTTATCGCAGCTATATGAACGAACAGTTGATCGAGAATAATGGCCTCGATCCTTTGAAGGCTCAGTTTGCGGCCATTGATCAGATCAAAACCTCCGAAGACGTGATTCGATACTTTGGTGAGGCTGGAATTATTGGCATCGGTGGGCCGATTGGATTCTTCATCAGCACCGACGACAAGAATTCGTCCCGGTATCTCGCCGGGGTTGCCCAGAGCGGTACGACATTGCCGGATCGAGACTACTATCTGAAGGACGATGAGAACTACGCGAAGGCGCGGACGGCTCTGCAAGCCTACATCACCACGCTGTTTGAACTCGCGAAAATTCCTCATGGTGCTCAGGCCGCGAAGGATCTGTTGGCACTGGAAACAGCCCTCGCGAAGATTCAGTGGTCTCGAACTGAACTGCGAGATGCCGAGAAACGCTACAACCTTTACGAGGTTAAGAATCTCAGCGAACTGTCAGCGACGTTGCCATGGGGCACATTCTTCAAGGCTTCCGGAGTCTCTGATCTCACAGAAGTGAATGTCGTGACCCCCAGCTATTTCGAGGGTTTGGAGACGATCGTTGAGCAGACTCCGGTTGCGACCTGGCAGCAGTACGCTCGCTTTCAGGTGCTGGATTCGGCGGCGGAATACCTGCCTAAAGCCTTTGCAGATGCTCATTTCGAACTGCATTCTCGCACGATTGCCGGAGTCCCCGAACAGAAGCCGCGCTGGAAGCGAGCTGTTGATGCGACCTCCGGTGCCGGGGCTGGTGATTTCGGTGTCCTTGGCGAAGCTCTCGGGCAGTTATACGTCAAAAAGCATTTTCCGGCGGAGTCACGTCGCCACATGGAAAAGTTGGTTGGCAACCTGATGAAGACGTTTGAACAGAGCATTCATGGGCTGAAGTGGATGACGGATGCGACCAAGGTGAAGGCACTGGAGAAACTCAGCAAGATCACGACTAAGATTGGTTATCCGGACGAATGGCGAGACTATTCTAAGCTCGAAATTTCTGAGAGCGATCTGCTGGGCAACATGATGCGGTCCGCGCGAGCAGAGCATTTTCGGCAGATCGATCGACTGCATAAACCAGTCGACCGTAAAGAGTGGGGCATGACTCCGCAAACCGTCAATGCTTACTACAACCCCAGCATGAACGAGATTGTTTTTCCCGCTGCCATTCTGCAGCCTCCATTCTTTGATGCCGAGGCCGATGATGCGGCCAACTACGGTGGCATCGGGGCTGTGATCGGCCATGAGATCAGTCATGGTTTTGACGATGAAGGCAGTAAGTATGATGGCGATGGAAATCTCACGAACTGGTGGACCGAGGAAGACCGCAAAGCGTTCGATGAACTAACCGGGCGCTTGGTCACTCAGTATGAATCTTACGAACCGCTGCCGGGCCGCAAGTTGAACGGCAAGCTGACACTCGGAGAAAACATCGCCGACCTCAGCGGCATGGCGATCGCTTACAAAGCGTACAAACTTTCGCTGGGAGATTCGGAAGGACCAGTCATTGATGGGAAGACAGCCAGCCAGCGATTTTTCCTTGGCTGGAGTCAGATCTGGCGTCGCAAATATCGAGACGATGAACTTGTACGTCGCCTTGTCATCGATCCTCATTCTCCCTCAACCTACCGAGCGAATGGTCCGGTCAGTAATCTGGACGAATTCTACGAAGCATTCGATGTGAAGCCGGGCGATAAACTCTTCAAGCCAAAAGCGGAACGAATTCAGATCTGGTAGAGACGTCCGTGCGGCGATTGCCGAAGGGATATTCTTCGAGCGGCATGAACTGAGCCCCGGGAGTTCTCTGGATGTCTCATTGATTCATGACTTCACTGGTGGCCGCGCACAGAACAACGTTCAGGCCCAGGTGACACGAATTGTCGACGACCGTCGGCCAGACGTGTCATCTTAGCCTGATTCATTCCGGGGCTTGTCCGGCTGTAGCACCTGAATTCGGCCACACTGAAATCGTTCAATGTTTTGCAATACTCAAATTGGCGCTATGTTGCGGAAAGTCACCACCGTAAAGATGTTGCATTCGTTTTAGACGCACGGTTCAGTCTGTAAGTCACTGTGTTGATCGCTGGTCGCCT